>JACAEW010000309.1 GCA_013388675.1 Syntrophaceae bacterium | reverse complement strand
TTAGTCGAGGACGGGCCCAGGGGGTTGTTTCCCCCCTGGAGAGAAAGGAAAAAAGGTCCCGGGGATTTTCCGGAAATTCGCCCGGGGCGCAAATCCGCCCGCTGAGACCGGCGGGCGGGAAGGAGCGTCGATGAGCAGTTGGTTCAGCAAGAAAAGATTTCTGGTAGTCGCCTTGGTCTTCTTTTTCCTGGGCATCTATATGGGCCTGACCCATGCCCGGCGCGTGGGGGCGGATATCGAATCGGCCTACGGAAAGCTGAAGGTCCTGGCGGATGTCTTCGCCATCGTGGAGCGCAACTACGTGGAGCCCGTGAAGGCGAACAACCTTATCAACGGGGCCATCAACGGCATGCTGGAGACCCTGGACCCCCACAGCAACTACATGTCCCCCGACGTTTACAAGGAAATGCAGACCGAGACCCGGGGGAGCTTCGGGGGGATCGGATTCGAGATCACCATCCGGGACAAGGTTTTGACCGTGGTGGCGCCCATCGAGGATACGCCCGCATCGCGGGCCGGGATCCAGAGCGGGGACCTAATCCTGCGCATCGACGGAAAGTCGACCAAGGACATGACCTTGTTGGAGGCGGTGAAACTGATGCGCGGGCCCCAGGGGACCCAGGTGACCATCACCCTCATGCGCCAGGGGTTCACCGAGCCCAAGGACATTACCCTGACCCGGGCCATCATCCCCATTCGTAGCGTTCGCTTCAAGACCTTGGAACCGGGCTACGGGTATATCAAGATTTCCCAGTTCATCGAAAGGACTTTCCCCGACCTGGAAAATGCCCTGAACAAAATCGAAACCAAGGAAAAGCCCCTGAAGGGGTTGATCCTGGACCTGCGCAACAACCCGGGAGGCCTGCTGGAGCAAGCGGTGAAGGTGGCGGACCTGTTCTTGGAGTCGGGCATGATCGTTTACACCGAGGGACGGGTGGAAGGCCAGAAAATGAAGTTCTTCGTCCAGAAAAAAGACAAAGTTCAGGACTACCCCATGATCGTGCTGGTCAACGGAGGAAGCGCCAGCGCCTCGGAGATCGTAGCCGGAGCGCTCCAGGATCAGGGACGGGCGGTGATCCTGGGGACCCAGACCTTCGGCAAGGGATCGGTCCAGACGATCATTCCCCTCGAGGACGGCTCGGCCCTTCGCCTGACTACGGCTCGCTACTACACGCCCAAAGGCCGGTCCATCCAGGCCCAGGGAATTGCCCCGGACATTCCCGTGGCGGACGTTGCCCAAGAAGGAAAACGGGGAGCGGCCCCCCGGTACATACGGGAAAAAGACCTGGAGCATCACCTCCAGGGGGAGAAAGAACCGACGGCCCCCGAAAAGGGCAAAGAACCGGCCAAGGCCCCGGAGGCCTCAGACGCGTCCAAGTCTTCCGAGGACCCGCCGCTGGACCGGGCTCTGGAACTCTTGAAAACTTGGCAGATTCTGAATAAGGTATCGGCCAAGAAAGGCCCGGCATAACCGATTCGACAGGGGGCAGAAAATGGGGGATTTGGAAAAGGCGCTCCGCTATCCCTTCACCGGCGAGGGGTGGAGGGCCAAACTGGCCTTCGGTGCGGTGCTGTACATCCTGGGAAACCTTCTGGGATTCATCCCCTGGGTGGGCTGGATTTTTTCGATCCTGGTTATGCTGATTCCCCTGGGGTATGCCTATATGGTCTTCCGAAATCATCTCCGGGGGCCGGAAGGCAGCCCCCTTCCGCCCTGGGGGGAATGGGGAAATCTATTCACCCGGGGCCTTTCTGTTTTTCTCATCTCCCTGGGCTATTGGATCATTCCCGGCATCCTCTACTGGCTGGGAAAGTTTCTCTGGGATAGCGGGGGAATCGCCGCCTTCCTGGGAGTTCTTTTTCTCATCCTGGGAGTCGGGTTCAGTTTGGTGGCCTTTTTCTTTCTGCCCATGGCCTTGGCCTTCTACGGCCGGGACGAGGAGTCCTTTTGGGCGGCGTTCCGCTGGAGCGGAATTGTGGAGAGAATCTGGGTGGTCCAGAGGGAATATTTCGTGGGCTGGCTGGCCAGCCTGATATTTTTCGTGGTCCTCCTTCTGATAAATGCCTATTTTCTTTACCTGGGCTGGATTCTGTATTCCATGGGGATTTTCTACCTTACCCTGGCTGCTGCCCATTATTTCGGAAGGGTCTGCCGGGTAAGCATGGAGAGTCAGCGATAAACGGCCAGGGAAATGTCCCTGTCCCGGTAGAAAGCCAGGATGCCGCCTGGCTTTCTTTTTCCTCGGACCCCCGGGTCGGGAACGGAACAGGGAGAAGGACGGAAAAATCAGGGGATTGAATATTGGCCGTGTTTCTTTTCCCCAGGTTTGTCGGATCATCCTTTTTTCATGGAGGCGCTGCTTGAAGGTACCCCTGTTGGACCTAAAAGCCCAATACCGGAAAATCCGGGAGGAGATTAACGGGGAGATTCAGAAAGTCCTCGAAAGCCAATTCTTTATTCTGGGCCCCATGGTGGAGGCGCTGGAGAGAGAAATCGCCGCGGATTGCGGAGTCCCCCATGCCATCGGCGTGGCCTCGGGCACCGATGCCCTGCTTCTCTCCTTGATGGCCCTGAAAGTCAAACCCGGTGACCGGGTGATCACCGTCCCTTTCACCTTTTTTGCCACCGGAGGGGTGATCTCCCGTCTGGGCGCCGTTCCGGTCTTCATCGACATCGACCCGGTCACCTATAACCTGGACCTCAACCGGCTGGAGGATTTTCTGCGGAAAAACCGCCGGGCGGCCAAGGTACCGAAGGTGGTCATGCCCGTTCATCTTTTCGGCCAGATGACGGACATGAAGGTCCTCATGGAGGTGTCCCGACGGTTCGGGCTACGGGTGGTGGAAGATGCGGCCCAAGCCCTGGGGGCTCGCCAGAAAGTCGGTTTCGCCGCAGCGCAGAATGAGGAGTGGATGGCCGGGGCCGCCGGGGATTTGGGGTGCTTTTCCTTCTTTCCCAGCAAAAACCTGGGAGGGTTCGGGGACGGCGGAATGGTCATCACCCGGGACGAGACCCTGGCCTGCAAGGTGCGTCTTCTGCGGGTCCACGGTTCGAAAAGCAAATACGAACACGATTTGATCGGGATCAACAGCCGGCTGGATGCCCTGCAGGCCGCCGTGCTGAGGGTCAAGCGGAAATACCTGCATCGATGGACCGAGGGGAGAAGGAGGAACGCGGATCGCTACCGGGCCCTTTTTCGAGAAACGAAGATACGCGATTCCCTCGTTTCCCTGCCCCGGGAACAGAAGGGTTTTTACCATATCTACAATCAGTTCGTGATCCGGGTCAAGGATCGGGATGCCCTCCGGGAGCACCTCCGAAAAGAAGAGATTGGAACCGAGGTCTACTACCCCATTCCCCTCCACTTGCAGGAATGCTACCGGCACCTGGGATATCATCCCGGCGACCTGCCGGAATCCGAAAGGGCGGCAAGGGAGGTGCTGGCCTTGCCCATCTTCCCCGAGCTCACCCTGGCCCAGCAGCGGCGGGTGGTCCGGGCCATTGCCGATTTTTATTCGCCATAGCTCCCCTCCGGCCTCGCGAAAAGTTTCAAGAGGGCTGGGGGGAAAACCTTCAGAAAAAAACGCAAGGATAAAAGATAAGATGAGAAAAGCCGACAAATCACTGGAGAACTTGAAAATCAAGAAGAAATCCACTTTGCGCGAATACGCCGAGGCGATCGTGGTGGCCCTTGTCTTGGCCCTGGTGATCCGCACTTTCGTGGTCCAAGCCTTCAAAATCCCTTCCGGGTCCATGGAGCCCACGCTGGAGATCGGCGACCATATCTTGGTGAATAAATTCATTTACGGGATCAAGGTCCCTTTTACTTCCCTTTCCTTCTGGGCCTGGGAGAACCCCAAGCGGGGGGATGTGGTGGTTTTCACCTATCCGCTGGAGCCGGATAAAGACTTTATCAAGCGGGTGATCGCGGTGGAAGGGGATACCGTTCGAATCGTCAACAAAAAACTATACATCAACGGGATGGAAGCGAACGACCCCCACGCGGTTTACAAAGAAGATACCCTACTTCCCGGAGACAGTCAGAAACGGGACAATTTCGGTCCGGTCACCGTCCCCCCGAGGAAGCTCTTCGTCCTGGGGGACAACCGGGACCGGAGCCTGGACAGCCGCTTCTGGGGATTTGTCCCCCTGGAGGACGTGAAGGGCCGGGCGTTCATTATCTATTGGTCCTGGGACGGGAAGGATACGACGGTCCGCTGGAAACGGCTCGGCCAGTTAATCCGGTAAGAAAATAAGGATCCGGAGGCCGAAGGGAGTAAGATTTTTCATCCAAGGCCCCGCGGGCTCGGAAGAATCGAAGGAACGATTTCGGTAGGCTGGATTTAGGGGGAAGGGCAATACGCCCCTTCGGAGGACTCAGGAAGAGGAGGAAAGAAAGTCTTGGAAAAGTTGCCCATGACCAAGGAGGGATTCGCTAAACTCCAGGAGGAACTCGACCGGTTAAGACGGGTGGAACGACCCCAGGTTCTGCAGGCCATGAACGAGGCGGCGGCCCACGGGGACATCAGCGACAATGCCGATTACCGGGTGGCCAAGGAGCGCCGGGACTACGTGGAGAGCCGAATCAAGGAACTGGACGACCGATTGGCCCGCGCCCAGGTCATCGATACACGGGACCTGGCCACCGACAAAGTGGTCTTCGGTTGCAGGGTCCTGCTGGGGGAGGTGGAATCGGACCGGCAGGTGAAGTACCAAATCGTGGGGGCCCACGAGGCCGATATCCGCGCCGGCCGGATTTCCATCCACTCGCCGGTGGGCAAGGCGCTCATCGGACACCGTCTCGGGGATACCGTTCAGGTGACCGTGCCTTCCGGGGTGAAGGAATACCGGATTCTGGCGATCAGCAGCGAATGATGGATAGGTAAGGAAAAAGGAGGAGAAAGAGACGGGCGAGTTTCCTTTTCCAGGGGTGGTGAGAGATGGGGAAAATCCTGGTTGCCGACGATGAACTGAGCATGCGCCAGTTCCTCGAAATCCTGCTGAAGAAAGAGGGGCATCGGGTGGTCTGCGCCGAGGACGGCCAGGAGGCGTGGGCCCGGTTCCAGGCAGAGCCCTTCGACCTGGTTATTTCCGACATCAAAATGCCCAAGATGGACGGCCTGGACCTGCTGCGCAAGATCAAGGAGCAGCGGCCCGCCCTGGCGGTGATTATGGTGACGGCCTATGCTTCCCCGGAAGACGCCATCGCCGCCATGAAGGCCGGGGCTTACGACTACCTGACCAAGCCCTTCAAGCTGGAGGAGATCAAATCGGTCATCCACAATGCCCTGGAATTGACCGAGGGACAGGCCCCGGCGGAGGCCCCCGCCGGGATTTTCTGCAACCTTGTGGGCCACAGCGCGAAGATGGTCCAGATCTACCACCTGGTCCGGCAGGTGGGCCCCACCCGGACCAACGTGCTCATCTCGGGGGAAAGCGGGACGGGAAAGGAGCTGGTGGCAAGGGCCATCCACCATCACAGCTCCCGGAGCGGGAAGCCCTTCGTCACCATCAACTGCAGCGCCATTCCTGAAAACCTCATGGAGAGCGAGCTCTTCGGCCATGTGAAGGGCGCCTTTACGGGGGCTGTGGCCAACAAGAAGGGCCTCTTCGAGATCGCCCACGAAGGGACCGTCTTCCTGGACGAAATCGGCGACCTCTCGCCCCTCATCCAGGTGAAACTCCTCCGGGTGATCCAGGAGCGGGAATTCATGCGGGTGGGCGAGACCCAGACCATCAACGTGGATGTCCGCATCATCTCGGCCACCAACAAGAACCTGGAACAGGAGGTCATCCTGGGGAAGTTCCGGGAGGACCTCTTCTACCGTTTGAATGTGGTCCACCTCCATCTGCCGCCCCTGCGGGAGAGGCGGGAGGATATTCCCCTTCTGGCCCAGTATTTTCTGGAGAAGTATTCCAAGGAATTGGGAAAGAACGTGCGGTCCATCTCCTCCTACGTCCTGGACACGCTGATGAACTACAACTTCCCGGGCAACGTGCGGGAGCTGGAAAACATCATCGAAAGAAGCGTGGCCCTGGAGGGGTCCAACATCATCCTGCCGGAAAGCCTGCTTCTGTCCGAACATAAAAAAGAGACGGTCCTGAAGGGGCTGCCCCCCGTTCACCTGACCCCCGGAGGGATGGACCTGGAAAAAGAGCTCAACCAACTGGAGAAAGAGGTCCTCCAGCAGGCCCTCCAGATGAGCAACGGGGTGATTAAGAAGGCGGCGGAGCTCCTGCAACTCAGTTTCCGATCCATGCGCTGGAAGATCCAAAAACACGGCCTGAGGGACTTTGTCCAGGAGATGAAAGAATAATCCTGTCTTCCGTCCGGTATCCTCAACGAAAAAGCTTCTAAAAATTTGGCTTTGTTCGAAAAGTATTTGATAAATGAATTTCAGGGAATCAATCGTCAATGGGCAAAGGTGCGCCCATCAGCCAGGATTTTCCTTAAAACCCCTACCCTCCCAGAAATCCCCCCTGCCCCCCTTTATTCAAAGGGGGGTTGGGGGGGATTTCAGAGAGGGGTTGCCGATTGGGTTGGCTCGATAAAAAAAGGATGAAAGCCCCGAAGGCCGTAGAAGAAGGGCGAGACAGCCTTTTCTTCAGAATCCAATGGCTCATGTTGTTCCGGGTCGCCCTGGTTACCCTGTTCCTGGGAGCCACGGTCATTTTTCAACTGAAGGGCAGTCCCTTCTTCCGCCAGGTTTCCCCCCATCCGTTCTATCTCCTCATCGGCTTCACCTATGCTCTAACGCTTGTCTACGCCCTTCTCCTGCGACGGATTCAGAGGCTGAAAACCTTCGCCTACGTCCAAATCTTGGGCGACGTCTTCTTCATTACCCTCCTGATCTACGTCACCGGGGGGATCGCCTCCATCTTTTTCTGGTTGTACTTCTTTTCCATCTTCAGCGCCGGCACGATTCTCTACCGGCGAGGGGGCTTGTGGGTCGCCTCGGCGAGCAGCATTCTTTACGGGACTTTACTGGACCTGGAGTACTACGGGGTCCTTCTCCCCCCGGGGGGCCGCGAGCTGAATTCCCCCGGTTACCAAAGCACCTACGTCCTTTACCTGGTCACCGTCAACATCATCGCCTTCTATCTGGTCGCCTTCCTCAGTTCCTACCTGGCGGAACAGGTGCGCCGGAAAGAGGAAGAGATCAAGAAGCGAATCATCGACTACCGCCAGTTGGAGCGTCTCTACAAGCACATCGTCCAGAACGTGGTCAGCGGACTGATCACCGTGGACGGCGAGGGGCGGATCACCTCCTTCAACCGGATGGCCGAGGAGATCACCGGCTACAAATTCGAAGAGGTTTACCAGGAAGGAATCGATTCCCTCTTCCCCGGGCTGTTGGCCTGGAGCCGGTCGGTGGGGGGAAATCCCGGCGAGGGCGAAAACCGTCTCCGCTTTTTCCGCTGGGAAACCCGTTTCGTAAGAAAGGACGGAGCGCATCTCATATTGGGATTCTCCATCTCTCCTTTGAAGGACTCCGAGGACCGGGAAATGGGAAACATCCTCATCTTCCAGGACTTGACCCGGCTGCGGGAGATGGAGGAGCATGTCAAACGCTCGGATCGCCTGGCGGCCATCGGGAAAATGGCGGCGGGCATAGCCCACGAAATCCGCAACCCCCTGGCATCCATCAGCGGCTCCATCGAAATCCTTAAGGAGGAATTGGGAAATTCGCCCCAGAACCATGCGCTCATGGGGATTGTTCTTAGGGAGGTCCACCGCCTCAACTCGCTCATCGCCGATTTCCTGCTTTTTGCCCGTCCCGTCTCTTTCGGGAGGGAGAGAATCCACCTGAACCGGCTCATCGAAGAGATTCTGCAGATGCTCAGGCATAGTGAGGACTTCCACGTCCTCATCCGCCTGGAAACCCAGTTTGAAGACGACCTGTACATCCAGGGAAACCCCAACCAGGTCCGGCAGGTCTTCTGGAACCTGCTCATCAACGCGGTTCAAGCGATGCCCGAGGGGGGATTATTAAAGGTGAGATTGCGGAAAGGCGACCCCCAGGCCCTTTTACCGGGAAGCCGGAGTTTCGGCGAGGTGTCGATCATCGATTCGGGGATGGGGATCGGAGAGGGGGAGATCGGCAAGATTTTCGATCCCTTCTTTACTACTAAGGAGAGAGGAACGGGTCTGGGCCTTTCCATCGTCCACAGCATTGTGGAAAGCTATGGGGGAAAAATCACGGTTCAGAGCCAGAAAAGCGGGGGCTCGGTCTTTTCCGTTTTTTTACCATTGCAGGCCTAATTCGGCGGAAAAATTTTCCCGGTCATTAACAGATACCGCCTAAATATTGACATTTTTTGTTACAGCTCAAGGACAAAATTGTGCATGGATTTATTTGGGACCCCCGGATTTCTTATACAAGTATTGGGAATCATTAATAATAAAAAAATAATTCGCAGATATTTAACCCATGGCAAACTCTTTGCAATATCCCACCTCAGAAAAAATGGTCGGAATTCAGATCAAAGGAGGTGAGTTTAGGGCAAAGAAGGATGGAATGAGGCAATAAACAAATACATAGCAGGCCGAGTAGTTCAAATTCAGAAAAATTCAATCAAGGAGGATTAAAGATGTTGAAGAAATTTCGGAGAGGACAGAAAGGTTTCACGTTGATCGAGCTGATGATCGTCATCGCCATCATCGGCATCCTGGCGGCCATCGCCATCCCCCAGTTCACGGCTTACCGGCAGAGGGGTTTTAACGCCGCATCCCAGTCCGACCTGAGAAACGCGGCCACGGCCCAGGAAGCGTTTTTTACGGATAACCAGAAATATGCGACCGCGGGTGAAGAAGGCCTTTTGAAGACCTTCGGATATATCCCCTCCGCCAACGTCAAATTTGCGATCACGGCAGGGGATACCAAAGGATACACCATGACCGCCAAGCATACCTCGGGGGATAGCCAGTGGACGCTCACGGGTCCGGGTGGAACGCTGACCAGCCCGTAATGGAATAAGGAGATTGCAACCGGGCTTTTAGGGACGGTGCCGGAAATGATCCGGCGCCGTCTTTTTTTCCTCCGGAAGGAAAATCCATTTTTATTTGGGGTTTTGGAGAATGGGGCGCAAAGTGGGGGAGCAGGGCAGTTTCTCCGAAAGGATCCCTAAGAACTGGTCCATCGGCCTCGTCCTATTCTTAGTCATCCTGGGCGCTTACCATGAGAGCCTCCCTTACCCCTTCCTGAATTTTGATGATCCCTATTATATTCAAGCAAATCCCTACATCCGCGATCTCTCCTGGACTGGAATCAAAAATATCTTTTCCCAGCCCATCGTCCATAATTATTTTCCCCTCCAGATCCTAAGCTATGCCTTCGACTACCAGCTTTGGAACCTGAATCCTTTCGGATACCGGCTTCATAATGTTCTCCTTCATGTACTGAATGCCGTCTTGGTTTTCCTGCTGGTGAAGAAAATATTTTCCCACCTCTGGGTTGCTTTCCTGACCGCCCTTTTCTTCGGCCTACACCCGGTAAACGTGGAATCCGTCACCTGGATTTCGGAAAGGAAAAACGTCCTTTCCATGGCCTTCCTGCTTCTCTCCTTTCTTTCCTATCTATACTACCAAGAAGAAAGCCGGCCCCTGCGAAAGAAAGGATTCTACGCGGCCAGCCTCTTCCTTTTTTCCCTTGCCCTGATGGCAAAAGTATCCGCGGTGGTTCTTCCCGGCCTTCTTTTTATTCATGATTTCTGTTTTTTTCGGGAACGTAAATGGAAGATGGTCAAGGATAAGCTACCCTTTTTAGCCCTGGCCTTCTTTTTTTCAATCCTTGCCGTCTGGGTTTACCGGGCAAGCGGGGATTTGGCCGGTTACCACGGAGGGTCGCCCTATAAAACTTTCCTCGCCATGGCAAAAGTTTTCGTGGAATACATCATCTACCTGGTCGTACCCTATCATCTTGACCATCTCTATTGGATTCCCATCCCCCAGACCGTTTTGGAGCGCCAGGTTCTGCTGTCGATGGCCGCTATTTTTCTCCTGGTCCTTTTGGCCTGGCGGTCTTATCGAGCCGACCGGTTCTTTTTCTTTTGGTTTGGCTGGTTTTTCATTTCCCTCCTTCCGGTGTTGAATATTGTTCCGCTGATTATACTCCGCGCGGATCGCTATATGTATCTGCCGGCTATCGGATTTTTTTATCTTCTTGCCTTGGGACTCTGGAAGATTAGCCGGGTGGAAAATAAACCTCTCCAGCTTCCCATTCTTCTGCTTTGCTCCCTTTTGGTGGCCGGTCCCTATGCCCTATTGACGATGGAACGCAACAAGATCTGGAAAGACACGATCCTCTTTTGGGAAGAAACGCTCAAGAAGTTCCCCGAATCGGCAACCCCTTACAGGTTCATCGGGGCCCTTTATGCGCAACGGGGAGAAAGGGAAAAGGCGATTTCTTATTACCAAGCCGGACTTCGATGGAACCCCAAGGACGCGCAATTGCTTAACGGTTTGGCCCTGGTCCATAAGAGCAAGAAGGATCTGGAAAAAGCGGAGTTTTTATTGGTGCAGGCCAAGGGCATCGACCCGGAACTTGGTGATACGTACAACAATTTAGGGATGATTTACATGGATCGGGATGACCTGGAAAAGGCCGAGAAATATCTGCGGAGTGCCCTGGAAAAAGACACCCGGAACGCTCCGGCCCGGGCCAATTTGGGGGTCATTTATTTCCGGCAGGGCGCACTGGACAAGGCCATTGAGGAATTGGAAAAGGCCGTCGCTCTCTCTCCGGGCTCCATCGAGCCGTACTTAAACCTGGCCCTGATTCATAAAGAGAAGGGGCTTTTGGATAAAGCCAAATCCCACTTACAACAAGGCCTCGATTATGACCCCCAAGCTCATGCAGCCCTGCTCCTGCTGGGAAGGATCTTTCTCGAGGAGGGGAAAATCCCGGAGGCCCGGTACTACTTCACCCGGGCCTACAAAGTAAATCCGCAGGACCCGGATACCCGATATTTCTTGGGGCTGACCGCTCAAAGGCAAGCGACTTTAAAGTGAATTGCCTTGATAAGTTGACCTAAATGATGCAAAAATACCCCCCTTTGAAAAAGGGGGGAAAGGGGGGATTTTCTTGGAGAGCCTGGCTCAGAAATCCCCCCCGCCCCCCTTTGCTAAAGGGGGAGGATTTTCAGGAATTGGCGAGCAGGAAATGTGCCTTTTCTATTGTCGGGCAATATAAAAACGGGTTTTTTCTGCTCCGGAACCCAAATCAATTTTCGAGCAAACAGTCATTCCAAGATAGGCGGATTAGTCACACATGATCCAGGGGAAGAAAATAACCGTTGTTTTTCCAGCTTATAATGCGGAAAGGACGCTGGAAAAAACCTGGTTGGCCTTGGACAAAACGGTCATCGATGACTTTATCCTGGTGGATGACTGCAGCCAGGACCGGACCGTGGAGATCGCCCGGAGCCTCGGCCTTCATGTGATCTGCCACGACCGGAATCGGGGATACGGGGCGAACCAAAAATCATGCTACCGCACGGCCATGGAGCGCCAAGCGGATATTATCATCATGGTTCACCCCGATTATCAGTACGCCCCGGAGCTGGTGCCGGCCATGGGCTGGCTCATCGCCTCGGGGCTTTTTGACGTGGTCCTGGGGTCTCGCATTTTGGGAACCGGAGCCCTGGAAGGAGGCATGCCCCGGTATAAGTACGTGGCCAATCGTTTTCTCACCGCCTTTCAAAATATCCTGCTCAGTCAGAAGCTGTCGGAATACCATACCGGGTACCGGGCCTTTTCACGAAGGGTCCTGGAGACCTTGCCCTTGGAAGAAAACTCAAATGATTTCGTTTTCGACAACCAGATGCTGGCCCAGGCCATCTATTTCGGGTTCCGCATCGGCGAGGTCACCTGTCCTACCCGTTACACCGCGGAATCGTCTTCCATAAATTTTTCCAGGGCCATCCAATACGGCCTGGGGGTTCTTCAAACCTCCTTTCAATACCGACTGAGTAAGCTTGGGTGGCATCGTTCTTGCATTTTTTCATCTACCGGCAAGCGACTGTTAGCGGCACCCGAGCAAATCTGAAAACAAATGGAAGAGGCGAATTGCCCGGTCTGCGGCCCCAAGGCTGGGGTTGATTCTTTTCTGAAAGCCCCCTTGGGAAAATTCCAATTTTACTACGTGCGTTGTTCCGGCTGCGGATCGGTCTTTCTGAGTCCGGGGCTGAAACCGGCGGAGCTGCAAAGTTTCTATGACGAAGATTACTACGGAGGAGAAGAACGCAAATTCCGCCCGGGAATCGAAACGCTGCGTCGTCTTTTTGCCCAAGCAAGGGCTCATCGGACAAGCCGGTTTTTTGCGAAACCAGGAAGGATTCTTGACGTGGGGTGTGGCCAGGGAACCTTTTTGCAGTCGATGCAGGAACACGGTTGGGAGGGATATGGGACCGAGCTATCCCCCCGGAGCGCGGCCCGGGCGAGACGGGCGGGGCTTTCCGTTTCCGTGGGGGAAATTCCAACCGATGCATATCCCGCCGCTTCATTCGACCTGATCACTTTTTGGCAGGTGCTGGAGCATCTTCCCGACCCAGCCGCGGTCATGGGGCAGGTTCGTCGCCTTTTGCGGAGCGGAGGGGTCATGGCCGTTTCAACCCCTAACATGGAAAGCTGGCAGGCGACGGTTTTCGGCAATAAATGGTTTCACCTGGACGCACCGCGCCATCTTTTCCTTTTTTCGCCCCGGGCGCTGGAGAAAATTATGGCTGCTCATGGCTTCCGGCTTCTGAAACTGAGCCATTTCTCCTGGGAGCAGAACCCTTACGGGTGGCTCCAGAGTTCTTTAAATTGCATGGGAAATTCGGTTGATTCGCTCTATACCATGATCAAGGATGGATCCTCAACCCGAAATCGCCGGCTTTCCTTGGCCCATCGGGGTAAGACCTGCCTGGTAACAGCGGCTTTGTTGCTACCATCTGTCCTTCTATCGGTCGCTGAATCGGTTCTTAAACGGGGAGCGACGATAGAGGCTTTTTTCGTGAAAGATTAGCAAAAATCAACGAGCCAAAGAAATTTGGTGACTGTTTAGCTATTTAAAAAGGCTTTCCCCAAAATCCCTCCCGCCCTCCCTTTTTCAAAGGGAGGAGAGCTTTTTTGAATGACTCCGATGAATAAAAGCAAATTTCCTTCTTTGAAAAAGGGGGAGCAAGGGGGATTTCTGGGTTTCCTGACAAATTTTGAACTCGTTTTTCAGATGCCTAAACAGATACTAAAATTTCCTTTCGGTCCCCTCCCCCTTTCATGGGGGAGGGTCAGTGTGGGGGTGATTCGAAAGACCGTCCCCCTCCCCTTCATCCCCTTCAACGAAGGGAAGGGATAGTTCTAAAATTTCAGAGTTAAACTCTCAAAGCCAACATAGGGGCGGTTCTCGACCCGCCCCTACACGAAAAATCAACCATACAAACATCTATGTATGAATGGAGCGCTAAGCGCCTAAAAAAGTGCCCGAATTCAAAACGGGAGAAGGAAGGGCCATGATCGACAATCGAGAAAATGAGTCCATTTCCGGCGGGAGGCGGGTGCCGGGTCTTTTGATTTTTTCTTTCTTCATCCTATCCGGGGCATGCGGATTGGTGTATGAAGTTGCCTGGGACCGCTACCTGGTGGGATTCATCGGCGTTTCCACCTATGCCCACACGGTGGTGTTGACCACCTTCATGGGAGGGCTTGCTCTGGGCGCCTATCTCTTCGGCCGGTTCGCCGACCGCTTCCTCCACGGCATGCGGTTTTACGGGTGGCTGGAAGTAGGGATCGGCATGTACGCCGTGATGTTCCCGGTGTTGTTTGGGGCCCTTGGCAATTTGTATGTTTCTTGGGGCCGCCCCCTGTATCCCGAGGTGGGCTGGCTAACTTTGGTCCGGTTCCTTCTTTGCATGATCGTCCTGCTTCCCCCCACGATTCTCATGGGGGGGACCCTGCCGATTCTGACGAATTACCTGACGCGGCGGAGGTCTTCCCTTCGCAAAAACATCAGTTTCCTGTATGCGGCTAACAGCGCAGGGGCAGTGTTGGGAACCTACCTGGCAGGTTTCTGGTTTGTGGCCGAGTGGGGCCTTGCCATGACCCTGGTTTTTGTTGGTGGGTTTAACGTGCTTCTAGGGCTTACGGCCGTACTCCTCAGCCGCCTTTTTAAACCCAGGGAGTTGGATGGAGAGGAAAAGACGGAAGAAGACCCGGATACAGCCGTCTATACATCCCGGGAGGTGAAGACCGCAGTTTGGGTAGCGGGTCTTTCGGGTGGGATCACCATGGCCCTTGAAGTGGCCTGGGTCCGATTCTGGGGATTGGTCCTGGGTTCGAGTACCTATTCCTTCAGCCTCATGCTCATGGCCTTCATATCCGGGATCGCCCTGGGATCGACAATCGTCGCCACTCGACTGGCCCATCGACGATTAACGCCCATTCTTTTTTGGGTCTTCGCCTGCACCGCCGCCATTCTTCTTCTGGGGTTGCCGTTCTACGACCGCATGCCCTACTGGTTCGCCCGTTTGAGGCTGTGGTTTGGGAACAGCCACGGGAGCTACCTCGCTTATCACTGCGTGGTGTACATGGGGTGTTTCCTTTTCATGTTCGTTCCCACCGTGCTTTCGGGAATGGCCCTGCCCGTGGCCATTCGCATGGCTTCCCGGGCCATGGACCGGGTAGGCCGTGAGGTGGGCCGGGTCTATGCCGTGAACACCATAGGGACGATCATCGGCTCCCTCGTTTGCGGGTTGGTCCTCCTCTCCTGGTTGGGGCTCGAAACCACCTTTCGCCTTCTCTTCTTTCTATACCTGATCGGTGCCGCCATTGTCTGGTTCCTCTCCCAGCGGCAGCGCCGCCTCCTGGGGGCTGTCCTGGTTGGGCTTGCGGGAATCCATTTTTTTACCTACGCACCCTGGAATCAAACGGTCCTCAACCAGGGCCTTTACCGGCAGAGTCAGGCCCAGATGGCGAAAAAGGCGGAAAGTTGGCCTCAGTATTTGAAAACCCTTGCAGACTCAAAATTGGTGTTAAAAGAGCTGCATGAAGGGCATTCCACCTCCGTGGCCATATTCCAGGGAGGAATGGGGGGCCTGAGCATGAATATCAATGGAAAAGTGGATGCCAGCCTGGGGGACGATTTCAGCCAGCGGATGACCGCCCATTTTCCCATGCTCGCCCATCCGAACCCCGAAGAAGGACTGGTAATCGGCTTGGGCAGCGGTTCCACGGCCGCGGCCATGGAAGTTTATGGAATCAAGCGGGTGGACGTGGTCGAACTTCACCCCGAAGTCGTGGCCGCTTCCCGGGCTTTCATCCCCCACTTGGGGGACGTTCTGGGCCGGCCGAATGTCCATCTGTACGTGGACGATGCCCTCCATTTCCTGCGGATGAACGGCAGAAAATACGACGTCATCGCTTCCGAGCCGACCAATCCCTGGCAGAGCGGGGTGGGAAATCTTTTTACCAAAGAGTATTACAGGCTCGTTTCCGCGCGCCTGAAAGGAGGGGGAATTCTGGCCCAATGGATTCCCGCCTATGAAATATCCGACGAAGTGGTTTACATCCTTATGCGAACCATTTCCAGCGAGTTTCCCTACGTCGAGGTTTTTCAGATGATGGGACATGATCTCATCCTCCTGGGTTCCCATCAGCCGATCCGTCCTCGTTGGGAGGTCGTGAAAAGACGACTTGAAAATCCCGCCGTCCAAAAGAATTTGGCCGATCTCGAAATCCGTACTCCTGCCACCGTCGCCTCGCTGCATATCGCGGCTTCCGAAGATTTCAAGCGAATGCTCCCCCGGGGACCGATGAATTACCTCGATCATCCGCTGGCCGAATTCAAAGCCCCGGAACCTTTTTTCCGGCGGGAGTTTTCGGTACTGCAGGAAAAAATGGATACGCGATTTTTCTTGAGGCCGAGCCGGGGATTATGGTGGGGGCAATTGATCGGGCAACGCCCCCCGACGGCCGAAGAGTGGGAAAGCATTCGCAAGACCGCTCAAAAGGCCCGGAATGACAAGATCGCCTCTTTGGCCGCCCGGATCCTGGTGCGAAGCCAACCCTGGGAACGGCTGTCGGACGATTTGACCGCTCTCCGTTGGCGGGAAGGGGTTCCCGGTCAATCGTGCAAAAAGCTGACTGAATCGAATCATCTGGGAATCGGGCATTTTGCCGCGGCGTACCAGGAAGAAAAGCGATTTTGGGTCGAAACATATGCCGTCTTTTCCGCTCCCGATGCAAGCTGCCCGGCATGGCTGGCGCAAAAGCTGATACGGATGGATGAAAAGCGGAAGAATGCGTGGGAAAGGGAATTGGGTCTGCTATCGTGGATCCAGGGGAAAAACGGGGAATCCCTCCAACTTCTCCAAAGCTGGCTGAAAGGGCGCCCGCCGGGAGATTGGAATAGCGAGGACGATTTGCAGGCCCTCCGCACCCTGATTCGGGCGCTGATTGCGGCCAAGGACAAAGAGGCCTTAAAAGCCGCGTTGCAGGTCTTAAAGGAGATTCCCAAATGGCCCGAGGACCTGCTAGTCCAGGCGGAAGGAGTTGAATTTCTGAACTCCCGAAAGCCCTGAGTCAGGGATGCATAATGTGTTTCCCCCTTCCCCTGGCGGGAGAGGGTCGGGGTGAGGGGGACTTTCTTTTTTACAAGATCAACAATAGGATGATGAAAAGTCCTCATCCTATATGCGAGGAGTAAGACATAAACTTCTTGCTGCGGCAAAGGATGGGTAAAATCTCAAATACATCTTCTACGGGAAAGAAAACGGGAATGGAACGCTTTTCCAGAAAATCCCGGGCCGCGTCGAAGGAAGGCTTGTCCCCGGTAAAGCTCGCATAGATCGGCTTGTGGGGGTATTTGGCGGAAAGATCGGGAAGGAAGCCGTAGGCCTCCGCCGGAGTCCGGGGGGATGCCAGGAGAATGGGAACGATCGCGTCCACCCTTTCATCCTGCAGAAGAATTTCCATGACCTTCCCATAAGCCTCCACCGGGCCCAGGATGGGCGTGATGGCCGACATGTCCACCGGGTTCGATACGGTAACCCAGGGGGCGCTGATCTCCCTGAGTCTTTTTACGCTCTTGTCGGAATGCCGGGCCATTTCCAGCCCCGCGAATTCACAGCAGTCCGCCACCACGACCCCCAGGGCCCCCGAAGGGGCCAGCGAAGACACCCGACGGCCCGGGGGCAAAGCCTGGAAGGCAATCGCCTTCGCCACGTTGATCAGGTCGGCGTATCGTCTTACCCGTGCGATTCCCGCCTGCCGGAACGCTCCGTCCAGAACCGAATCGTTCCCGGCCAGGGAAGCGGTGTGGGAAAAGGCCCTCTCCGCCCCAGCCTTCGTCCGGCCTCCCTTGAGAATCACGACCGGCTTTTTCCGGGTCACTCTCCGGGCGACTTCCAGGAAGCGGCGGGGCTCGCGGAACCCTTCCACGTACATGAGAACGGCCTTGGTCTCCGGGTCTTCCCCCAGGTATTCCAGGACCTCCGAATCCTCCACGTCGATTTTATTCCCCAATCCGGCAACCCGGGCCACGCCGAAGTTCTCCGCCGTGTTGATCCACCGCATGGTGTGGGTGGCGAAGTTCCCCGTCTGGGCGATGTAGCTGATCGGCCCCCGTCTAACCTTCCCTAGGGGGAAAAAGGTGGTCGTCAGGCTGGCGGGCGTGCTGGTCAGGCCGCTGGTGTTGGGGCCGATGATCCTCATGCCCGAAGCCCGCGCCACTTTCAGGATTTCTTCCTGGAGACTGGCTCCCTGCTCGTCCACTTCCGCGTATCCCCCGGAGGCGATGACCGCCGCCGGGACTTTTTTTTCGGCGCATTCCCGGAGCGGCTCCAGGGTTTTTTCCGCCGGAACGATGAAGACCGCCAG
>JACAEW010000155.1 GCA_013388675.1 Syntrophaceae bacterium | reverse complement strand
GGATGCCCCCCTGGGCCTGGGCGATGGAGCCGTTTTCTCCCTTTTTACCCACTCGATTGGAAGAAGACCCTTTTTTGATGGTCTCTTAAAAAGTAGAATTTCCCCTCCCACGGCGGGAGGGGATGAAGGGGAAGGGGATAGAAACCTTTTGAAACTCTTCGACTTTCACCCTCACCCCCACCCTCTTCCGTCGATGGAGAGGGGGCTTTTTTGACCTTTTACGAGATCATCTTTTTTAATTTGAAAAAAAAAAGCTTGACAAAAAATTCCCATTATGATTAGTTAGTGAGCAAGATGGTTAAAGAGGGCGCGGCACGAGGATGTGCCGTGCTTGCCGCTGACAAAGGCGTCCCCAAGCAGTAAAGGACGCCTTTTTCTGTTTCAAGGACCAATCGGTAAACAGCCGCTCGAAGAAGAGCATCGATAGCAGGGAAGACAAAGGCGTCCCGGTAGAGGAAGAGGGGCGCCTTTTTTTTATGGGGCCTTTGATATCTCCAAGGAATAAATAGGTAGAGAAAGGAGAAGCATGCCATGTCTTACAGCAGACCCAATGCCAGCCCGGCCACCTTGAGCCGGAACCGAGTCTCGGCAGCGCCCCAATCGGGGATTTGCGCGACCTGTCTGGACGGCTGCCCGGGCCCCTGCGAAGTGGGGCGGTCGGCCCTGCGGGGAAGGGAAATTCTTTACCCGCAGCCCTATTCCAAAATCACCGCGGGGGCCGAAAAGGATTACCCGGTTGATTTTTCCCATTTCAACATTCAAGGTACCTGTGTGGGAGCGTTTGGCGTTCCGGCGGACTCCGATCGCGCCACCTTCCCGGCGGTCGATATTTCCACCACCGTGGGAGCCAAGGAAAAAATAAAAATGAAGGTCCCTTACTTCACGGGGGCCCTGGGTTCGACGGACATCGCCCGCATCCACTGGGAACCCATGGCCATTGCCGCAGCCATCGCCGGCACCTTGGTCGTGGTAGGGGAAAATGTTTGCGGAATGGACCCTCAGGCGGAGTTCAAGAACGGCCGGGTCGTCAAATCCCCGGAAATGGAGCGAAGGGTCCGGACCTTCCAGAAGTGGTACGACGGGTACGGGGGAATCGTGGTCCAGCACAACGTGGAAGACGGAAGGCTCGGCGTTCCGGAGTACGTGGTCGAAAAGCTGGGCGTGGAGATCATCGAGCCGAAATGGGGCCAGGGAGCGAAGGATATCGGCGGGGAAGTAAAACTCCCGACCCTGCAGCGGGCGTTGGAGCTGAAGAGCAGGGGATACATCGTTCTGCCCGATCCGGAGGACCCGGTCATTCAGGAAGCCTTCCAGCAGGGGGACTTCAAGGAGTTCGAACGGCACTCCCGCCTGGGGATGGTGGATGAAGACGATTTCCATAAGGAGATCAAACACCTTCGCAAAATGGGGGTCAAGCACATCTCCTTGAAAACCGGGGCCTACCGGCCGGTGGACCTGGCGCGGGCGGTGAAATACGCCTCCGATGCCAAAATCGACCTTCTTACCGTGGACGGAGCGGGCGGGGGGACGGGAATGAGCCCCTGGAGGATGATGAACGAATGGGGCATTCCCACGGTATACCTGGAAAGCCTCCTCTATCAATACCTGAAGCAATTAGAGAAACAGAAGGCCTACATCCCCTGCTGCGCCATGGCCGGGGGCCTTTCGCTGGAAGACCATATCTTCAAGGCCTTTGCTTTGGGAGCCCCTTACATCAAGGCCATCTGCCTGGGCCGGGCCTCCATGACCGCGGCCATGGTCGGGGGGACCGTCGGGGAGATGATCAAGAAGGGCAAGGTCCCCCCGGAAATCGGAAAATTCGGGACCGATGTGGAGCATATTTTTGTCCTTGCCTCTCAGTTGAAGGCGAAATATGGCAAAGAGTTCGAAAAGATCCCCACCGGGGCCATCGGGATGATCACCTACTTCGACCGTCTCAACGCCGGCCTGCAGCAGCTCATGGCCGGGGCGAGGAAATTTGCCTTGAAATATATATCCCGGGAAGATTTGTGCTCCCTTACCCGGGAAGCCTCGGATGTTTCGGGGATTTCATACGTGATGGATGTGGACAAAAGGGAGGCGGCCAAAATCCTGGGGCAGTCCGTGGGGGGCGGCAACGGACGAGCCCATCAAAAAAAGAAGGTCCCCATCTTCAAAGAAAAAGAAATCGTCCTGGCCTGATTGACCTTTGGCAGGAGGAACGCGGGTCCATGATGCGACCCTCCTGACCAGTCAACGCCGACCGGGCAGCGGAAAGGGGAAGGTCCTGCGGGCTTTCCCCTTTTTTTTTATTCGGGAAAAGTGCTAAGATTCCGGCTAATCGAAAAAACCCCCTGGGAATAAAGTAAAGACCACGGCCCAAGGACAAAATCCTTCTTCGGGCGAAAAGTTTGCAGGATGAAATACCCCCCAAACCGCCAAATTCTGTTTCTCCTTTTTTTCCTGGGGTCCGCGGGGATTTCCGGCGGAGTTCTTGCCTCGGAGGTAGAAGCCCCCGGGAAGTCCCTCAAGACCCTCTCGGACCATGCGGCCTCCATCGACATGATCTGGACCCTGGTAGCATCCTTCCTGATTTTCCTCATGCAGGCCGGCTTTACCTTGGTGGAGGTGGGCTTCACCCGGGCTAAAAATGCCGGCAACGTGGTCATGAAGAATATGATCGACTTCGCCCTGGGGTCCATCGGCTTTTTCCTGGTCGGCTACGGGCTCATGTTCGGGGCCAGCGCCGCCGGGCTTTTGGGGACCAGCGATTTCTTCCTGAGCCACATCACTTCGGCGGGCAAGGTGGACAACTGGAAATTCGCCAACCTCATGTTCCAGGTGGTTTTTGCCGCCACCGCGGCCACCATCGTCTCCGGGGCTATGAGCGAAAGGGCCAAGTTTATCGGCTATCTATTCTACAGCCTGTTGATCAGCACGCTCATCTACCCGGTGGCCGGCCACTGGATTTGGGGAGGGGGCTGGCTGGCCCGTCTGGGAATGATCGATTTTTCCGGTTCCACCGTCGTTCATTCAATCGGCGGCTGGGTTTCCTTGGCCGGGGTCCTGGTTCTGGGGCCCAGGCTGGGGAGGTACAACCGGGATGGATCGGCAAACCTCATCCCCGGGCATAACATCCCCCTGGTGGCCCTGGGGGTTTTCATCCTCTGGTTCGGATGGTTCGGCTTCAACACGGGCAATACCCTTTCCGCGACCAACCCCAGTATTGCCCTCATCGCGGTGAATACGATCCTGGCAGGAGCCAGCGGGGCGCTCAGCACCATGGCCGTTACCTGGCTTGTGCGGGGAAAGCCGGATGTGGGGATGACGCTGAATGGGATTCTTTCCGGCCTGGTGTCCTGTACCGGCGGGGTGGCCGTGGTGAGCCCCTTCAGCGCCGCGGCGATCGGAGGCGCGGCCGGCCTGATTCTTTATTTTTCCCTCAGCGCTTTCGAGAACGGGCGTATCGACGACCCGGTGGGGGCCATCTCTGTCCACGGAGTGAACGGAATTTGGGGCACTTTGGCCGTGGGCCTGTTTGCCCAGGATCAATACGTCCAGAATAGCCTGGGCTATTCGGTCAACGGGCTATTTTTCGGCGGGAGCTTCCAGCTTCTGGGGGTCCAAGCCCTGGCGGTACTTTCGGTTTTTTTGTGGGCCTTCCCCCTTTCCTGGTTTTTTTTCAAAATGCTGGATCGGACCCTCGGACTCCGGGTGTCTCCCGAAGAAGAGGTAAGGGGACTGGATTTCGGCCAGCATTCCATGACCTCCTACCCGGTTTTCGATGAATTCCAGAAGAAGCAGGAGCAAATCCTGGAAGAGCTGGAAAGAGTGAGGGAGCTTACCCTCCTGCATGACATCGGCCAGTCCATGCATACCCTCAACCTGGAGGAGACCCTGGAACTGATCCTCCAGGGAGTGGCCAAGGGGATCGGGTTCGACCGGGTCAGGCTCTACCTCCTGGACGAAGAAAAAAAGCACCTGATCTGCAAAGTTGCGGTAGGGGTGGAAAAGGAGAAGATCCAGAATCTGACCCTTCCCTACGACCGGGAGGACAACATGGTCTCCCGGGCCATGATGGAGCGTCGGCCGTTCATCGTGGAGGATGCCGGGCATGACCCCCGGGTCAACCCGGGATTGATCAGCTTTCTGGACGTAAAATCCTTTGCCGTGGCCCCCCTTCTTTCACGGGACCGGGTATTGGGGGGAATATCGGCCGACAATTTGATCACCCAGGCGGTGATCACTGAAAAGAAGGTCCAGTCCCTCATGATCTTCGCCAACCAGGCGGCTCTGGCCCTGGAGAATGCCTTGATGTACGAGGAGCTGAAGGATTTCAGCAGCCAGTTGGAAGGCCGGGTTCGCAAAGCCTCCGCTCGCCTGGAGGAGACCCAGCGGCAGCTCTTCCAGTCGGAAAAACTGGCCGCCCTGGGGAAGCTTTCCGCCGGGATCGCCCACGAGATCCGCAATCCCCTGACCAGCATCAAGATTTTGATCCACTCGCTCGCGGATGAACGAGCGACCGATGCTTCGAGGGAGAAGGACCTGGCGGTCATTGAAGCGGAGATCGAACGGGTGAACAAGATCATCAGGCAGTTCTTGGATTTCGCCCGGCCCCGCCCGCCCTCCCTGGAACCCATGGATGTGCGTACCATCCTGGAAGAAACCCTCGCCCTCTTAGTTTATGAAATGGAAGCCCAGAAAATATCCCTGGGCCGCAGCTATGCATCGGATATCCCTCCCGTTCCCATGGACCGGGAGCAGATGAAACAGGTCTTCCTCAATCTGTTGCTGAATGCCATCCAGGCCATGGAGCGGGGAGGGAATCTGAACGTGGCCCTGCGGCGCAAGGCCGCGCCGTCTGAAGACGGGGGCAGGGAGGTGGCCGAAATCGCCATTCAAGACACCGGCCCGGGGATCGCGGAAGACATCCGGAAAAAAATTTTCGAACCCTTCTTTTCCACCAAGGAGGAAGGAATCGGCCTGGGCCTGCCCATCGCCCAGCGAATTGTGGAGGAGCACGGGGGCGAGGTTCGCGTGCACAGCTCCCCCGGGCAAGGAACGACCTTTACCGTGATCCTGCCGATCCATTGAAGAAAAGAATAAGGAAGATACCGGATATTGGATTCTGGATATCGGATATTGGTTCGGACCCCTTGGCGGCAAAATCATCCGTTAGGCAAGATCCAGGATCAAGCTTCCAGTATCGATCTCTTAAATCGAAACCCGAGGAAACATGGAACGTATTTTGATCGTCGATGATGACCCGAGCATGCGCTACTCCCTGAATCGCATGCTGGAAGCGCAGGGCTTGCAGCTCTTCCTGGCCAAGAACGGCCCCGAGGCTTTGGAGCGATTCGAACAGGACCGGCCGGACGTAGTGGTGATGGATATCAAAATGCCCGGGAAAAGCGGGCTGGAGGTCTTGCATGAGATCAAGGAAAAAGACCCCAAGGCCCTGGTAATCCTGATGACCGCCTTCGGGACCACGGAGACGGCCATCGAGGCGATGAAGTACGGGGCCTTCGATTATATCCTCAAGCCTTTCGACATTCCCCAGATGAGAGGCCTCGTGGAGCGGGCCCTGGAAGTTTCCCGGATGATGAAGAAGATCGTCTCCCTGCCCGACCGGGAGAAGGGCGGGGCGGCAGAGGAGACCCTGGTCGGGTCCTCCGCGGCCATGCAGCAGGTCTACAAGATGATCGGGCAGGTGGCCCCTGCGGAAGTCACCGTCCTCCTGCGGGGAGAGAGCGGCACGGGAAAGGAGATGGTGGCCCGGGCCATTTATCATCACAGCCGGCGCGGGGATAAGGCCTTCCTCCCGGTGAATTGCGCGGCCATTCCCGAGACCCTTCTGGAGAGCGAGCTTTTCGGGCATGAAAAAGGGGCCTTCACCGGGGCCTTGACCCGGCGCATCGGCAAATTCGAACAATGTCACGGGGGAACTCTCTTCCTGGATGAAATCGGGGACATGACCCCGGCCACCCAGGCCAAGGTCCTTCGGGTGCTGCAGGACCGTCAGTTTGAACGCTTGGGGGGAACGGAACGGATTAGCGTGGATGTGCGGGTGATCGTCGCCACCAACAAGGACTTGGAAAAAGCCATCCGGGAAGGGTCCTTCCGGCAGGACCTTTACTATCGCCTCAAAGTGGTGACGATCCACCTGCCCCCCCTGCGGGATCGGAAGGAGGACATTCCCGAGCTGGTGCGCTACTTTCTCCACCGCTTTCGCGGGGACATCAACCGGGAGGTGGGGGACATCGCTACCCGGGCCCTGGAGAAGCTGATGCGGTATCCCTGGCCGGGAAACGTGAGGGAGCTGGAAAACACCGTCAAGCGGGCGCTGGTCATGGCCAAAGGCCATACCCTCCTGGCGGAGGATTTTCTCCTGGAAGGGCTGGATACCGGGATGGGGCCGGCCGAACATCTGGATTGGGAAGAACGACTCCAGAAGCTGATGGCCCCGGTCTTCAAGGAACTGCTGGAGCTGTCCCGCAGAACCCCGGGGGCCGACCTCATGTCGGAGCTGGAAAGGATCCTGATCAAGAAGGCCTTGCAGGAAACCAAGGGAAACCAGGTCCAGGCGTCGGTCCTCCTGGGAATCAGCCGGAACACCTTGCGCTCCAAGATCGAAAGATATAGGATCAGGAAAGACGTGGCCATTGTAGAGGAAGAATAATCCACCGGACGTCTGGCCGGTCCGGTTAGAGGGTTTCGCGGATGAAACACCCTTTCCGTTTGGCTCTCGGTCAAATCAATGTCACCGTGGGGGACCTGGAGGGCAATACCCGCAAGATCATCGATACGATGGACCGGGCCCGGGAGATGGGGGCTGACCTGGTTGCGTTTCCGGAGCTGTCCCTCCCCGGTTACCCCCCCGAAGACCTGCTGATGAACCCTGCCTTTGTGCGGGACAACCTGCGGGCTTTGCAAAAAGTCGCCCGTTCCTCCCGGGGGATCGCCGCCGTCGTGGGATTCGCCGACCTGCAGGATGATATTTACAATGCCGCGGGCGTGATGGAGGATGGAAAACTGGCCGGCGTGTACCATAAGATATACCTGCCCAACTACGGGGTCTTCGATGAAAATCGCTATTTCCGGGGCGGACGGGATTTTCTGGTTTTCGAGCTGATGGGTACGGTTATCGGGGTCAACATCTGCGAGGACATCTGGTATCCCGGGGACCCCACCCGAGCCCAGTGCCTCCAGGGCGGGGCGGCGCTGATCGTCAACATCTCCTCTTCTCCCTACCATGCCGGCAAAAGGGATGCCCGGCGGAAGATGCTTTCCACCCGGGCTTGGGACTACTCTACCTTCGTGGCCTATTGCAATCTGGTGGGGGGGCAGGATGAACTGGTTTTCGACGGCGGGTCCATGGTATTCGACCAGAGCGGGGAAATCGTCGCCGAGGCCAGGGCTTTCGAGGAAGAGCTCCTGGTGGCCGACCTGGCTCTGGAGGAAGTCCTGCTCCATCGCCTCCACGATCCCCGGCGACGAAAGGAAATCGTAAGCTTCCCACCGGAAGCAAGGCTTCGGCGGCTTCGCCTCCGTTCACCCAAAACCCAGAAGCGGGGGAAAAAACTTCCTCTTTCCCTGCCCGGCCCTTTGGGCCGTCAGGAAGAAGTCTACCGGGCTTTGGTCCTAGGGACGGGCGATTATGTGCGCAAGAATGGTTTCCGCAAGGTTGTCCTGGGGCTCAGCGGGGGAATCGATTCTTCGCTGACCGCCGCGGTAGCCGTCGATGCTCTGGGCAAAGAGGCGGTGGTGGGAGTGGCCATGCCTTCCAGGTACTCTTCACGGGAAAGCCTGGAGGATGCCCGGGAATTGGCCGAAAACCTGGGAATCGATTTCCGGGTCCTGGCCATCGACGGCGTGTTTGGCGCCTATTTGGATACCCTCAAGGACTCCTTTAAGGGCGAAAAGGCGGATGTGACCGAAGAGAATCTCCAGGCGAGGGTGCGCGGAAATCTTCTGATGGCCCTGTCCAATAAATTTGGGTGGCTGGTCCTGACCACGGGAAACAAGAGCGAAGTGGGGGTGGGGTACTGCACGCTCTATGGAGATATGGCCGGGGGCTTCGGGGTGATCAAGGACGTTCCCAAAACCCTGGTTTACGAACTGGCTGCTTACCGAAATTCCCTGGGATCGAAGCCGGTCATCCCCCCGCGTGTCCTGGAAAAACCCCCATCGGCCGAGCTCCGCCCCAACCAGAAGGATACCGATTCCCTTCCCCCTTACGAAATCCTGGACCCCATTCTCCGGGCATACGTTGAAGAAGACCAGAGCCTCGAGACGATCGTTTCCCGCGGTTTCGACCCCCAAATGGTTGCCGATATCCTTCGGAAGGTGGACCTAAACGAATATAAGAGGCGGCAAGCGTCCCCTGGGATCAAAATCACCCCCCGGGCCTTCGGGCGGGACCGGAGGCTGCCGATCACCAATCGGTACCGGATGAAGGGGAAGACATAAGAGCGTTGCTGGGTGAAAGAGAAGGCAGAGACAACCTCCAGCCAGCAAAAAGCAACGAGCCACGAAGGACCAGCAATGACAAAAGGTAACACTTTAGCCTTTTGAAAAAAGGGGCCATATCTCTCAACATCTATCTTTTGAGCAAGGCACCTGCAAAAATCCCCCCCGTTCCCCCCTTAAAAAACGGGGGGCGGAGGGGGGATTTAAAGAGGCCACTTCAAAAGGCTAAACCCATACAACAAAAGATTTTCAATCAACCGGAAGAAAGGAGACGAGCATGGCGCTGAATCTGGATTCGGTGGGCAAGACCTGGGGGCCTTATGAGTTTTCCTACAACGAGCGGGACCTGATCATCTACGCCTTGGGGATCGGATTCACCAAAGACCATCTGGAATTTGTGTATGAAGGGGCGAAGGATTTCAAAGCTTTCCCCACCTACGGGGTTATCCTGCCGTCGAATGCCGGGGCCGAGGCGTTTTTGTCAACCAAAGCCAATTTCGCCATGGTCGTCCACGGGGAACAAAGCCTCCAGATTCACAATCCCCTGCCCAAGTCTGGTTCGGTTCAGACCACCACTACCCTGGAAGGGGTTTTCGATAAAGGCTCGGGGGCCTTGATCGTCATGCGCTTCGACACTAAAGATAAGGGCGGCGTCCCTCTTTGCTCGAATTGGGTGAGCGCCTTTGTCCGGGGGGCGGGCGGTTTCGGGGGCCCGGCGCAGCCGAAAAAAGATATCCCCCCGATTCCCCCAAAAAACCCGGACTTCATTCTGGACGCGCAAACCGAGGTGAACCAGGCGGCCCTTTACCGCATGTCGGGCGATCGTAACCCTCTGCACATCGACCCGGCCGTCGCCAAGATGGTGGGTTTTCAGGAGCCCATCCTCCACGGGCTCTGCACCTACGGGGTGGTCTGCCGCCGCTTCGTGCAGGAGGTTTTCAAGGGAGACACGGGGAAGCTGAAGTCCTACTCGGCCCGGTTCAGCAGCCCGGTAATTCCCGGGGAACGGCTGCAAGTGAAGGCGTGGCAGGTGGGGCCGAACCTTTTCTTGCTGGAGGTTTTCAACGGAAGAGGCGAGGCGGTCATCCGGAATGGAGTGATCGAAGGCAAGTAGCAGCCTGCAGGACGGGGGCGGCTATCCCCTGCAAGGGGGACCGCCCCCGGTTCATTTCAAGGTCGGATTTTACCCAATCTGTTCCCTTAATAGTCCCAGTAAAGACAGTGCCCGCCCTTTTTATTTTTTCTCCCCTAACCCTCCAGTCATGCCCCCGGGGCACATTTTGAGCAGCATTTAAGCCTCAATCCCTCCTGAATCGAGTCCTGTAAAATATTTACCATTACTTCAGATAAAATAGAATAACTATATAAAATTTCTATATAATTTATTTAAAAAATCAGGATTAAACTTCCCCGGAGCGGAAAGAGTACATTGGGTCTGGTTGGAAACCTCAGGATAAAAAAGTTAAGGTCTAAAAGGGAGGACCGGGCTAAAACCGGAAAAAAATAAAGGTCGGCTTAAGTAAGATCGAAGATAAGACGATAAGTATCGTGGGCACTGATTTAAGACAGCATGCTCTGCCCTCTTTACCCCCGATAAATCTGTAGAATTAAGACCCGATCCACCCGTTATCCATTAGAAAATTAGATTTCTTAAATAGAGGGACGATGAGGGTCAGCAGGAAAAAGAAAAGGTCCTCTAAAAAACCCAGCTCAAGGGAAAAGTTTTCGGCTCCGTCGCAATCCGGCGGGGAGAAAGGTTTTTTTCTGTTCGATAAGGGAAAAAGGGATTGAGTTGATGTAATCCATTTTTACGGCAAAAGGCGATTCATAAAATGGTGTTCGGAAAATTCCTCGGAAAGCAGTCCAAAACAAGCGGCCCTTTCAGCGGCCTCGATACCGTGGAAGCGCTTCAGCATATCGAACGTCTGGAAACGGCCATCTTTCAGATCAGTTCGGCACTGAAAAGCAATAAAGATACGAACAAATTCTTGGAAATGATTTCCCAGGAATCGCTTCATTTCCTGAGGGCGCACCGCTCCACCTTCTTTTCGCTGGACCCCAAGGGCGAGGCGCTGAAGATAAAATTCACCCATGCCCTCGACCCGCGGTATCAACAGGTAGGACTGGTGGAGGAAAAAGAGATCGCCAAGAGAGCCCTCCGCCAGAGCACCCCCTTACTGCTAGCCGGCCCGGAGAGCTTCTCCCGGTTTTTCAAGTACGAGGAACGGGACAATAAAATCACCTCCCTCCTGAGCGTGTCCGTCGGGGGTAAAGGAAAACCCGTGGGGGTTATCAGCGCCGCCCTGATAAACGGGAATTATGTCTTCGATGAAAGGAGCGCGAAGTGCATTTCCAGCCTGGCCAACTTTGCCTCTCTCGCCCTGGAAATTTCCGATATGCTCGAAGAGGTGCAAAAGGGAAATTCGGTCCGAACCGCTTATGAGGGACACCTGGACAACATTCTAAGCCAATTGCAAAGCCTCTCTCAAAAGGAGCAACAGCGCATCAACACCCATATCATCATGATCAAGGCGGAACAAGAATCCGACCCCCACGACTTCCTCGAATCCCAAGTGAACGGCAAAGTTCCGTGGGCCGAAGGGACGATTCTTCTGAAGGATGAGAGCCGGGAAAAGGAGAGAGCGGAAATCAAAGTCCGGGTCGAGTTCGATGAGGAGCATTGGGGCTCGACCGATACCCCGAATCTTGGGGGGGCCTTCGTGCTGACCGCCAACCCGATGGATTTGGGGGACGAATTCCTCTTGAAATTCGGCCTGCCCGACGGCCGGGAACCTGTCGCGGGGGAGTGCAAAGTGGTCTGGACGAATAAGTACGGGAAGGAATCCGAGGCCTTGCGGCGGGGAATGGGGATCAAATTCCTGAGCCTGCCGGAAGAAAACCGAATCCGGATTGAAGAATTCGTCAAAAGCTTCAGGGCGAGGCTTCTTGAGGCGGTAAACTGAATGAACCCGATGGGGGGCCGGATGTTTCTCCCCTCAAAAGATTGAAAGGAGTGTGAGGGCGATGATTAAAACGGACGCAACCATTGAAAAGCTCTTGACCATTGAAAAAGCGGTGAATGAGATGGTCACCCTGCGCCAGGGCATTCTGGAATTGAAGGAATCGGAGGCCCAGCGACAGAAGGCGCTGGAAGAACTCCAGAAAGTCGGGGCCCATTACCGGGTCCTTCTGGAGCACCTCCCCCAGAGAGTATTCCTGAAGGATAAAAATTCGGTTTACTTGCTCTGCAATCCTGCCTTCGCTTCAGGTTTGCGGATCAAGCCTGAGGAAATCGCGGGTAAGACCGATGACGATTTTTACCCGGGGGAGTGGGCCTCAAAAAATCGGTCCGAGGACCAAAGGATCATGGCCACAGGGTGCGCGGAAACCCGCGAAGAAGCTTTGGAGGGGGATGGAAAAACCTCCCTTTGGAATACCCTGAAGACCCCGGTCAAGGATGAAAGCGGCAATATCGTGGGCATCTTGGGGGTTTCTTGGGATATTTCCGAACAGCGGCGCAAGGATGAGGAATGGCAGCAAAGATGCGCCCAGGCGGAAGAAATGGCGGCCCATCTCAAGCCGGAGATTCAGCGCCTGAGCGAGCAATTGCAGATAGAAGTGGCGGAGCGACGGCAAAAAGAGGAAGAGCTTCGGGCGGCAGAGGAATTCCGGAGGGTCTTTGAAAATTTAGCCACCCCCGTGGTCATCCTGGACGAAAACCGGGTCATTTGCCTGGCCAACCGGGAATTCGAAAAGTTCTCCGGTTATTCCAAAGAGGAATTGGAGGGCAAAAAAAGGTGGCCTGAATTTTCTGCCCCGGCGGAGGCGGAGGGAACCGAAGGGGTTCAGGAAACCTTCGATGAAAAAGCCGAAACCGTACCCTCTGACGGGGAGTACCGGCTGCGGGATCGATCCGGCACCCTTCGGGAGGTTTCCTGCAAGTTTGTGAGGATTCCGGATAACCAGAGGATCATCGTCTCGATATCGGATTTAACCCATCAAAAAAGGGCCGAAGAATGGATCGGGAGCTTGGAAGAAAAATATAATTCCCTGGTGGAAAACACCCGGGAGGCCGTTGCCGTAGTCCAAGAGGGGGTCTTCCGATTCATCAACCCCAAGGTGTCGGAGGTCTTGGGCTATGCGAAAGACGAGCTGGCCTCCATGTCCTTTCTAGACCTGATCCTTCCGGAGGATCGGGAGAGAGTGGAGATGGCTCCCCTACTGCCCAAGAACGGGAATTCGGCCCCATCCCATCCCTTCCGGGTGATTCACAAGGACGGCCGGGTTCGTTGGTTGGAGGGGCGAGGCTCCATGATTCAGTGGGGAAAAAAGCCGGCGGCTTTGTATTCCATGACCGATATTACGGATCAAATCCAAGCCAAGGAGGAATTGCGGGCTTGCCTCGAGCCCTTCCGAGCCCTGGTGAGGGCCATGGATAGGTATCTGTTCTCTTTGAACGCGATGGAGGGAAAAGGGGAAAGGGTTTGAGGTTTTTCCCCTTTTCGGCGATAGATACCTTCCTCCCATGAAAAACCGCCCCGGATCCCCCGTGCTCACCTGCAAAAGGGAGCCGGGGGATTTTTGCGAGGAGTGCCCGATTCCCCGGCTTGGAATGATTTTTCCAGGGCTCAATCGGCATTTTTTTATGTTTGTCAGCTCCTAAGAACGGAGCGAATATTGATACACAATGGGTAAGCCAGCGAGGCCAAATCGGATAACCCCGGCTCTCTCCTCAGATAAAGAACGTTCCCTGGATCCGGAAGTCCTTCGACGGCGGCAGCTGGAAGGGGAGCTCCAGGATTATAAGGGGAAGTGCGACCTTCTGCTGCAATATCTGAAAGAGGCCATCGGGGTGATTCAGCAACTGGGGAACCAGGCGGAAAGAACTCCCCGGATTGAGATGATGGGCAAAGCCTTGGTCGCCGGCCTCGCTCATGACCTCAGGAACCCCCTGGCCGTAATTCAATCCTGCTCCCAGTCCTGTCTGGAAAATAAAAAACTTTCCCCCGGATACCAAAAAAGCCTGAAAATGATTCACGAGGGGAGTCAAAGGGCCAATGCCCTCCTGAAGCAATTCCTGGATTTCGTCAGGTCCGGCTTGGACCGCCAACCGACGGATGTCAATAATATTCTGGTCCGCGCGTGGGACGCTGCCCGGCTGGACCGGAATTCCCACAAAGTGATGCTGGAAAACCGGCTCGGCCCCGGTCTGCCGTTAATCGATGCAGACCCCGAGAAATTGGAGCGGGTCTTTATCAATCTTTTTTTGAATGCCCTTGGGGCGGTGGGCCCAGGGGGGCGGGTCGTTGTCCGGAGCCGGCTTTTAACTCCGGAAGAATGGATCGAAGTCGAGATCGTTGATGACGGCCCAGGGATTCCCGTTTCTGACCGGAGCCGGGTTTTCGAACCCTTCTTTACGACTCGCAAGGATGGGACGGGCCTCGGGCTCTTCCTGTGCAAATCCTTTGTCGAGGACCACCGCGGGGAAATCTCTCTTGATAGCGAAGAGGGCAGGGGAACGAAAGTCACCGTGAGGCTCCCCGTGGGTCGAGAAAACCACCCCCCACCGGGAAAAATCCTCGCGTGAGGCCGGCCGGCTTTTTCCCCCAAAATTCTCCGGGGCGCATAGGCGGTCGCCCCAGCCGCCTTACTCGGGAATGACCTCCGGGGGCCGCACTTCCTTCATGGCGATGGCCTCCGTGGGGCAGGTGATCGTGCATACCCCGCACCCCACACATCTTTCCGCAACAACCCGGGCTTTCGGTTCGTCCCCCTCCATCCGGATGGCGCCGAACATGCACCGGTCCAGGCAGGCCTGGCAGCCGATGCACTCCTCCGTGCTGATAAAGGCCTGAAAGCGGCTGGGGTCGAGGAATTTATGGGGGTTGGGAAGACGCTGGAGGATGCAGCAGTCCCGGCAACAATTGCAGATGATGTGATCGACTTTTTGCCGGTTGTCGACGACATGGATTAAACCTTCCTTTTCGGCCGAATGGAGGATATGCAGGGCTTCTTCCTGGGTGATGCCCCGGCCGGTTCCTCTTTCCAGAGCATAGTCCGCCGCACGGTTCACTTGGATGCAAACTTCCACGGGTTTCCCGCATTTTCCGTCCACCACCCGGCAGGTGCAGGGAGTGACCGCGAGCTTCCGGGCCTGTTTGACGATTTCCCGCACGTCATCCAATGCCAGAACCTTGGCTTTCGATTCGATGGTCGCCCCCACGGGGATGACCCGGACCGCGGGTTTCTGGAGAAAGGCGTCGATCACCTTTCCGAAGTCGGCCCATTCCTTGTCTGTGTATTCCTTCCAGAGAGCGTGAAATTCCTTGGTGGCTTCCGGCCAGAGGATGGAACTGTCGTGAAATTGGGGAACCGATTTTACCCGATAGTAGCGGGGTTCCCCTTCTTTCTTGGAGGAGAAAAGAAGACCCTTATGGAAAAGATTCTTTACCATCCCCTGCACTTCTTCCCGGGGGATCCCGGTTTTTTCGGAAAACTCTGAAACGGTTGCCGGGGGGAAAGCAAGCATAAGGATCTTTAACTCTGTTTCATCGGCGATTTTTTCGATGATCCGGGGGAGGACCTTGGAATCAGGGGCTCCCAGCATTTTGGAGAACTCCTGATAGGGCGTTGAATCCGGCATTCTATTTTCTCCTATTTCCCGTTTCCTACTGCCCGCCTTCCTCAAAAAAGAAAGAAAGGAAGAGGACCTTCATGAGCCCTAAACCTACTAATTTTTGGAAATTTCGTCAATGAGAAATTCGATGTTTTCAAACCTCTGCATGGAATTCGCGCACCCTGCTTAAAAGCCGCCATTCAGCCTTACATTTTGTTTTTGCTGAATTTATTGAATCCGCGGGAGTTTTTTGGGTCTTTGGCGGATAAAAAATCGGCATTTGGCGGGGGCGGCCTTAAAGTTCCTTTCCTTGGAGAAATCATTGATTCTACAGGAATCCCTTGAAGTTTCCCGGCCATGAATGGGTTTGGCACAAGGCTTGTATTGGGATCCAGAAAATTTGAGGAGGAGGGGAGATGAAAAACATTTGGAGGATGGGCCTCATTCTTTCCTTTTTGTCCGCCTCCACCCCGGGTTGGGGCGGGGAAGAGGAGAAAGTTGCGGTCAATGCGAGCCTGGGAGTTTTCAACCGTTACATATTCCGAGGATATGAAATCGGCCAGGATAGCGTTGTGTTTCAGCCTTCCCTTGGGGCCGCTTACAAAGGTTTTTCTGTTTCTTTCTGGGGGAACATCGATTCCGAAGAAAAAACCACCCAGAATTTTGTTCCCGACCGCCAGGGGAAAAAGAGCTTTAATGAAACCGATTTGACCTTAAGCTACACCTATGGTCTGGGAAAATTGGAGCTCACCGGAGGGTACATCTACTACGGAACTAAATACACCGCCGAGACAGAAGAATTCTATCTGGGAGCCGGCTACGACACCTGGTTTAAACCCACGCTGGTCGCTTATCGGGATATCACCAGTTACCCGGGGACCTATATCCAGTTATCTTTGGCACAATCCTGGAAATTCTGCCGGGAGATGACCGTGGACCTCGGGGCTACGGCGGCCTATCTTGCCGGAGACAGCGGGTACTGGAAGACCTATGAATCGTCCACGGGGGGATACACCGGGGAGAAATACCGGGCTTTCCACGACGGCCGGCTCAGCCTCGGCGTCAGTATCCCCATGGGGAAGAACTTCGTCATTCAGCCCCTCATCCAGTATTCTTTCCCCTTGTCGAGCGAGGCGAAGAGGCAGATCGATGGAAAATCCTACAATCCCAATGGGTATCTCGATGACGTTTGGATTTTTGGGGTGAACTTGAAATTCAGCAACTGAAATCTTGGAGGTGAATATGAAATGGAGAATAAACTGGGCCTTGATCCTGGGCCTGATTTTCTGGGGTTTCTTCTTGGGGGGGCCCGTTTACCCCCAAGACCCATCGAAGCCTTCGGGCGCTTCGCCAACTGGGGCGGAACCATCCAAGCCGGAGTCCCAACCCGCAGCGATTCCGGCAACGCCCGCAGCCCAGGGTGCGCCGAAGATCGACACCGGGGATACTGCCTGGATGCTGGCCTCGGCCGCCCTGGTTTTGCTGATGACGCCCGGACTGGGGCTTTTCTACGGGGGAATGGTGAGAACCAAGAACGTGCTGGGTACGATCATGCACAGCTTCATCATCATCGCGCTCATTACCGTTCAATGGGTCCTCTGGGGGTACAGTCTCGCTTTTGGCCCCGATGTAGGAGGGATCATCGGAAGCCTTTCCTGGTTCGGGCTTAACGGGGTGGGCCTCGATCCCTACCCGGATTACGCGGCCACGGTTCCCCATCAGGCCTTCATGATCTACCAGGCCATGTTTGCCATCATCACCCCGGCTTTGATTACCGGGGCCATCGCCGAGCGGATGAAGTTCTCGACCTTTGTCGTTTTCGCCCTTCTATGGGCCACCTTCGTTTACGATCCCATCGCCCACTGGGTCTGGGGGGTGGGAGGATGGATTCGGAAGCTGGGCGCTCTGGACTTTGCCGGAGGGACGGTGGTCCACATCAGCTCGGGAATCTCCGCCCTGGCCGCGGCCCTTCTGGTAGGGAAGAGAAAGGGATTCGGCCGGGACCCCATGGGGCCCCACAACCTTCCCATGACCCTTTTGAGAGCCGCCATTCTTTGGTTCGGGTGGTTTGGTTTTAATGCCGGAAGCGCCATTGCCGCCGGGAAACTCAGCACCAGCGCCTTCGTGGTAACCCACATCGCCACTGCAGCGGCGGCGCTTTCCTGGCCGGCAGCGGAATGGGTCTACAGGGGGAAACCCACCACCCTGGGGGCTGCGAGCGGCGCGGTGGCCGGACTGGTGGCCATCACCCCGGGTTCCGGCTTCGTAGGTCCTATGTCCGCCCTGGTCATCGGAGTCGCTGCGGGCGTTTTCTGTTACCTGGGTGTGGTAGGAAAGAACCGATTCGGTTATGATGATAGCCTGGATGTGGTGGGAGTCCATGGGGTCGGGGGAACCTGGGGCGCACTGGCTACCGGGCTCTTTGCGAGCAAAGCGATCAATGATGCGGGAGACAATGGGCTTTTCTTCGGGAACCCGGGTTTATTCGGAATTCAGGTGCTGGCGGTACTGGCGACCTGGGTTTATGCCTTTGTGGTGACCTTGGTCCTTCTAAAGGTCCTGGACTGGACCCTGGGGTTGCGGGTCAGTGACGAAGAGGAAGAAATGGGACTGGACCTGAGCCAGCACAACGAAACAGGGTACAATTTCTAAATGCGGAAGGCTGAATGGGGAATGCGGAGTGAAAAGGCTTTTCCAATTCCGCATTCCGAATTCCACATTCCGCATTTGGGGGGGGGTTGAAATGAAAAAAGTCGAAGCGATCATAAAGCCGTTCAAGCTGGATGAAGTGAAGAATGCCCTAAGTTCGGTGGCGGTCCAGGGGATGACGGTAACCGAGGTCCGGGGGTTCGGGAGGCAAAAAGGCCACAAGGAAGTCTACCGGGGCGCGGAATATATCGTTGAACTCGTTCCCAAGATCAAGATCGAGGTCATCGTTCCCGACGGGGCTGTGACTCGGGTGGTCGAGACGATCGGCAAAGCGGCCAGGACGGGAAAGATCGGAGACGGAAAAATCTTCGTCCTACCGGTGGAGGAGGCGGTTAGAATCCGAACCGGCGAGAGGGGCGAGGGGGCCCTGTAAAAAACGGGTTCGAGGTCCTTGGCGCGAGCCCTCCAGCAATCACCGGTTTTCGAATTTTTGCCCACCATACAGAATGAAATAGGATCGCAATTGAATCGACCCGCAGAATGCCTGGAAGATATCGAAAGATTTTATCGTAGCGGGCAGGAATGGCTCAAGAGGCGACACCAGGAGGGTGCCCCCGGAACGGAGATTTGCCAGAGCCGCTCAGCGCTGATGGATAATGTCCTGCGACGCCTGTGGAAAGGGGCCTTTCAGGGACCGGGGAAGATCGAGGCCGAAGGGGGAGTCGCTCTCCTGGCCATGGGTGGGTATGGAAGGGAGGAACTCAACCCCTTCTCGGACATCGATCTTTTCTTTCTGCATCTTCCCGGGAGAGGAAAGGACCTGGAATTCTGGGTAAAGAAAATCCTTCATCCGCTTTGGGATTGGGGACTCACGGTCGGCTATACCGTGCAAACGCCCAAAGAAAGCTTTCGGGCGGCCCAGAAAGACCTGGACCTTCTTCTCTCTTTCCTGGACGCCCGCTGGATGGCCGGGGACAAAGCGGCCTTTCTGCGCTGGGAAGAGGAGTTTTCCCGGGCGGTCAAGGGCGGCCGGGAAAAGGAAATCCTCCTGCAAATTCAACAATCGGCTGAATCCCGCCACAAGAAAATGGGGGACTCGGTTTTCGTGCTGGAGCCGGAAATCAAAGACGGAAAGGGAGGGCTGCGGGACTATCATGCGGCCTTCTGGGCGGCGAAAATCAGATTTTCCCCCCGTTCTGCCCGGCAGATGGCCGAGCAGGGGCTTTTGAGCGAGAAGGAATGGGAGACCTATTCCCGGGCTCTGGATTTTCTCTGGCGGGTCCGCAACGAGCTCCACTACCTGCACGGGAGGAGGGAGGACCGGCTTTCCTTCGAGGACCAGACGACCTTGGCCCTGGCTCTCGGCTATCGCCGAGAGGATCCCCTCCGGAATACGGAATCCTTCCTCAAAGATTATTTCTACCAGGCGCTCCGCGTTCATCACCTATCCTGGAACATTCTGGAGAAATGTCTGAATGAGGTCCAGAACTCCGCCCGGAGCTGGTGGCGAAAGGCGGCGCCCGAGATCGCTCCCGGCTTCCATCTATACCATGGAAGGCTGGCCCTAACCGATCCGGCGAGCCTGGACCGGAACCCGCTCCAGGTCTGGAGGGCCTTCGACAGCGTGCATCGTCACGGGGTGGAAATGAGCGTTGGGCTCCAGGAGGTCATCGCCCAGAAACTGGGCCTGCTGAGCGATCGATTCCGCTCGGCCCCGGAATCCGTCCGCTCCTTTCTTTCCTACTTTGAGCAGCCGGGATACCTGTACCGGGTTTTGGAAGAGATGTACGAAACCGGGTTCCTGCGTCAATTCCTGCCGGAGTTCGAAAAAGTCCACTGTCATATCCAGTACGACCGCTATCACCTCTATCCCGTGGATGTCCATTCTCTGTACGCCGTGCAGGAGTTGGAGAGGCTGGAACGAAAGAACGGCCCTCCATCCTGGCCGCTCTTCGAGCAGTTGATGGGAGAGGTCCAGGACCCCGCGCTCCTGAAATTGGCGGCCCTGGTCCATGACCTGGGCAAGGCCGAAGGGACGCCCCATGCGATCCGGGGGGAGAGGATCGCCGAATCCGTCGGTGAACGCCTCGGACTCTCGCCGGAGAGGATCGAGACCCTGCGCTTTTTGGTGCGCGAGCACTTGACCTTTGCGGAGATCGCCCAACGGAGGGACCTCAACGACGAGAACCTGATCTTGCGTTTCGCCCAAACGGTGGGAACGCGGGAAAGGTTGAAGATGCTCTACCTGCTCGCTTTTGCCGACCTTCGTGCCGTGGGACCATCGGCCTGGACCGCCTGGAAGGACACGTTGCTGCGGGAGCTCTTCCTCAAGACTCTCCATCTGCTGGACCGCGGAGAAGGAATTCGGAAGGAAGACCAGGAGCGGGTGGTCGGGGTCCAGAGAGAGATCATGGAGCTGGTTAAAGGCCAGATTCCTTCCCCGAAGATTTCGGAATATCTGGTCCACATTCCGCTTCGTCATTACCAGGTCCACGAGGCGAGGGCCATCGGCAAACAGATTCTCATGGCCGAAAGATTGGGCGACCAGACGGTGGCGCTGGACGGAGAGGAAAAGCCGGAGGAGGGAGGGGATGAAATTACCGTCGTGGCCCGGGACGAGCCGGGCCTGTTTGCGAAAATTTGCGGCGTCCTTACGGCCAATTTGCTGAATATCCTTTCGGCCCAGATCAGTACCTGGGAAAACGGCATCGCCGTGGATCAGTTCCGAGTTCAGAGCTTGATCGAGGAAGGGCTGCTTCAGCCCCGCCGGTGGACGAAGCTGCAGGAGGACATGAAAAAAGTCCTGGAGGGCAGGTTGGAAGCGGACCAACTCCTGCAAGAAGTCGTTCCCCCGCTCTTCCACCGTTATGCCGCGGTGCGCTCCGCGCCCCGAGTCGATGTGGATAATACGGCCTCGGATTTCTATACCCTGGTAGAGGTCTTTACCCATGACCGCCCGGGCCTTCTCTACCGCATTGCCCAGAAGCTCTTCGCCATGGGGTTAAACCTGTGGATGGCCCGGATTTCCACCAAAGTGGACCAGGTCGTCGATGTATTTTACGTGCAGGATATGAGCGGGGCCAAGATCGAAGACCCGCAGAAAATCTCTATGGTGAAAGCAGAGCTTTTGCGGGAACTGGAAAGGTGCGAGGCCTAACGATGGGAGGATTTAAAATAAATCGCTTTTTTCCTGACCGATTTTGAGCAGGCTGCTTCATTTTGATGCATTTTGGTAACTATTAAAGATTGTTTAGTTTGTTCTCCATTTATGGCGGCATCGGTCAGAAGATGCCCAATAAATAGGCAAATAACCGAAAGGAGGGTAATGAAAGCCAAGGAGGCCCGGCCGGCCTAATTTATTAAGGTATTTAAAGGTATTCAATGGATAGGGCAAGAATTTGGAGGGAATTTTCGTTGGTATCCGGTTTGCTTACAGAAAGGTTAAAAAAAATTCAGGGTGATTGCTATGGCAGCAATTCTGGTGATCAAAGATGATCACCAACTCCAGGGCCTGATCGAAAAGATCTTGCCCCCGAACGAAACGAGGACGACCGGGAACCCCCTTCCCGAACCGTTGCAGCGCCCGCTTCCGGAGAAGGGCTTCAAAACGGAAGAACCAAGCCAAGTGCTGGAAGAGGTGGTGCGGGAAGTGGTGAAATCCGAGGTCAGCACGGGCAATGAAGACCATATCCATGAGTCGGTGATCGGCAAGGTGGAGCGGGCTTTGATCGGAATGGTCTTGGAGGAAGAACGGGGCAATCAGGTGCGCGCTGCCCGGAGGCTGGGAATCAACCGGAACACCCTGAGAAAAAAAATGAAGGACCTGCAAATCATCACTCGCGTAGTCGCGAGATGACCCAACCAGGAGGATTGAGGAGATGGCGAAAGAGACAGCGGCAAAGATTTTGAAAAAGATGGAAGAGAACGACATCAAGTTTGTAAAGCTCTGGTTTACCGATATCCTGGGTTTTTTGAAAAGTTTCAGCGTCCCCAGGGAGGAAATGGAGAAGGCCTTTGACGAAGGGATCGGTTTCGACGGATCGTCCATCGAGGGCTTTGTGCGGATCGATGAAAGCGACATGGTGGCGATTCCGGACCCTTCCACCTTTGCCATTCTCCCTTGGCGTCCCAAAGAGAAAGGCGTGGCGCGGGTTTTCTGCGATATCGTGACCCCCGATGGAAAGCCTTTTGAGGGCGACCCGAGATACGTGTTGAAGAGGAACCTGGAAAAAGCCAAAAAGATGGGCTTTACCTATTACACGGGGCCGGAATTGGAATATTTTTATTTCAAGGACCCCCACACCACGGAGGTCCTGGACCGGGGCGGTTACTTTGACCTGATCCCCCGGGACGAGGCCATCGACCTTCGCCGGGAAACGGTCCTATTCTGCGAGGCCCTGGGGATCCGAATCGAATACTCCCACCATGAGGTGGCCCCTTCCCAGCACGAAATCGACATGCGCTATGAAGACGCCCTGACGATGGCGGACAACGTCATGACCTACCGCTTGGTGGTCAAAGAAGTGGCCTACCGGCAGGGAGTATATGCGACCTTCATGCCCAAGCCCCTCTTCGGGGAGAATGGGTCGGGAATGCATACCCACATGTCCCTCTTCAAGGGAAATCGAAATGCCTTCTTCGACGCCAAGGGGCAGTACCACCTTTCCGACACGGCGCGTTATTTTATCGGCGGACTTTTAAAGCATGCTCCGGAAATTACCGCGGTCACCTGTCAATGGGTGAATTCCTACAAACGGCTGGTCCCCGGCTACGAGGCCCCGGTTTACATCTCCTGGGCCCAGCGAAACCGTTCGGACCTGGTCCGGGTTCCCATGTACAAGCCGGGTAAGGAAGAGGCCACCCGGATCGAGTATCGCAGTCCGGACCCGGCCTGCAACCCCTACCTGGCTTTTGCGGTCATGCTGGCCGCCGGCCTGGCGGGCATCGAACAGAAGATTGCGCCGCCCGACCCGGTGGAGGAGAATGTTTACAAGATGGGGGAGGAGGAAAGGCTGAAACGGCGCATCCGCCAGCTTCCGGGAAGCCTGTTGGAAGCCCTCCAGATCACCGAAAAGAGCCAGTTGGTGCGGGAAGCCCTGGGGGACCACGTTTTCGAGCACTTCATCGAAAACAAGAAGGTGGAATGGGACCGATACCGCATTCAGATCACTTCCTACGAGCTGGAAAAATATCTCCCCTTGCTCTAGGCAAGGATTCCTCCAAATGGCCGAGCCGGGTTGCCGTTCCCTCTGCCCCCAGAAGGTAAGAAAACCCGGCATGCCGGGAGGGGCTGCGGCCCCTCCCGGTATACGGGGAATGCATACGGCCTCCTTTTTTCCTTTTTCAGGAAAGGACGAACCCTTTTCCGTTTCTAGAAAACCTTGAATTCTGGCGGGACCTGCGGGGCCAACAAGACCTGAAGGGAGAACCCCATTTTAGTCGCGGATCGAGATTACCGAATGCCTTCCGCCTGCGGGCTCATAGGAATTATGAACCGGGAGGGGAAGGTTTTTTCGGGGGAAGTGATCATCCGGGCCATTGCCAGCCTGCACGAGCGGTCCAACGGGCTGGGAGGAGGGTTTGCGGGCTATGGAATTTACCCGGACCACAAGGACGATTACGCCTTCCATGTTCTCTATGAAACTCCGGAATCCCGGAAGCCGACCGAGAAGGCTCTGGAGGAAAACTACCAGGTCATCCAGGAAGAGCCCATACCCACCCGGCAGATCGATGCAGTCCAGAATCCCCCTTTCATCTGGCGCTATTTTTTGCGCCCCCGGATGGAGCGGCGCCTCTCCAGCGTGGAGGCGGAGGAAGACTTCGTCGTGCGCACCGTCATGGAGATCAACCAGAAAAAGGAAGGGGCCTTCATCGCTTCCTCCGGGAAGAACATGGGGATTTTCAAAGGAGTGGGGTACCCGGAGGAGATTGCCGAGTTTTATCGATTGGAGGAATACCGGGGATACCTGTGGACCGCCCACGGCCGGTTTCCTACCAACACCCCAGGATGGTGGGGAGGGGCGCATCCTTTCGGGCTTCTGGATTGGTCGGTGGTCCACAACGGGGAAATCTCCTCCTACGGCACCAATCGTCGGTACTTGAAGAATTTCGGCTACGATTGCGCCTTTTACACCGATACAGAGGTGATCACGTACCTTTTCGACCTGCTGCACCGCAAGCACCGGTTGGCCTTCCCGGTGGTGGCCCACATCCTGGCTGCCCCCCTCTGGGATGAAATCGAGAGGATGGAGAAAAAGGAATTTCATCAGTTTCTCCGGGCGGTTTACGGGAGCGCCCTGCTGAACGGGCCCTTTGCGGTGATCGCCGCCCACAATCAGGCCATGGTGGGGCTGAATGACCGCATCAAATTACGGCCCCTAGTGGCCGCCGAGTGGCGGGAAAACCTGTATATCGCCTCGGAAGAGTCGGCCATCCGCGAAGTCTGCCCGGACCCGGACCGGGTTTGGGCGCCCGAGGCGGGAGAACCCGTGATTGGCTATTTGAGGTGAGAACGTGGCCAAAGGGAAAATGACCCCGGAGTTTAAGGTCACCCGGGACATGGAGAAATGCGTGAGCTGCCAGGTGTGTCATCGCCTGTGTTCGAACGACGCCCATCTCTACGACGCCGAAACCGGCGTCGTGAGTTCGGACGACAGCCGCTGCGTGGGGTGCCATTTCTGCGAGAGCCTCTGCCCCACGGGGGCCCTGGTCATCCGCCGCAATCCTTCGGAGATCAAGCTGAACGCCCTATGGTCGGGCAGGGCGCTGGAGGATATTGCCCGCCAGTCCGCTACCGGGGGGGTGCTCTTGACCGGCATGGGAAACGACCGTCCCTTCCCGGTGTATTTCGACCATTTGCTGCTGAACGCCTCCCAGGTGACCAATCCTTCCATCGACCCCCTGCGGGAGCCCATGGAGCTGCGGACCTACCTGGGGGGAAAACCGGACCGCCTGGAGGTGAAGGAAGGGCAGAAGCCGGATGAGGTTGTCCACAATTTCCTTGCCTCCCAGATTCCCTTGGAGACCCCCATTCTCTTCACCGCCATGTCCTACGGGTCCATCAGCCTCAACGCCGTCAAATCGCTGGCCATGGCGGCCAAGGAAGCGGGCACCCTTTGGAACACGGGCGAGGGGGGGTTGCACCCGGACCTCTATCCCTACGGGCCGCATTTGGTGGTGCAGGTGGCTTCCGGGCGCTTCGGCGTGCACAAGGAATACCTGGAAGCCGGGGCGGCCATCGAGATCAAAATCGGCCAGGGAGCCAAGCCGGGAATCGGGGGCCATCTTCCGGGCGAAAAGGTCACCGAGGAGATCTCCCGCACGCGAATGATCCCGGCGGGCACGGATGCCCTGTCTCCGGCTCCGCATCACGACATCTATTCCATCGAGGACCTAAAACAGCTCATCTATGCCCTGAAGGAGGCGGTCCGCTACCGCAAACCCGTGGGGGTCAAGATCGCCGCAGTCCACAACGTGGCCCCCATCGCCTCGGGGATCGTCCGCGCGGGGGCGGATTTCGTGGTAATCGACGGTCTCCGGGGCGGGACCGGAGCGGCTCCCCGGGTCATCCGCGATCACGTGGGAATCCCCATCGAGCTGGCCATCTCCGTGGTGGACCAGCGGTTGCGGGAGGAAGGGCAGAGGAACCGGGCTTCGCTCATCGCCGCGGGAGGTTTTCGCAACAGCGCGGATGTGATCAAGGCCGTGGCCCTGGGGGCGGATGCGGTTTACGTGGGAACCTCCGCCCTGGTGGCCCTGGGATGCCACGTTTGCCAAAAATGCTACACGGGAAAATGCAACTGGGGGATCGCTACCCAGGATCCTTACTTGACCAAGCGGCTAAACCCGGAGATCGGGGCTCGAAGGCTGGTGAACCTCCTGCGGGCCTGGTCGCTGGAGATCAAGGAAATGCTCGGGGGAATGGGGATCAACGCATTGGAGAGCCTGCGGGGCAACCGGGAACAGCTTCGGGCGGTGGGACTGGCGGAAACGGACATGAAGATCCTGGGAGTCAAACCCGCCGGAGAGGCCTGGTGAGATGAAAAAGATCTTTATCCGCGAAGAATACTGCATGAACTGCCGCCTCTGCGAGGTTCATTGCATCGTCCAGAACTCCAAGACCCGCAACATCATCAAGGCCTACAAGGGAGAATACCCCAAGCCCGTTGCCCGGGTGCTGGTTGAGGAACAGGGATACCTGTCCTTCGCCCTGCAATGCCGCCATTGCGAAGACGCCCCCTGTCTGGAGGCCTGCATCACCGGGGCCATGCAGCGGGACCCGAAAAGCGGGGCGGTCCTGGCCGACGAGGAGAAGTGCGTGGGTTGCTGGATGTGCATCATGGTCTGCCCGTTCGGGGTCATCTCCCGAAATGTGGAAGGCAAACGGGTGATATCCAAGTGCAACCTTTGCCAGGGGGAAGAAATCCCGGTGTGCGTAAAACACTGCCCCAACGAGGCCATCGTCTTCGAGGAAGAAAAATGAGGTATGTCATTATCGGTAACGGTCCCGCCGGGACTGCGGCCGTGGAGGGAATTCGGGAGGGGGACCCCCGGGGTTCCATCACCGTGATCTCCGATGAAGGGGTGGCCAATTATTCCAAGCCCCTCCTCTCCTACCTGCTGGCCAGGAAGGTGAAAAAGAACCAACTGGCCCATCGGCCGGAAAATTTCTATGCCCGGAACGGGGTGGAACTACGGCTGAAAAAAAAGGCGGTGAAGCTGGAGGCCGAAAAAAGGCGGGTCGCCCTGTCCGACGGCCCGCCCCTTTCCTATGACCGGCTCCTGATTGCCACCGGCGGCGCGCCCCTCCCCCTGAAAATTCCCGGAATGAAAGCCCAGGGAGTTTTCACCTTCACCCGCCTGGAGGAGGCTGAGGAATTAATCCGCTACCTGAAGGATCACGCCGTCCGGGAAGCGGTTGTGGTCGGGGGAGGGCTGATTGGGCTGAAAGCCACGGAGGGCCTTTTGGGCAGGGACGTTTCGGTAACCTTGGTGGAACTTGCCGACCGGGTCCTATCCGCCACCTTCGACCGCCGGGCTTCGGAAATCATCGAGGGAGCGCTGAAAAAGGAAGGCTGCCGGGTGTTCTTAAAGAATACCGTGGCCAAGATCGTGGGGGATCGCTCGGGCAGGGTAAAAGAAGTGGTCTTGCAGAATCAGCGCAAGGTCCCCTGCCAGGTGGTCATCCAGGCGGTGGGGGTCCTGCCCAATGTCGGCTGGCTCAAGGGAACGGAAGTCCGCTTGGACCGGGGGATTCTGGTGAATGAATACCTGGAAACCACGGCGGAAGGCGTCTTTGCCGCGGGGGACTGCTGCCAGGCACCGGGTTTTTTCGGTGGTCCCCCGGGAGTCTTTCCCATATGGCCCAGCGCCGTGCGGCAAGGAAAGGTGGCGGGTTTGAATATGGCGGGGGGAAGGAAGAAGTACGAGGGGGCGCTGGTCATGAACTCGGTCGAACTCTGTGGCATCCCCACCATTTCGGTGGGCCTGACCGACCCCCGGGAGGGAAACGGGTTCGAGATCGTCGAATCGGTCAACGAGAAAAAAGGGGTCTACAAGAAACTGGTGCTGCGGGACGACCGGATTGTCGGCGCATTGTTCGTGGGCGATATCAGCCGCGCCGGGGTTTACACCGGTTTGATCAAAGAAGCGGTGAGGACCGGGGACCTGAAGGGGCACCTGCTGAAGGAAAGCTTCGGCCTCATTCATCTGCCCAAGGATTATCGCAAGCATTACGTCATCGGAGAAGGAATCGAGGTATGAGAATCTCTGCCCGGGGCCTGCATTATCGGGAGCTCAACGAGAAGATCCATCGGGCGATCGAAGCCGGGGAAAAGGAGGTCTTCCTCGACCAGATCAACGGCCAGAGGTACATCGGGGACGGAATTCAGAAAAGCGATGTCCGAATCACCATCCAAGGGACTCCGGGGAATGACCTCGCCGCGTTTATGGACGGGCCCTCCCTGACGATTCATGGAAACGCCCAGGACGGCGTGGGAAACACGATGAACGGGGGAAAAATCGTCATCCATGGGAGCGCCGGCGATATCGCCGGGTATGCCATGCGGGGGGGGAAAATCTT
>JACAEW010000255.1 GCA_013388675.1 Syntrophaceae bacterium | reverse complement strand
GATTGGGAGAAGACCCAGAACAAATTTCAACCGGAAATGATAACCCGGAAGATTTTCAAAGGAGCTTTCCCGGAAATCCCCGCCGACCTCTCTTCCTACCGCCGAGGCTGTTCGAAAAATGGAGGAGGGAACGTAAAAGGGCGGATTTTCGCCTACGTCCGCAGGGACACGAAAAAGTCCAGTTTGGAGGAGGGGCGACCCGGCGGGTCGCCCAGCCGGGTGAATGAGCGGGACTACAGTGAGATTCCGATCGGACAAACCTTGATACAGATTCCGCAGGTCTCCCCCGTCTGCGGGGTCGGCCTGCCGCCGGGCCTGCTCCATGCGGGTCCTCGGGTTTTCTTGGATTCGGCGATCGCTTTGAAATATTCCAGCGTGAATACCCCAGGGTTTCGATAGTTCCGGCACTTGAAGTGGTCGATGGTGCCGTCTCCGGGAAGGGCCCTTGCCGGACATTTCTTCCCACACTGGAGACCACATGCCTCGGGCCGGCAGATATTGAAGCGGGACTTCCCCCCTAGCAGGGGACCGGGTTCCAGGGGAGCAGTGGTGATCACCGAAACGGCTCGGATCCTCGGCCCGAACTTTGGAACCACGACCATGCTGCTGGCGGCAAACTCTCCCAGCCCTGCGGCGACAATGGCGTGCCTGTGGGAAAAATCGCCCAGAATTTTGATCTTCGGCTCCGGCGCTTCCTGAAGGATCTGCACCTCCCGCGCTTTGTCGTCAACGGAAGGATCGAGGGGAAAAGCCTCGAATCCCTGGTCCTCGATAAAAAGGGCTACCCGAAAGGTCAATTCCCGCAGATAGGCATTGAGGTCATGGTAGCCGAATCTGTCGTAATAGGGGCTGGGAATACTTTTAACAATGGAAAGAGGAATCCGCTTGGCCATGGCGACCACGCTTTTGGCCCCGGGCAGGATATCCTCCGGCTTATGTCCTTTAGGAGCTCCCTCAAATCGCTCCGCAGGCGCTATTCCAACGAGGTCTGCACCGGCCTTCCTGCCAAAATCGATGATTGGGTCTGAGTTCAACATGAGTATCTCTCCAGTGAATTCCTTTTATTGCCGGAAGTTCTTGTAGGGTGCTGATGAACCCGTAAAAAGCCCGCTTTCTATCAGAATGGCCGCTCCTGGTGCAAGCCGGAATACCAAAATAAATTATGTGCGGGAATCCATCGAGGTCCTGGGGAATATGAGCTTAGATGAATCGAGGAGGCCGGCGCGCTCGTGATGATTTCAGTCCTGACCTCGACGAAAGCCGGAGGTCAGGACCTTTTTCCTAATCAACAATGGCCTGATACACATAATGCCGCAGGAGGTATCGATAATGAAGCCTGAGGGCAGGGGCCTGCATCATCTTGACGACTATCAACTTTTCTTGGGGATCGATCCAGAAATAGGTGCCGTAGGCGCCGGCCCAACAATAGTCCCCGACTGAACCGGGCAGCGGGCTCCGGCCAGCCTCCATGCGGACGCCGAACCCCAGCCCGAAGCCACCCCCCTCTTCAGGGGTTGGGGATATGCCCGCGAACTGGATGGGGACCAGGGGGCCGTAGTGAATCCCCGGGGGTAGATGGTTGGAAGTCATCAAGTCGATGGTCTTCCGTGAAACCAGCCGGATCCCATACAGAGAGCCCCCGTTGAGGAGCATCTGGCAGAACCGGGCATAGTCAGGGGCGGTCGATACCATGCCCCCTCCACCCGACATCCATTTGGGCCGCTTGGTCAGGTCGGTCATGGGCGGTCTTTTCCCGGTCGCCGGGTCCACCTGTTGCTCGGCCATGCGGGCCTGGCGCTTTTCGCCCTCCACCCAAAAGCCCGTATCCGCAAGCTTCAGCGGCTTGAGGATCCGCTCCGCGATAAAGGCGTCGAGCTCTAGTCCGGAAATCACCTCGACGATCCGTCCCAGAACATCGGTGGACATGGAATATTCCCAGGTCGTTCCCGGATGGTACTGGAGGGGTACCTGGGAGAGCTTGGTAACCATTTCTGCGTTGGTATTATGGTAATCAAAGGCCCCGATCGCGTTGTAGCGGTCCTTGACCATCGATTTTCCAAAGATCCCGTAGGTGAGTCCCGATGTATGTCGAAGCAAATCCTGCACGGTCATTTCCCGCCTGGCCGGCTCCAGCAGCAAATCCATCTTGCCGGTGGCTTCATCCTTCTTTTCAACGCCCACCTTCAGGTCTTTGAACTCCGGCAAGTAGCGGGAGACCGGATAGGGTAGCTGAATTTTGCCCTCCTCGGCCAGCATCATGACGGCCAGGGAGGTAAAGGGCTTAGTCATGGAGGCGATGCGGAAGATGGAGTTTCCGGCCATGGGGATTTTATTCTCCCGATCCTGAAACCCGATGGCCTCGAAGTAAGCGACTTTGCCTTTGCGGGCAATCAGCACGACGGCCCCGGGAATGGCCCCTTTCTCCACGTCGTTCTTCAATCCCGCGGTCAGTCTTTTCAGCCGTTCCGAAGAGAGCCCCACCTCTTCGGGAGTTTTTGCCAGGGGGAGCCCCTGGGCTCCAGCGCTCGAGGCAATCCCCAGGATCAACGCCGCCACTGCGAAAATCCTTGCCGCCGTAAACATAACGCCTCCTCCTTTTCGTGGGCGATCGATAAAAAAGGCCCCGGAAGGTTCAAGAGCCTTCGGGGGCCTATCCTCTAAAGTCCTTCTGGAAAATCCTTTTCACCCATCCTCCAGAAGTCCATTAACGGGATACATAACAAAGATGGTTTCAGGGTAGAGAAAGTTCGCCCTCGTGTCAAGAGGAATCGCTTCTGTGTCGAACGGTTGCATGTGGAGGCCGATCAAGGTAGCATCATTTGGATGAATTCGATCAATCAGCAGAGCGACATTGGGAAAAATAATCGAAATGAATAGGTATTTGAGGGTTGTTCTGCTGGAAGATGGGGAAACCGTGCATAATGCCTTCTTGGACAGGTCCTTTAGGGCGGATTAGGCCATGAGGGTGAAATACTTCCCGGACCCTGACACTGCCCTCGTGGAATTCACGGATAAAGATGGGTTCGAAACCCGGGAGATCAGCGAGAATGTTTACGCTGACCTGGATCAAGACGAAAATCTGGTAAATTTGACCATTGAGCATGCCAAAACAAACGGCGGGTTATGGGAATTCTCCCACCAGGAAATACTTGCCTTGAGATCATAAGCGTGAGGAGCGAATAAGACATCGGTTCTCAAGCTGGTCCCGTTAAGATCATTCCGCATTCCTGAATCCCCGATCGATTGCTCGCTTGACGTCTCTGGGTTTCTTGGCTATAGTCAAAACATCTTGAGAAATTGAGGAGTTTCCCTTGGTGATGAAAGGAATCCGGGGGTTTAAGGACATTCTTCCCGGGGAAGTGGAAAAGTGGCAGTACGTGGAAAACGAGGCCCGGCGGGTCTTCGGCCTCTTCGGGTTTTTGGAGCTGCGCATCCCCCTTCTGGAAAGGACGGAGCTTTTTGCCCGCTCCATCGGCGAGGCTACGGATATCGTGGGAAAGGAGATGTACACCTTCCCGGACCGCGACGGGGATTCTCTGACCCTCCGTCCCGAGGCCACCACCTCCATCATGCGGGCCTACCTCGAGCATGGGCTGAATGTAAAAGAGCCCGTGGGAAAGTATTTTTTCATCGGGCCCATGTTCCGGTACGAGCGCCCGCAGAAGGGACGGTACCGCCAGTTCCACCAGATCGATGCGGAGATCCTGGGCGTCCAGGAAGCCCAGGCGGATGCGGAAATCCTGGTCATGCTCATGCGCTTTCTGGGGGGGCTGGCTCTCAAGAACCTCAACCTGCAGATCAACTCCCTCGGGGACCCTGCCTGCCGCGGGCCTTACCGGGGAGAGATTCAAAAATTCCTCCGGAGCAAGAGCGAGGCCCTGTGCGAGGACTGCCGAAGGAGGCTCGACACCAATCCCCTGCGGGTCTTCGATTGCAAGAGGGAAGAATGCCAGGCCCAACTGGAAGGGGCGCCGGTGGTGCTCGACTTCCTGTGCGAGGATTGCCGCCGTCATTTTGAGCAGGTGAAGGACATGCTCGATACCCTCCGTCTCCCTTACGGCGTGAATCCCCGGATGGTGCGCGGGCTGGACTACTATACCCGGACCGCTTTTGAGGTGGTCGCCGGAGACCTGGGCGCCCAGAACGCGGTCTGCGGAGGGGGAAGATACGACGGCTTGGCGGAGGAAATCGGGGGCCCATCGGTACCCGGCATCGGGTTTGCCATCGGGGTGGAGCGCTTGGTCATGCTTCTTCCCGAGGAGAAGAATTACTCACGGTACCCCGATGTGTTCTTGGCCGCCTTGGGAAAGGATGCGCAGCGCAGGGGATTCATTCTGGCCCAGGAGCTGCGCGATGCCGGGGTATGGGTGGAAATCGATTATGAAGGCAAGAGCCTGAAAAGCCAGATGCGCAAGGCCGACCGATTGAAGGCTCCTTGCGTTGTCATTTTGGGCGAAGAAGAGCTGAAGAAAAACCGGGCCGTCCTCCGGGACATGGCCAGCAAGGCGCAGGAGGAAGTGCCTTTCGAGGAAATATTGAGGAAAGTTAAAGGCAAGAATCATGGATCAGGGGCCAAGGGTCGATGATGAATCCTCAATGATTTAAAACGCACAGATTTTTATGGCGTAAAAAAAAAACCCCCACCCCGACCCTCCCCCTTAAGGGGGGAAGGTGTGAAAAAATGGATATAATCCCCCTCACCCCGCCCTCTCCCGTCACGCCGAGGCGTGTAGAGGGTAAATATATTGAAATACAATAAATAATTCCCTCCCCCTGGAGGGGGGAGGGCCAGGGTGGGGGTGAAAATGGGATTTTTTCACACCTTCGGGGAGGGCGAAGGGGGGTGAATGGAGAGAGAAATTGGGCGAAGCGTTAGGGAGTTTGAAGCGCACATGTTATTGCGGGGATGTAAGCCCGGATAGGATAGGCGGGGAAATAACCTTGATGGGCTGGGTCAACCGGAGGAGGGACCTGGGAGGGCTGGTGTTCATCGACCTTCGGGACCGGGCGGGAATCGTCCAGGTGGTCTTCAACCCGGAATACAGCCAGGAAGCCCATGCCAAGGCTTCCGCTCTCCGGAGCGAATACGTGATTGCCGTGAAGGGAACAGTGGCCGAACGCCCCAAGGGGACGGAGAACCCGGAGCTAAAGACCGGCACGATCGAAATCCAGGCCCAGGAGCTTAGGGTTCTTAGCGAGTCCAACCCTGTTCCCTTTCCCATCGATGACGACGGGGAAGTCGCGGAGAACCTTCGCCTCAAGTATCGTTACCTGGACCTGCGCCGCTCGAAGATGCAGCGCAACCTGATCCTTCGGGACCGGGCGGCGCGGGCGGTGCGCAATTTTTTGCACGGCCAGGGCTTCCTGGAGATCGAAACCCCCTTCCTGACCAAATCCACGCCCGAGGGCGCCAGGGATTACCTGGTCCCCAGCCGGGTGAACCCGGGCCAGTTCTACGCCCTGCCCCAATCGCCGCAGCTCTTTAAACAGCTCCTCATGATCTCCGGCTACGACCGGTATTTCCAGATCGTCAAATGCTTCCGGGATGAAGACCTAAGGGCCGACCGCCAGCCGGAGTTCACCCAGATCGACATCGAGATGTCCTTTATCG
>JACAEW010000154.1 GCA_013388675.1 Syntrophaceae bacterium | reverse complement strand
CTCCTATTGTAGATTATAATCTACAATATCATAGGCCAAAAAAAAGGCCAATAGAAAAACCCCACTTTTATGACGCAGGCCCGCCAGGGAGAAATTTCTTGCACCCCACGGGAATTTTTGATAACATGATTTCCCTAAATATTCTGAGGCTTTGCTCCATGATCCCGGGGAGATAGCTTTCCTCTCCGGGAATAGAAAAGAAAGGAGCGGGGGAATGATCTTTGATTTTGTCCTGGGCCTTTTCTCGAACGACCTGGCCATCGATCTGGGGACGGCAACCACGCTGGTTTACGTGAAAGGAAAGGGAATCGTCCTTTGCGAGCCTTCGGTGGTGGCGGTGCGCAAGGATTCGAAGGGGGGGCGCAAGATCCTGGCGGTGGGCAAAGAGGCCAAGAAGATGCTGGGCCGGACCCCGGGGAACATCGTGGCCATCCGGCCGATGAAAGACGGGGTCATCGCCGATTTCGAAATCACCGAGTCCATGCTCCGGTATTTCATCGCCCAGGTGCACAAGGGCCGGACGCTCGTCAGGCCGAGGATCATCGTCTCCGTTCCGTCGGGAATCACGGAGGTGGAAAAAAGGGCGGTGCGGGAATCCGCCCAGTCCGCCGGCGCCCGCGAGGTCTACCTGATCGAAGAACCCATGGCCGCGGCCATCGGGGCCAGTCTCCCGGTGAGCGAGCCCTCGGGAAACATGATCGTGGACATCGGCGGCGGGACTTGCGAGGTCGCGGTCATCTCCCTGGCGGGGATCGTGTACAGCCAGTCCGTCCGGGTGGGGGGGGACAAGATGGATGAAGCCATCACCAATTTTGTGAAGCGCAAGTACAACCTGCTCATCGGGGAGCGCACCGCGGAGATGATCAAAATCCAGATCGGGACCGCTTACCCGGACGAGGAAGTCCGCACCATGGAAATCAAGGGCCGGGACTTGGTCGCCGGCAACCCCAAAGTCCTGCAGATCAACTCGGAAGAGGTTCGCGAAGCCCTGGCCGAGCCGATCAACTCCATCCTGGAGGCGGTCAAGACCACGCTGGAAAGAACCCCGCCGGAGCTGGCCGCGGACATCGTGGACAAGGGCATCGTTTTGGCCGGAGGAGGGTCACTCCTGAGAAACCTGGATGTCCTGATCCGGTAGGAGACCGGCCTCCCGGTGACGATCACGGAGGACCCCCTGTCCGCCGTCGTTTTGGGCTCGGGGAAGGCCCTGGATGAGCTGACCCTGCTGAAAGAAGTGACCATCAAGACCTGAAGAAACGCGGGTCCACCGGGCTAAATCCCCTCTTTCTTGAGCCCTGCCTCCCAGCAGGGGAGTCTGTCCGATGCTGAATCTGATCAAACGCTATCGCCTATTATTTACCGCCCTGTTCTTCCTCTTTTTTGCTCTGGTCCTTGTGACCCTTTACGCCAAGGAAGGGAAGGAAACTTCCCTGATCCAGAAGGTTCTCCTGCAGATCACCTTTCCCTTCCAGCAGGGGGCCCAAAAAACCGTCCTTTGGATGAAAGGGGTGGGGGAGGATTACCTTCTTCTGGCCGGGGTTCGGCAGGAAAACAAAGACCTCAAGAGGGCCCTGAGCACCCTCCAGGAGGAGAACAACCGGCTGCGGGAAGCGCTCCAGACGGACGAGCGGCTCCGGAAGCTTTCGGCCTGGCAGGCTCAATACCCGCACAAGAGCCGGGTGGCGCAAATTTATGCCCGGGGTCCCTCCAGCTGGGTGAAGACTCTTATGATCAATAAAGGGGAGAAGGACGGAGTGGCCAAAGACATGGCCGTGGTCATCGCCGAAGGGGTGGTCGGCCGGGTGATCGAGGTGTCGCCCGGGACCGCCAAGGTTCTCCTGGTCACCGATGCCAACAGCGCCATCGATGTGATCGTCCAGGGCTCGCGGGTGCAGGGAATCCTGGAAGGAACGATCGAAGAGGTTTGCATCCTCAAATATGTCCAGAAAAATGAAGAAGTCCAGGAAGGGGACGTGGTGGTGACTTCCGGCCAGGGAGGGATTTTTCCCAAGGGCTTGGTGGTGGGGAAAGTGAGCGGGGTGGACCGGAAGCGCCACGGAATTTTTCAGTACATCGAAGTGACTCCTTCGGTGGACCTGTCCAAATTGGAAGAAGTTCTGGTCCTGGAGAAATGACGGACCCGTGAAGATTCGAAGAATCCAGCCCCAAGACCGGCCGGGTTTGAAAACCCTCCTGCACGCCCAATCCCACTTTCGTCCCGAAGAAATTCGGGTGGCTTTGGAGCTGATCGACATCGCCTTGGCCCAACCCGGCGAGGAAGATTACATGATCCTGTGTGCCGAGGGGGGGGACGGAACGGTCCAGGGATATATCTGCTTCGGGAAAGCCCCGCTGACCGAGGCGGTTTATGACATTTATTGGATTGTCGTGCATCCCGCCTACTGGGGCCAAGGGACCGGGTCATCTCTTCTGCGCCAGGCGGAAGACGAAATGGCCCGGCGCCAGGCCCGCCTCCTGCTCATCGAAACTTCCTCCACGTTCCCCTACGACCTGGCGCGCGCCTTTTACGGAAAGCATGGGTACCGCGAGCAGGCCCGGGTCTTGGACTACTACCGCCCGGAAGACCACAAAATCATATACGGGAAAAAGCTGAGATAGGAAGACCCGGGCCCCGGGTCTCAGGGCCGAGGATGGAACCCTTTCGGCGACCGACTTGGAGGCTCTTCATTCGGGAGCCGGGGGCCGGAGCTTGAGAAGGGGGCAAAATCGGCGTATAATCAGGATAAAAAAGGACTATTGGATTCCTCATCATGGCCAGGGTTTCCGGAATTTGGGAAAAGATCAAGAACTTCCGAGAGGGCCGGTATCCTTTTTCCCGGAGACCCCTGGGACTGCAAACGCGGATCACCCTGTTATTTGCCGTTGCCGTGGTCAGCGTGATTGTACTTTTCTCTTACGTGGAGTTCCGTTTGACCGCCCATTCCCAGCGGGAGCTCTGGAGAGAGCGAACCATCTATGTCACCCGGGAAGTGGACTCCAAGATTTACAGCGCCAAAGACCTGGAAAATGCGGCCTTTCTGGAAGAAGAGATGGCCAACTGGATGTACGCCCGCCCGTCCATCCGCTCCATCGATATCTTCGTCTTTCACAAAAACACTTACAAAATCATGGCCTCCAGCTGGGAGGGGAAAGACCTGGGAATCACCCACCAGAGCCTCGAGTCCTTGAGGCGGGACATGGTGCTTTCCACCCTGGTAAAACGGGATGATCACCTCCATTGGGAAATCCTGGCCCCCCTTCACGTCGGGCGGAAAGTCGTCGGGGGGGTCCGCATTGTGACCTCCCTGGAAGAGGTAGAGACCTTCCTGGCCAACAAGCGCACCCGCACCATCCTCTTCACCCTGATCAGCGTGGCCATCCTGATCCTCATCCTGGCCGTATTTTTCAGCCGGGCCATTCACCGTCCCATCCAGCAATTGGTCCGGGCCATGTCCGAGGCCGAGGCCGGGAAACTGAACGTCGCCGTCCCGGTTCGGTCCCGGGATGAGCTGGGGCTCCTAACCATCCATTTTAACCGGATGCTTTCCCGGATCAGCCAGTTCAACGATGAACTGAACCAGAAGGTCGAGGCCGCCACCCGCGAGCTGGCCCAGCGAAATGAAGAGTTGCGCCTGGCCAATGAATCCCTCTTTCAGGCCCAGCGCCAGTTGGTCCAGGCAGAAAAGCTTTCGGCCCTGGGACATGTCGCCGCCACGATGGCCCACGAGATCGGCACCCCCCTGAACTCCATCTCCGGCTATATCCAGCTCATGCTGGCCGAGGAGACCGGGTCGGAGTTGATGACCAAACGGCTGGGGATCATCGAAACGCAACTGGACCGGCTGACGCAAAAAATCCGGAACCTGCTCCATTCCACCCGCCAACCGGAGCCTCATCTTCAGCCGGTGGATGTCAATCATGTCCTGGAAACGGTCATCACTCTCACCCAGCCCGGAATGTCCCTTCGGGCCGTCGAGCTGGTGTGCCACCTTAGCCCGAACCTGCCCCGGGTTTCGGGCGACCCCGGCCTTCTCCAGCAGGTATTCCTAAACCTAGTCAGCAATTCCCTGGACGCCATGCCCCGCGGAGGAGTCCTCACTCTGACCACCGCCCCCCCGGCCGCCTCCGGCCAGAATGGGCATTTTGTGGAGGTGGTGGTGCAGGATACGGGAACCGGCATGTCTCCCGAGGTAAAGAGGAGGGCCCTTGAACCCTTCTTCACCACCAAGGGTCCGGGCGAAGGGGCGGGGCTGGGGTTGAGCATCTGCGAAGATATCCTTCGGAGCCATCACGGCAAAATGGAGATCGAAAGCCTGGAGGGAAAGGGTTCGACCCTCCGGGTTCAACTGCCCGTTTACTCTCCGGAGGGGGCGTGAGCATGGCCTCTCCCGTGCGGATCCTGGTAGTGGACGACGACGAGATCACCTGCAATCTCCTGGAGGAGGTGTTGACCAAAGAAGGGTATGCCGTGGACAAGGCCCTGAGCGGGCAGGAGGCGATCGAAAAGGGGGAGAAGCAGTCATACGGAGTGGTGCTCAGCGATATCCGGATGCTCGACGTGGACGGGATGGAGGTCCTGCGGGCCTACCGCCAGAGGAGCCCGGAGACCATCCTTATCATGATGACCGCCTTCGGCTCGATCGAAACCGCCATCCGGGCCATCAAGGAGGGGGCCTACGACTACGTGAGCAAGCCCTTCAAGCTCGACGAGATCAAGCTGACCATCCAAAGGTCGCTGGAGCAGAAACGGCTGGTGGAAGAAAACGTTCATTACCGCCAGGAATTGATCACGAAATATAAGCTGGAAAATATCGTCGGGCGCAGCCCGCAGATGCTCCAGGTCTATAAAACCATCGCCCGCGTGGCCGATAGTCGCTCCACGGTTTTGATCACCGGGGAAAGCGGGACGGGAAAAGAACTGATCGCCCGGGCCATCCATTTCAACAGCCCCAGGTCCCCCCGGCCTTTCGTGGCCGTGGATTGCAGCGCCCTGGCGGAAAACCTTTTGGAGAGCGAGCTTTTCGGGCATGTGCGGGGGGCCTTCACCGGAGCGGTCACGACCAAAAAAGGTCTCTTCGAAGAGGCCGATCGGGGGACCTGCTTCCTGGATGAAATCGGCAACATCAGCCCGGCCATTCAGGCCAAACTTCTCCGGGTCCTCCAGGAGCACGAGATCAAACGGGTGGGGGGCACGGAGACCCTTAAAATCGACGTACGGATGGTGGCCGCCACGAACCAAAACCTGGAACAGTTGGTGGCGGAAAAAAAATTCCGGGAGGACCTCTTCTATCGCCTCAACGTGGTTTCCATTCATCTTCCCTCCCTGCGGGAACGGCCGGAGGATATTCCCCTGCTGGCCGACCATTTTCTGAACAAATATGCCGCGCAAAACAACAAACCCCTATGCCGAATCTCTTCGGAGGCGATGGATGTTTTAAGCCGTTACCGCTGGCCCGGGAACGTGCGGGAGCTGGAGAATGTAATCGAGCGGGCGGCCACCCTTTCCAGCACCAACCTAATCACTCCCGATGACCTACCCCGGCGGCTGCGGATGGAGCTATCCCAGATGGCCATTAGTTCCCTGCCTTCCAGCCTTCCGCTTTCGGAATTGGAAAAACTCTACATCCAAAAGGTCCTGGAAGATACGGGGGGTAACAAAAAGAAGGCGGCGGATATTCTGGGTATCGACCGCCGGACCCTCTACCGGATGGCCGCACGCCTCGGTCTATCCATCAAACGCTAAATGCGACATTTCGCCCCGCCTTACATTCCTGTCCCAGTATTCTAACTAATTAAAAAATAACACTTTTTTGAAAGATAAAAAATCGTGTGGCGGAATTGCAGGCCATAATTCTCCCACAAAGATTCGGTGGCTCCCATTCCCCATCCCAAATCATTCATAACCCAATAATTTGTATAACAATTTTAATTTAAATAAGAATTCCATGGGCTTGAGCTGTTCGCGGTATTGATCTTGCTTTTGGAAGGTGCGGATTCAAAAAAATCATTGAAAAACCCAATGAAATTTCATCCGGCTCAAATGGGTGCGGCTTATTTCCCTCTGACAGCCTTTCTCCTGCTTGTAATTGCAGGCTGCGGAGGTTTGAAATCGGAAAACGAGAAGCTGAAAGAAGAGATCGTCGATGTAAGCGCGGAGAACGAAAAACTTAGAAAAGAGCTGAACGCCCTCAAATCGGAGAATTCCAAGATGCATATGCGGGTGGCTCAGCTGCACCTGGAGATCGCGGCCCTTTATCAGGAGATCCAGAATCTGCAGAAGGACCTGGAGGCTTTCAAAGCGCAGTTGAAAGGTGGAGATCGAAGGGATAAAAAAACTTAGCGGCAGGGACTCGATTCCTCTCCCCGGGGGAGGGGATCTTAAGGAAAAGGAGGTGAAGAAGGATGAAGAGACTGATTGCTTTTTTGGTGTGCATTCTCTTTGCCATGACCCTCATGGTAACTGCATGCGCCCAAAAGGAGGAGCCCGCCAAGCCCGCTGCGCCGGCCAAGAAGGAGGAACCCAAACCCGCTGAACCGGCCAAGGCCGCCGAGCCCGAGAAGAAGCCCGAAGAGGCCAAACCGGCGGAGAAGGCTCCGGAAAAGAAGTAAGGTAGTTAAAAGTTCTCTTGCAGGCAAGCTGCAGGGAAGCCAAAACCCAGAAAGGTGAAGAAAATGAAAAGAGCTTTGTTTGTGATGGTGGCTTTGTTGACCCTGGTGGCCTTCGCAGGAGGAGCGATGGCGCAGGCTCCGGCCAAGACCGAGACGCCCGCGGCTCCGGCGGCTCCGGCTCCGGAAAAGGCCGCCCCCGCTCCTGCTGCCGAGAAACCCAAGGCCAAGCAGCCCGCTGCCCCCAAGCCGGTAACGGGTACCGTGGCGGCCTATGAAGCGGGGAAAATGATCGTGGTAAAAGTGAAGGACAAGGAGATGAAGTTTGATATTGCGTCCGATGCCAAGATCAAAGGCGAGGTCAAAAGCGGCGTCAAAGCGACGGTTGCGTATAAGAAGGATGGAGACAAGATGGTAGCCACTTCGATCTCCGGTCCCGCACCGAAGAAAGAAGCGCCGCCCAAGAACCCCGCCGAAAAGGCCCCGGAAAAGAAATAATTCTTTTCCGATTCCGGAAAGAGGCATGATCCTTAGGGGGTTGTGCCTCTTTTTCCCCCGTCCATTTGGCCAACCCCCCTTTCCGCCGGCGAAGACGAAAGCCCTCCATGCAATCCATTTCAATGCTAGAAAAAGCCCGCGGCCGATGGGGAAGCAGCAGTTCAATCCTCCCATAAATGGGCTTTGCGCCAATTTGGTTCGCGGTAACAGTTTAGCCATATGAGTATAGAGTTCCGAATATGTAAGCAATCCTAGAAATCCCCCCTTGATCCCCCCCTTTCAAAAGGGGAATTTCGCTTTCATTTCTCTGAATCAATAAAAAAACTCACCTCCCTTTGAAAAAAGGGAGGCCGGGAGGGGTTTTGGGGGAAGCCTTTTTGAATAGCTGAACAGTCACGGTTCGCGATTTTTTTCATAAAAGGGCTTGACAATATTTTAAGCCCTATGCTATGAATCCTTGAATGAATAATCATTCATTTTGATCCTTTGCATTTAAGTTCTTGAATAAAAATAAATAGATAACCGAAAGGATGGGATCATGAAAAGAATAAAAAATAAAAAGAATCGATACCTGTTTCTGATTAGCATCTTTTTCTTGCTCTTCCTGGCCTCTCCACTTCTGGCCAGCGAGGCAGAGCTGGAAATCCCCCTTCTCACCGATTCCCAGAACACCCTTCTCATGATCGGGTTCTTGATCTGTTTCTTGGGAATGGCTTTCGGGGCTTACGAATATGTGAAGGTGAAGGGATTTCCCGCCCATCAGTCCATGCTGGACGTAGCCAACGTGATCTTCCAGACCTGCAAGACCTACTTGATCCAGCAGGGCAAGTTCCTGATCATCCTGGAAATATTCATCGGCGTTTGTATCGCCTATTATTTCGGCTTCCTCCAGCATATGGAAACGGGCGGGGTCATCCTCATTCTGATCTGGTCGGTGGTGGGGATTCTGGGGTCCTACGGGGTGGCCTGGTTCGGAATCCGGATGAACACCCTGGCCAACTCCCGCATGGCCTTCGCCTCCCTGGAGGGGAAGCCGATCAAACTCCTGGATATTCCCCTGCGGGCCGGGATGAGCATCGGCGTTTTGCTGGTCTGCGTCGAGCTTATCATGATGCTCGTGATCCTGGTCTTCATGCCCCGAAACTATGCCGGGGCCTGCTTCATCGGGTTTGCCATCGGGGAGTCCCTGGGCGCGAGCGCCCTGCGCATCTGCGGCGGGATCTTCACCAAGATCGCCGACATCGGTTCGGACTTGATGAAGATCGTCTTCAATATTAAAGAGGATGATCCCCGGAACCCGGGGGTGATCGCCGACTGCACCGGCGATAACGCGGGGGACAGCGTGGGCCCCACGGCCGATGGCTTTGAGACTTACGGCGTTACCGGCGTGGCCCTCATTGCCTTCATCGTCCTGGGGGTTTTCGAGCAGTTCCGGGCAGAGCTGATTACCTGGATTTTTGTGATGCGGATCCTCATGATCCTCACCTCCATCGGCGCCTATCTTTTCAACAAAAAGGTTACCGAGGCCCGGTTTGGGGGCAAGGAAAAGGTCGATTTCGAACTCTCCCTCACCATGCTGGTTTGGTTCACCTCCATTCTTTCCATCCTGGTGACCTTTGCGGTGAGTTATTGGCAGATTGGACACCTGCCCAATAACCTATGGTTCACCTTGTCCATCATCATCAGCTGCGGAACCCTCGCCGCGGCTCTAATCCCGGAATTGGTAAAAGTCTTCACCAGTTCGAAATCCATCCATTGCCAGGAGACGGTGAGGGCGGCAAGGGAAGGGGGAGCCTCCTTGGACATCCTCTCGGGTTTCGTTGCCGGTAATTTCAGCGCCTTCTGGCTGGGCATGGCCATCTTCGGGCTCATGTTCATCGCCTATTTCGCCAGCCTTCACGGGCTGGACAAGTTCATGGAATACTCCTCCATTTTCGCCTTCGGGCTGGTGGCCTTCGGCTTCCTGGGGATGGGGCCGGTGACCATTGCCGTGGACAGCTATGGGCCGGTGACCGACAACGCGCAGTCCATCTACGAGCTTTCCCTGATCGAGACCATTCCCAACGTGGAAACGGAAATCCAAAGCAAGTTCGGGTTCAAACCCAACTTCGAGACCGCCAAGCACTTCCTGGAGGAAAACGACAGTTGCGGCAACACCTTCAAGGCCACGGCCAAGCCGGTTCTGATCGGGACCGCGGTGGTGGGCGCGACCACCATGATTTTCTCCCTGATCCTCCTCCTGCGAAAGACCCTGAACATTCAGCCGGAGGCCATTCTGAACCTGCTCAACCCCTTCACCCTATTGGGGTTCCTATGCGGGGGCGCGGTGATCTATTGGTTCACCGGAGCTTCCACTCAGGCGGTCACCACCGGGGCGTACCGCGCGGTCCAGTACATCAAGAGGAATATCAGGCTGGATGACAGCGCCTCTCTGAGCGCCTCCATAGAAACATCCAAGGAAGTGGTAAAAATCTGCACCCAATATGCGCAGAAGGGGATGTTCAACATCTTTATCGCCATCTTCTGCTTTGCGCTGGCCTTTGCCTTCTTCTCCGCCCCGGGCGCCAGCAACGCTCCGGCGTCGTTTTTCATCAGCTACCTGATTTCCATTGCCGTATTCGGGTTGTACCAGGCCATTTTCATGGCCAACGCCGGAGGCTGCTGGGACAACGCCAAGAAGGTGGTGGAGGTGGACCTGAAAGAGAAGGGAACTCCCCTCCACGCGGCGACGGTGAT
>JACAEW010000026.1 GCA_013388675.1 Syntrophaceae bacterium | reverse complement strand
TTTTTACCCACTCGATTGGGAGAAGACCCTTTTCTTTTATAGCATGAACGACCGGGCGATGGAAAATCGATTCAACCATTCAGGCCGCTTGGATATGGTTCTCCTCCCATTTGGAAGCAACCCCCTTGTGAAAAATCTTCCATTTTGATAGAAAGATTATTGATGATCTCGTAAGAAGTCAAATTCCAGTGAATTTCGTCTTTCGGGCGAAAGCTGGAATCCATTCATTTCCATAAGTTCTGGACCCCGGCCTTCGCCGGGGTGACGACTTAGAAGACATTTTACGAGTTCATCATTATTAATTCTCCGGAGGTTTTCGGCCGGGGGAAAAAGGGTCTCTGGGTCGCCCTTGCGGGGAAACGGAAGCGGGGTTAGAATAGAACGTCGCATATTCTTTTTTTCCTTTAGGAGGAACCGTGAAAAAGAAAAAAAGCATCCAGGATTTTTATGCCATGAAGGAGAAAGGCGAGCAGATCACCTATATCACCAGCTATGATTACCCCACGGCAACATTCGCCGAGCGGGCGGGGATCGACATGATCTTGGTGGGGGATTCTCTGGGCATGTGCGTTTACGGGTACGAGGGGACCATGCCCGTGACCATGGACCAGATGATCTGGCACACGGAGGCGGTCCGGCGCGGGGCGCCCAACACCTTCGTCATCGGGGATATGCCCTTCCTTTCCTACCAGACGACCGACGCGGCGGCGGTGGAAAATGCCGGCCGTTTTTACAAGGAAGCCCGGGTGGACTGCGTCAAGCTGGAAGGCGGCGTTCGGGTTGCCAGCAAGATCAAGGCCATCGTGGACGCGGGCATGCTGGTCATGGGACATATCGGGCTGACACCCCAGAGTTCTTCCCAACTGGGAGGCTTCAAGGCCCAGGGCCGCACCCTGGATAGCGCCAAGGCCCAGGTGGAAGACGCCCTGGCGGTACAGGAGGCAGGCGCCGGCATGATCCTTCTGGAAGCCATCCCCCCCGAGGTTTCCGGTTACATCCGGGACACCCTAACGATCCCGGTTTTGAGCATCGGCGCCGGGCCTTATTGCGACGGCCAGCTCCTGATCGTCAGCGACATGCTGGGGGTTTTTGAAGCTTTCACTCCGAAATTCGTCAAGCGCTATGCGGAAGTGGCCAAGGTATGCACGGAAGCTCTTACGAATTATGTTGAAGACGTGAGAGCCAAGAGATTCCCCGAACCCAAGCACATCTACCCCATGATTCCCGAGGAGCTGGCCAAGTTCAAGGAATGGGCGGCCGGTCAAAGGCAGGGGAAAGGGAAAAGGTGAAGGGTAAGCGGTAAGGGGTTAACACCCCAAAGGACAACTGAAATCCGATTTTAAACGGCTAGGAATTATGAGACGAATGGAGGAGGATTACGCGAATGACCAAACAGGTTAAAAAGGGCAAGACAGTAAAAAAGATGGTAAAGAAAGTCAAGGCTTCCAAGACTTTAATGGCTTCCCAGACCCGAGAAAAGAAGAAAACCCCAGCCATGCCTAAAGTCCGGGGGACTCCCTGGAAAACGGACAAATGGTTCGTCAGCCCATGGAACTACGAGCCGGAGGTGTTGAAACAATTCAAGTTTCCTCCGGCTAAAGATATTAAGATCCACGATATTACCCTGAGGGACGGGGAACAGCAGGCGGGCATCGCTTACACCCGGGAGGATAAATTAAGGATCGCCAAGGCCCTTGCCGATGCGGGAGTCCACCGCATCGAAACGGGGATGCCCGCGGTTTCCAAAGAGGACGAGGACGCCATCAAGGAGATCGTTCAGGCCAACTTCGGCCCGGAGGTTTTTGCTTTCTCCCGCTGCATGGTTTCGGACGTCAAGCTGGCCAAGGAATGCGGAGTCAAAGGGGTGGTGGTGGAGATTCCCTCCAGCGAGCATATCATCAAACACGCCTATGGTTGGGAGCTGAAGAAGGCCGTCGACCTGTCCATCGAGGCTACCCTGCTTTGCAAGGAGTTGGGCCTTTACACGGTTTGGTTCCCCATCGATGCCTCGCGAGCGGACCTGAACTGGTTCCTGGACCTCATCGAAGAAATCGCCACCAAGGGGCACATGGATGCGCTGGCGGTGGTGGATACCTTCGGCGGCATATCCCCCCATGCCGTTCCCTACCTGATTAAGAAAGTCCGCGAGCGGGTGAAAAAACCCCTGGAGCCCCATTTCCACGACGACTTCGGCATGGGCGTGGCCAACACGCTCATCGCCCTGGCCTGCGGCTGCACCGTTGCTCACACCACGGTGACCGGGATTGGCGAGCGGGCGGGGAACGCGGCCATGGAAGAGCTGGTATTGGCCCTTCTGACCATGTACGGGATCGATATTGGAATCAAGACCGAGCAATTTTACAGCCTCTCCAAGTTGGTGCGGGAGCTCTCGCATACCACCATCCCTTCCAACCGCCCCATCGTGGGGGAGACGCTGCTGAACGTGGAATCCGGGATCGTGGCCAGCTGGGTCCGGCGTTGCCGGGCCGAGAATCCCTTAGAACTGGGGCCCTTCCTTCCTTCGCTTGTGGGACAAAAGCCGGTTGAGATCGTCATGGGGAAGAGCAGCGGGATCGATTGCGTGGCCGAGTGGCTGGAGCGGATCAACGCCGACGCCTCCCTGGAACAGCGCGAGGCGATCGTGCAGAAGGTGAAACAGGCCTCCATCGCAAAGAAGGGGCTGCTCAACGAAGAGGAGTTCAGAAAGATATACGAAAGCGTAGTGCACGGATAAGGTTTCCTTTGGGCAAATAATCAGGATTTGGCAAAGGCACGATCTAAAAGCGGGTTGTGCCTTTGCTTTTATGGGGGTTCGGCGGAAAAGAAAAATCCCCACCCGGTAGAAATCGGAGTAGCTGACGCCTGGAATTCAACTAATCCGACAGGGAAAACAAAAGGGAAATGTGATGAAATGGTATGAAAAAAAACACCAGATGGGCATAGAAATAGGGTGTTCACCCCATTCCAGGAATTCCGCAGATAGGATTTTTTCATTTCAGAACCCCTCGTAAGTTCCTTCGAATCCGGTAAATTTCATAAGGAGATCAATATGTGCCACCGAGGCTTCCTGCCGGCCCAGGAACGCCAGGCCCGGTCCCGCCTGGCCCAAATCCTCCATCAAAAACCCCTTCTCATCGGGTCCCTGGTCTCCATGTCCCGGGTCTGTGGAAAGCCGGGGTGTAAATGCGCCCAGGGAGAACTCCATCCCGGCCTGTATCTTTCCCTGCGAGTCGGAGAGAAGCGCAAGATGATCCATGTCCCCCAATCCCTGGAGGCTCAGGTGCGTCAATGGGTGGGTACCTACCAGGAGGTCTGGGGGTTAATGGAAAAGGTCTCGGAGGCCTGCTACCAGCGGTTCTTCCAGGAGAAGCAGCGGGCCAGGGGGAAGCGGTCATGATGAAGCGCTTCTGCCGGTACGTGGAGAAAGTATTTGATTTCAGCAGGAAAATCGATCAGTTGAAAGACTCGCGCCGCAGGCCCCGCATTCCCCTGAAGGCCATCTGGGGCAGTGTTTTTTTCCTCTTTGTTCTGCGGCAGCGCAGTTTGAATGGGATGGAGGGGCATTTGCGCCAGCCCAACCGGATGGAACGGCTGATTGGGCCGAAAAAACCGAGTGCCGACCGTCTGGGGCGGGTCATGAGCTTGGTCGACCCGGATCAGTTGCGGGCCCTGCTTTCGGAGATCAACCATCAGCTGGGGCGCAACAAGAGGCTGAAGAACGAGTGGCCTTTTCGGATCGGGGCCCTGGACGGACATGAGCTTTTTTTCCTCCCGGCAGCGTTGCTGTCCCCAATGCCTGCTGCGACGGTTGGTGGTCAAAGGGAAGGAAGTGGTGGAATATTTCCACCGGGGCGTGGTTTCCTATCTGGTCGGTTTCCGGATGCCGATTCCTTTAAATATAGAGATGCTCCGGCCGGGAGAAGGGGAGCTGACCGCGGCTTAGCGTCTTTTGCCCCGGGTGGTTCAATCCTATGGCCGTCTCTTTGACGTGGTTTTGGGCGATGGCCTTTACTTTAACGCTCCTTTTTTCCGTTTGTGTCTGGGCCTGGGCAAAGAGGTGATCACCGTCCTAAAAGACGAAGGCCGGGTCTTATGCCAGGATGCCCGGGGGGTTTTCTCCTTAACGGCGCCTCAGGTCTGGGAAGAAGGGAATCAAAAAATCCAGGCTTGGGATGCCGAGGGGATCGAGGTTCCCTTGCGCGTCCTGCGGACGGAAGAGGTCCTCACCCGCCGCCATCGCCGAGGAAAGGGCTGGATCCAGGAGAAGGAAACTCATCACTGGGAGTGGGTGACCACCTTATCGGCCACCCGACTCTCGACCCGTTTTCTCTGGCACATCGGTCATGCCCGGTGGGAGATTGAGGACGATCTGTTTCATACCTTGGCCACCTCCTGGTCCCCCGATCACTGCTTTCGGCACGAACCCACCGCCATCCTAAACTTTATCCTCACCTTGTTCATCGCCTTCGTCCCTTTGCAGAGCTTTTACCTGGGAAACCTTAGGCCCCAACGCCGGGCCCTTCTCACTTTCATTGCCATCGCCCAAGAGCTATTCTTTGCCCTGGCCCTCCTGGACGGCCCGGCTCCCTGGCTCCGACGAGGGGGATAGACCTTCCGCTCCGGCTCCGGATCCAAACAGGCTTTCGCTGAGCCCATCCCAAAGGGCCAAGGGGCAATTCTACCTTCTTGCGCCCCTTCTCGCAGAATCACCTCAAAAAAAATACCACGAAAATGCTTTTCCCCAGACTCTTCCCCCTTCCCAACCTGCAATCCCTGCAAAATCTGCCCCTTTTACCTATCCTGCCCCTCCGCCAAGAGCCCATATGCCGGGATTCCTGACCCCATTCCTTTTTCCTTGCATATTGCGAACCTTATCGATATTAATACTGATTTTTTTCAGCGGCGTTGGGGGATGATTTTTTTTGTCGTTGCCGCTTACAGGAGGAGCCGTTTATCAGATGCGGGAGAATGGTTAAAACCTATCTGAAGAAAATCACTTTGCGAAATGTAACTTTTTGAAATATTTATTATAAATTTCTCCTCTAAAAAAACTTGACACTCTATTCGAAAAATGGTAAAAGAGCCTTCATAGATATCTGATGTCAGATAACATATAATAAGGAGTGTTTATGACCGACTTTCTAGGTTTGAAAATCCTAAAGTCCCAGTCTCTGATCGAAAAAACCTGTGAAAGCTTGACCGATCTTGTGCTTGCGGGGAAATTGGGAACCGGGGATTATCTGCCGCCGGAATCCGAAATAGCGGAACGGCTCGGAGTGGGGCGCAGCACGGTTCGAGAAGCGGTCAAGGTGCTTGAGTCGAAAGGGTTGGTTAGAAGACTTCATGGCAAGGGAATTCAGATCGTCGATGAAAGCCGTAAAGCGGCTTCGGAGATGCTCCAACTCATGCTCAGGCGAGAAAAGTCCTCAGTTGGGGAATTGTTGGAGGTCCGCCGCCTGATCGAGATGAAAATGGCCTCCTTGGCGGCAGGGAGGGCCACGGCCAAGGACCTGAGCGATCTCCGAAAGATATTGAAAAAAATGCAATCCACCGGAACCACGACCGCCGAGGATGTAGAAACAGACCTTACCTTTCATGAAGCGGTGGCAAAGGCGACTCAAAATAATATTCTTCGGCTTGTCTTTGAATCCATAAGACCGCTTTTGCTTGAGACGATTTTAACCTGTCTGAATGTGGCCCCCAAAAACGAACTCTCCAAGGCCTATCATAAAAAAATATTGGAAGCGATTGAAGCAAGGGATCCCCAGGGTGCAGCTGCTGCAGTAGGAGAACATTTGGACGGAACCGAAGAAATGTTGAAGCAGGCTGGTATTGATATCAATCGAAATTGAAACCGGAGGAAGGCGATGAAAATCGTTGATGTGAAAAGCTATGTCCTCGAAAGCAAGTTGAAACCGGAACAGTATTTTACCTGGGCCCAGGCCAAAGTTACCAGCCGGGTTGAGGCGTTGCTTGAGATATTTACGGATGAGGGAGTCTCTGGCATAGGGGAGGCCTTTGGTTTCTCGCCCATGGCGGTGAAAGCCTGCGCCGATCACTCTTACAAACCTCTGCTGCTCGGGGAGAATCCTCTGGACACCAATCGGTTGTGGGACAAACTCTACACCGCGACACGGATGGAAGGACAGAAAGGGGTTACCGTGCAGGCGCTGAGCGCGGTTGACATAGCTTTGTGGGATATCAAAGGAAAGATCTTCAAGACTCCGGTTGCCAACCTTTTGGGCGGGCGGTACCGGGAATGGGTCGATACGTACCCGACCGGGCTTTACCGGAAGGATGTGAAAAATCAGACAGCCGCCCTGGTGGAGGAGGCCAGGGGATATTTAGATAAAGGATATAGGGCAATGAAATTAAAAATCGGATTTGGGCTTGAAGATGACCTTGGGAAGATTGCAGCCATTCGCAAGGCCATCGGCCCTCAAATCCGGCTTATGCTCGATGCCAATTGCGCCTACAATGCCTCCGAGGCGATCTGGTTGGGGCAGCGGGCAGAGAAATTCGACATCTTCTGGCTTGAAGAGCCTATTCCGCCAGAAGATATCCAGGGACACTTGGAAATCAAAGAGAAGATCAAAATCATGCTCGCCTCGGGGGAAAGCGAATTTACTCGGTACGGGTTTCGGGATCTGATTTCCAAAAGGGCCGTTGATATCATTCAACCGGACCTTTGCAGCGTCGGGGGATATTCGGAGATGATGAAGATTATTGCCCTGGCTTCTACCTGGAACATTCGCTGCATCCCCCATGTGTGGGGCACGGCGGTTGGTTTGGCAGCCAACCTTCAGCTTCAGGCTGCTATGCCGCATTTCCCCACTTCTCTGAATCCCGAACAATCCTTGATCGAATTTGATCGCACCCCGAATCCTTTACGGGAGGAGTTGGTCGAGGAAAGATTTGAAATGGACGGCACAAAAATGAAAATACCCGAAAGACCCGGTCTTGGCGTAACTCTGAATCGAAAGGCGTTGGAGAAATATAGGATTGGTCATCCATGACTCCTTGTTAAGGAGAAAAATAAAACTAAAGGGGGCTCTTATGAGGAAAAGAATGATTTGGGAATGTATTTCGGTTGTATTGCTGCTTAACATTTTCTTTATTCCGTTTGCCTCGGCCCAGCAGCCGATCCGTTGGAAGGCACAGTCGTTATTTGGGGCGGTCGAGTTACCTTACAAAGCCTTTTCTGATTTTTGTGACCGGGTCAAGGTGGCGACGAATGGGCGTTTAGAAATTAAACCCTACCCTGCAGGAGCCATTGTTCCCACTTACGAAAAGCTTGATGCCTTAAAAAACAATATCATCCAGGGGATGCATACTTGCGCGTCCAATTTTATGGCTAAGGACCCGGCCCTGGGAATTATTACGGATCTGAATTATGGGTATCAGGAGCCCTGGGAGTTTGAGGCTTGGTGGTTATACCGAGGAGGATTGGATTTGCTCAATGAGCTTTATAAGCCATTCGGCGTTACGGCCGTAGGAATTACTTTCTGGGGGATGGAGTCTTTCCCCAGCAAATATCCCATTAGGGGTGTAAAAGATTATCAGGGTAGGAAATTCCGGGCCCCCCAAACGATGACCGCAGATATTCTCGCGAAGGTTGGGGGCGCGGTAGTAATTTTGCCCGGCGGAGAAGTCTTTTCAGCTTTGGATAAGGGGGTTGTCGATGGGGCGGATTGGGGAACCCCGTCCATGAATCAGCGTATGGGATTCGATAAAGTCGCCAAATATACCATTTATCCGGAATATCGCTCCTTGCCGGCGGCGGAATTCGCGGTCAACACGCAGGAATGGGAAAAGCTTCCGGCGGATATCAAACAAATCCTGAAATCGGCTGTTCGTGAATTCAGCCAGGATATGCTTGCACGGGTGGCGATAGATGATCTTAGGGCTCTCCGGGAAATGAAGACAACGGGGGTTACTCCGATTTCCTGGGAGCTGTCCGAGGTGGAAAAAATGAGACGCGTAGCTCAACAAGTTTGGGAAGAATGGGCCAAGAAATCTCCTAACTGTCGGAAAGTCGTAGATTCGAACGTACAATGGCTTAAAGAGCTCGGAAGGATAAAATAGAGGCCATTTAGGGGGAGGGGGGCATTATCAAAATTCCCCCCTTCCAGGAGAATATTTGATGGTGGATAAATTCCTGAACATCGTAGATTCGATTTCGATTTGGACCGGAAAAACAACTTCGTGGCTGACCCTCTTAGCCATCTTTGCCTCAGTTTATGAAATCATAGCCCGATACGTATTCATTCGTCCCACCGCCTGGGCTACGGAAGTGCTTTTATTTGGATGTGCGGTTCTCTATGTCATCGGTGGGGCTTGGACCCTTCAGGAAAAAAAGCACGTTCGCATCGATTTTTTATATGAAAAACT
>JACAEW010000276.1 GCA_013388675.1 Syntrophaceae bacterium | reverse complement strand
GCCCTGGCCAGGGCCGAGGCCAAACTGGGAATCATCCCCTCCCAGCACGCCCGGGAAATCACCCGGAAAGCCCGGGTGGAGCTTATCGATATGGAGGAAATGAAACGGCAGCTGATCCATACTCACCACCCCATCATGCCGCTGATCCGCTGCCTCCAGAAGGCCTGCTCGCGCGAGGCCGGAGAGTTCATCCACTGGGGGGCCACCACCCAGGACATCATGGACACCGGGGCCGTCCTCCAACTCCGGGACGCCAACGGTCTAATCGTCCGGGACCTGAAGGAGACTTACCGCTTGCTGGCCCGGATCGCCAGGAAATACAAATCCACGGTCCAGGCCGGCCGAACCCACGGCCAGCACGCCCTGCCCATAACCTTCGGCTACAAGGTGGCCGTTTGGGCCTCACAGATCAAGCGGCATCTCCAGCGGATCAAAGAGAGCTCTCCCCGCGTCTTCCGGGGTCAGTTTGCCGGGGCGGTGGGCACCCTGGCCTCCATCGGGCATCAGGGGTTCAAGCTGCAAAAGCTCATGTTCGCCGACCTGGGCTTGGCCGTTCCCGAGATCGCCTGGCACGTGGCCCGGGATACGATAGCCGAGATCGTCTTCTTATATGCCATGATCGGTTCAACCTTAACCCAAATCTGCAACGAGATCGTCGGCCTCCAGCGGACCGAAGTGGCCGAGGTGGAAGAGCCCTTTCACATGGGAAAGGTAGGCTCCAGCACCATGCCCCACAAGCGCAACCCCATGATGTCCGAGGGGGTCATCGCCCTGAGCAAGCTGATCCACGCCCAGGTCGGGCCGGCCCTGGCGGACATAATCGCCGAGAATGAGAGGGATCAGCGGGGCTGGATGGCCGAGTGGTCTTTCCTGCCCGAGACCTGCTGCCTGCTCAGCGGCATGCTCTTCTGGACCAACCGGGTGCTGGCCGGGCTGATCGTATATCCGGAGAACATGGCCCGAAACTTGGATGCCCTCCATGGGCTTCTGCTCAGCGAGAGGGTGATGCTGAAATTGGGGGAGAAGATGGGCCGCCAGGCCTCCCATGAAGTGGTTTATGAGTTATGCATGGAGGCCTTCGAAAAAAGGGTTCCCTTGAAGTCGCTTTTAATCAAGGACAAACGGGTGAATCAATACCTGACCGAGAAGCAGATCGACGAACTCCTGGACCCGAAGAAGTACACGGGCCTGGCCGCCCAGTTCGTGAACCGGGTGACCGGAAAGAAGTAACTCTTGATGCCCCGCGAGGGGCTCCCGGGCACCTCTGTCTTTTTTTAGGGTCTTCTCCCAATCGAGTGATTGATTGAGGAAGATTTTGAGCTTCCCGGGTCTACCCCCGCCGGAAGAGAGTTGGCCGGGCCCAGGGCGGCATCCCGCCCGGGGCCGGACATCCTGAGGCAGCGGTTCTTCCATCGGGTCGCGTCGGAAATGAATTGGGTTGTTCCTGTTTAAGCTGGGATTTCGTTTTAGGCGAAGGGTTCGGGGACCGGTGCCTTGCGGAGGCCGGGCCAGCGCTCCGGAACCCCGGATTTTTCCCGCCGAGGCTGTCCCGCCCCGGGCGGGATGCCCCCTGGGCCTGTGCGATGCAGTCGTTTTGTCCCTCTTTACCCACTCGATTGGGAGAAGACCCAGAAAAAAGGTTTCTTTGCTGCCTGGAAGAATTGGCCTACTCCCTGTTTAAAAAGGCAAGGTCCAGCAGATGAGGCTTTGAGAGGGGCGCTATGATGCGCAGGGCCTTTGGCAGGACGCGGAAGGTTTCCGGGGTTTGTCCGATCAGGTCTCCATCGCCGTGAATGCTGACCGGGGGGGAGGATTTGATTTCCAAGGTCGAGGCGGTGCGGAAGAGGGCCCCCGGCAGCTTCTTCAGGCCGAGAAAGGGGAGCTTGGGAAGGGCGGTGATCACTCCCAGGTTCGGAGTCTCGGGAATCAGGCAGATATCCATCAGGCCATTGTCCGCCTTGACGGAGGTTGTGATCCTGAAAATATAGGCATACCGGGCGATCTTGGTGAGGAGGATCTGCCAGGCAGGCCCTTCATATTTCCAATCCCCTGCTCGAAGGAAAACCTGGGAGGGAGGGTAATGAACCAGCTCGGAAAAAAAGGCGATGGAAAACGGCAAGATTCCTTTGGCGACCTTCCTCAGCCATTCCGCCTGCTGCACCACGGCCGCGTCGAACCCGATGCCCGCGGTACCGGCGATAAACTTCCCTGATTCTGTGCGGATGACGTCTACCGCCCTCGGCTTGCCCTCCTGGATTGCCTGAAGCGCCCTTTTTAACTGAAAGGGGATACCCCAGTTACGGGCCAGGTCATTTGCGGTCCCGATGGGAACGACTCCCAGAGCTATGGGACGCCGGATGAGGGCGGGAAGGAGAGAATGGATCGTACCGTCCCCCCCGCATGCCACCACCACATCATATCCTCTTTTTTGGGAGCGGATGGCGATTTCCTGGGCTTCCCGGGGATGGTGGGACAAAGTAACGTCCCCGGCCAAGCCGAGGAGCTTCGCCTGGCTTTTCAGCAGCGGAAGGGTCTTTTCCCCCTTGCCGCCCCCCGAGGCGGGGTTAAGGATGAATTGAACTTTCACCCGGCCCTCGGGAAAAGGCAGGCGGTAGACCTGAAGGGTTGGCGGAGTGCCTATGGACACTCCAGTCGGGATTCATGAGGGGACCTTCCTGGGCCGGGAAATTCGGGGCTACCCCGAGGACCCTTTCGGGGCTGGCTGCTGGCCCGTCCCGGGGCAGAGTTCCTTTTTCCTCTTTCGCGAGCGGAAATAATCCTTGGGCCTGAGCACCAGATGATAAAAAAGGCTCCCACTTACCATGAGCCAAAATTCTATGAACTTCTGCTTGAAATCGGAACTGACAAAATACAAGGTCTCTGACCCCCTCAAAAATAGATCGGCGGCCTTGGGTCATTCCCCCCCGCGCCCAACCCGCTCCCCCAGGCAGCCATGCAGAACCTTCAGATGGCCGCCGGCGGAAACCGAAATCTATTATAGCCGCTTTCTCCCCTTTCAGCCAAACATTTTCCGGGGGGTAATTAGAAATCCTGATTGGTTACATACATGGTTGCCGTAGCCTCGGCGGCCAGCGTTCCGTCTTCGAATTCGGCTCGGGCATAGGTTTCGATGAGTTTTCGGGTTCTCCTTTTGACTTCCCCCGTGAGCAGAATTTTCTGTCCCGTTGGCACTGTTTTGCGGATGCGCATCTCCATCCTGGCGGTCATTCCCTTAATCCCCTGGAAATAGAGAACGTACCCGAAAGCCTCATCCAGACATAGCGCCAGGAGACCGCCGTGAAAAACCCCATTCCAGCTCTGGTGATAAATACCGGGAGTGAACTCGGCTTTGGCCTTACCTTCTTCGAACCGGAAATCCAGCTTGAGGCCGATGGGGTTTTTCTTGCCGCAGGCAAAGCAGAAGCCGTATTTGTCCTGGTCCGCAATTTCCATTTCAAAGGCCTTTCACCAAAGGGACACAGATACCACCGAGAAAGATCATTCAGCACCAACCCCCAAGCACCCAATAAATTCCGATGATCAAGGCCCAAAATTCCCGGACCGCCCAATGCCCGAGTTAGGGGCATTGAATATTCGGAATTTGTTTGGGATTGGGGGTTTGGAATTTCTTATTCATTTCTCCGTGTACTCTTTGCCTCTGCGATGAAATTGGATTACCTTCCCGTGTGCCCCTTGGGAATCCGGCCGGTGTGGATACACTCCGACCGTAGGCGGCGGCCGACGATCTTTTCCACCATCCTTCCGATTTCCAAGAGACGATTCACCTCGATTCCCGTCTCGATCCCCATTTCATCCATCATGACTACCATGTCTTCGGTGGAGACCAGCCCTACGATATTGGGGTCCGAATAGTAGTACTTCCCGGTGCCGGAAACCGGGTATCCGTCGATGAAATTCGCCGGTTGGCCCCCCAGGCCGCCCAGGGTGGATTCGAAATGGGTGATGCCCGCCTGAAGCGCGGCCAAAACATTGGCCAAGCCCCAGCCGCGGGTTACGTGGAAATGGGCGACGTGTAGTTTCGGTTCGGGGATTTTTTCCAGGATCATGGAGAAATATTCATACACCTTGTCCGGGGGCGCTGACCCATCGTGGTCGGCGTGCTCAACGTCGTCGGCCCCCAGCTCGAGATACCGCTTGGTGAACTCCACCGCTTTTTTCATATCCGTGGGGCCTTCGATGGGGCATCCCCAGATCGTGGAAACCGTACCGCAGACCTTGATCCCCTGTTCGTGGGCTTTGGGGATGTATTTCTCCACCATTTTCCAGTACTCTTCCAGGGAAAGCCCGGAATTGCGCTTGTGGTGGGATTCACTGGTGGATACCATGAAAACGATACGGTCCGGCCCCCAGCCTTGCCGCCGGGTTTCGATGGCCCGGTCGGCGGCCCTTTCCCGAATGGTTACGGCGCTCAAATCCACTTCCTGGAGTTTACCCTTGAGGGCTTTGCTGTTTCGAATTCCTTGAAGAAGCTGGTCCGCGTCGGCAAATTGCGGCATGCCGATGGGGGTTCCCAGGTTGGTCACTTCAAGTCGCTTGAACCCCGCCAGGATTAGCTGCTCCACCACCCAGAGCTTGGCCCGCAGGGGAATGGTCTTTTCCTCATGCTGGAAACCGTCGCGAACGGTGATATCGCCAAGGACAACCTTTTTGGGGTATTGCAGCCTGGTCATTTTCCTTCCTCATCTCCTTTCCAATTCATAGGAATGGGGAGTTGAGAGTTGGGAGTTGAGCGGGTTACAACTCTCACCTCCCAACTCTCGTCCCCTACCGATTCTGCCATTTCGGCGGTCTTTTTTCGTTGAACGCCCGGATTCCTTCCTGCCGGTCCTCGGTGACGAGGTTCACATTGTAGGCTTCGATCTCAATCTGAAGGCCGGTGTTCAGATCGGCCTCCATTCCCAAATCGACGGCCCGCTTGGCCTGCCGCACCGCGATGGGCGAATTGGCGCAGATTTCTTCGGCCAGATTGAAGACGGTATCCTCAACCTGGGCGACCGGGACCACTCTACTGACGATTCCCATGGCCAGGGCTTCTTGGGCCCCAATCCTCTTCCCGGTGAAGATCATTTCCTTGGCGCGCATCTTTCCGATGACCCGGGGAAGGTTCTGGGTTCCCCCGTTCCCCGGAATTAAGCCCACCCGGACCTCTGGAAGGCCGAACTGAGCGTTATCCCCCGCAACGATGATGTCCGCGGCCAGGGCCATTTCAAAACCACCGCCCAGGGCGAACCCTTTGACCCCGGCGATGACCGGCTGGGGGATCGCCCGCAGGGCATTCATCGCCCGCACGAATAAGACCCGCTGCCGGGCGAGGTCTGCCACGCTCATCTGGCTGCGCTCTTTCAAATCGGCTCCCACGCCGAACGATTTTGCGGAGGTGGTTGTCAAGCCCACGACCCAGACCTCCCGGTCAAGGGCAGCTTCCTGGCAGGTCTCCAGGAGGTCTTTGGCCATCTGGGTGTTCAGGGCGTTCAGAGCTTCCGGCCGGTTCAGCTTGACCCAGCAAAAATGTCCTATCCTTTCGGTGACCAGAGTTTCCATTTTTCTCCTCAAAGAATGTTTTTCACCGTGGGCCGGGGTTAGGGCTAGCTGTGGTCGCGAAAATCTGCGGGGACCTTCAAGCGGGGACGGTTGGCTTTCTTCAGGCCCAGAGCATCGTCGGCGATGAGCAGACGCATGATGTTGGCGGTTCCTTCTCCCACCTGGTAGAGCTTGGAGTCCCGGTAATACTTCTCCACGGGAAGCTCGAGGGAATAACCCATGCCTCCATGGATTTCCATGGCCCAGCCGGCGGCCCGCACCGCTGCCTCGCCGGCGAAATACTTGGCCACGGCGATCTCCCGGGTGAAGGGCCTTCCCTGATCGTTCAGCCAGGCCCCCCGCCGGACCATGAGGCGGGCGGTTTCGGTGTAGGTGACCATATCGGCGATGAGATGCTTAACCATCTGGTAATCCCGGATGGGCCGCCCGAACTGGATGCGTTCGTTGGCATATTTCACCGAGGCATTCAGGCAGGCCTGGCAGATTCCCACGGCGCCGCTCCCCACGCTGATCCGCCCCCGGTCCAGGGCGGTCATGGCCACCTTGAAGCCGCCGCCCCATTCGCCCAGAAGGTTTTCCTTCGGGGCGACTACATCCTCCAGCCCCACCTCGGCGATGGGTGAGGCCTTATCCCCCAGTTTGGGAATCTCGTGGGGCTGCCAGCCGGGCTGGTTCGTTTCCACGACGATGGCGCAAAGCCCATTGTGCTTGAGGGAACGGTCATGGGTACAATAGACCACGGCGTAGTCGGCCACCGTGCCGTTGGAGATCCAGGTCTTCGAGCCGTTGATCAGGAAATGATCGCCTTTGTCCACCACTTTGGTTTCGATGGCGGCGATGTCCGATCCGGCGTTGGGCTCGGAGAAGCAGGTGCAGCCCAACTTTTCCCCGGAGACCAGGGCTTTGACGTACTTTTTGCGGACCGAGTCACGGCCCCATTCCATCATGGTATAGGGCACGGTCATCGCCTGGAGATTGAAGAGCGCGCGTAACCCGGAATCATAGGTGGAGATGGCCTCGCAGACCACCGAATGGGCCAGAAACCCCGAAGCAGACCCGCCCATCCCCTCGGGAAAAGCACTGCCGAAAAGCCCCAGGCCACCCATTTTTCTAACCAGCTCGCGGTTGAATTCCTCCCTTTTCAGGTTTGGAACGATCTCCTTCTCGGCAAAATTCTTGGCCATTTTCTCCATGGCCGCTTGTTCTTCGGTCAGATCAAAATTCATCGCATCTCCTTCGAAGGGGGCAATATTCTGACTTCTTCGGGCCCCAGTCGTTTCTCTGCCAATTCCGAAAAGAGATTAGTATTTCATTCAAGAAAAATCAAGCAATTCTTTGTAGCGGATCGCTATTTGCTTTTCGATGGAAATCAAACGCTAAATAGTCTGTTAGGCGGAAAGGCACCGCGTGCAGGGATGAATCCATTGGGAAAAAAGAAGGGTTTTCGGTTCAACGGGATAGAGCTTTACGATGACAGGGGGCATGGTTTTCTCCTTCAATTCTTCTGCTACAATTTGCGTTCCAAATCTCGCCGTTTCATCCAATCAGCACTTTTTCTTCGATGGCGTCTTCAGGCAGTCCGCGAAGGATGTCCGCTTTGCGATCTTCGAGAATTAATTCAATCGCCTGCCGTAGACTATTCTTGGCTTCCTCGATCGTCTCCCCTTGTCCGTTGGCGCCAGGAATCTCCGGGCAAATGGCCCATTAACCGCCCTCGGGTGCTGGCTGGATAATAGCTGTGAATGCAGCTTTCATTGAATCTCCTTTCTATTGTTGACCGAACGGGGGCGCGGCTGAGCGGGGGGCCGAAGGCCCCTCTGTTCTAGTCCCGCTCCAGGCGGGGTT
>JACAEW010000275.1 GCA_013388675.1 Syntrophaceae bacterium | reverse complement strand
TGGATCACCATCCTGTTGGATGGCCTTCTGGCCTTCATCCTTCTTATCTTGAAGATCCCCTATGTGCTCTATTTCCATGGGGAAGGATATAAGAATTATGAAACCCGCTCCAATCCCCTATTCAAGGCGATCGTCAGGGAAGTCTTGCGGAATTCAATCGGAGGAATCGTCGTAGGAGAAAAGTTGAAATCCGACGTGAATCATTGCATCCCCGACGAGCGGTTGTTCGTTTTGCCGAACGGCATCCCCGATATTGAAAGGGGTGAGGGTTTCCGGAAAAAGGAGAAAGAAAACGGCCGCCTAAACGTCCTTTTCCTGTCCAACCTTGTAGATTTCAAGGGCCCGCTGGAATTCCTTAAAATGGCGCAGGCGGTTGTCGAGAAGGAAAAAAACGTCCGTTTCATACTCGCGGGCGAACCGGCCGACCCGGCCTATTATGAAAGCCTGTTGCATTACATAAAAGAGAACTGCCTGGAAGACCGCCTTTCGTTGCCCGGGGGCGTATACGGAGAAGAGAAGGAGAAGTTGTTTCAATCCGCCGATGTTTTCGTTCTCCCGACCTTCAAGGATACCTTCGGAATGGTGAATGTAGAAGCCATGCGCTGGTCCCTCCCGGTGGTGTCTTCCGACGTCGGCGCCATCTCCGAGGTCGTGATCGACGGGATAAATGGCTATATCGTATATCCGGGCTGCATATCCGAACTGGCAGATCGGGTATTGATGTTATTAAGAAATGAAAACCTCCGGATAAAAATGGGCGGCCAAGGAAGGCGTCGTTTTGAGGAAAACTATTCTTTGGAAGCCTACAATCGGAAGGTTCAGGATGCCATGTCCTTTTTCCTGCGCCGTCTTCCCCCGGGCAAAATATCCATGAAACAACCTCTGGGAGTAGATTCGCCATGTGCGGAATTCTAGGAATATTTTCCTCCGATCCGCAAATGGAAATGTCTCCGGAGCAATTTCTGGCGATGCGGGATGAGATGAAGCATCGCGGTCCGGACGATGCAGGGGTCTTCTTCCATCGAGAACCCGGCCTAATGGTCGGCCTCGCCCACCGGCGGTTGTCGATCATCGATCTATCCCCTCTGGGCCGCCAGCCCATGAGCACCGCCGACGGAAGCCTATGGGTCGTATTCAACGGAGAAATCTTCAATTACCGGGAGCTGCGGGACGAGCTTCTGAAGACCGGTAAATATGCCTTCAAATCAAAGTCCGACACCGAAGTCCTGTTGTACGCCGTCAGAGAATGGGGGCTGAACGGCTGCCTCGAGCGGGTCCGGGGAATGTATGCCTTTGCCCTCTTCGACCAGTCCGATCATTCCCTGACTCTCGTCCGGGATCCCCTGGGGGTCAAGCCCCTCTACTACCGGATGGGTCGCGGCGAAGTCATTTTCGCTTCAGAGATCAAGGCGATCCTTAAAGCTCCCCAGGTATCACGCGAAATCGATCCGCAGGCCCTTTCTCACTATTTGACTTTTGCCAACGCCCCCTCCCCCGCGACGCTCTTCCGGGGCATCCGGAAACTGGAAGCCGGAACCTATCTGCGGGTCCTGAAGAACGGCCGGACGGAGACCATTCGCTACTGGAGCGGAGAGAAATTTCCGCCGCAAGAGGCCCTGAATGACGAAAACTACTGCGTCCTGGAAATCCGGAGGCTGTTCCGGCAGGCCGTCCAGCGGCGCATGGTGTCCGACGTTCCATTCGGGGTGTTTCTGAGCGGCGGGGTGGATTCCTCCCTGAATGTCGCCTTGATGGCCGAGATGATGGATCGGCCGGTCGAAACCTATTCCATCGGAATCAAGGGGGACCCGTCCAACGAGTTGGAGCATGCCGGGCATACCGCCCGGGTCTTCAACACCCGCCACCACGAAATCCTGATCGAGGACAAGGATATTTTGTCTTTCCTCGACCGCATGGCGTATTACCAGGACGAACCCCTCGCGGATCCCGTATGCGTTCCTCTCTATTATGTCTCCAAACTCGCCCGGGATACGGGAACCCTCGTCATCCAGGTCGGCGAGGGGAGCGACGAGATATTCGCCGGGTACGAAGTTTACCGGCAATTTCAATCCTGGGAAGATGGGGGCTACCGGTATTACGGGCTCTTGCCGGGGATCGTGAAATGGCTGATGTACCGGGGGGCTTCTTCCATTTTTTCCGATCCCATCCTGCTGGACGCCCTCCGGCGCGCGTCCCGGGTTGAACCGCTTTTTCTCGGCAATGCCGTCGCTTTCTGGGATTGGGAAAAACAACGCTTGCTGCAGGACGGCGCTTCCCCCCAGTCGTCCAGCTCTTTTGTAAAGGCGCTCAGAAACGGCTTTCGCAGCGATCACGCCCTGCCGGGCATGATCCTCCTGGAGCTCCGCAACCGGCTGCCGGAGCTGCTCTTGATGCGGGTGGACAAAATGAGCATGGCCGCCTCCATCGAAACCCGGGTCCCCTTCCTGGATGAAGATCTCGTCCAATTCGCCCTGCAAATCCCGCCGGGGCTCAAGCAAAAAAACGGTTTGAATAAATACATTCTCAAGAAAGCCGCCGAAGGCATCCTTTCCAAGGAAATCATATACCGGAAGAAATGGGGGTTTTGCGGTTCAGCAACGAATATCCTGACCGACCCGATCAGGCAGTATGCCCGCCAGCGGATCCTGGGCAGTTCCATCATAAGAGATCTGTTCAACCAGGAATATATTCACCGGATATTCAACAACCATCAATCTCAGAGGAGATTCAACAGCTTCAAAATATGGAACCTTTTGAATCTTGTTCTCTGGCATGACCGCTGGTTTGAAAAGCGGGAAACAACCGGAAATACCTCATGCAGCAATTGACGCAGAAGCTGAAAACCGGAGAATTGAGCGTCCGGGTCGTCCCCCTCCCCCGCTTGGCTCCCGGGCACGTCCTGGTCCGAAATCATTTTTCGCTCATCAGCCCGGGGACCGAAGGGGCTACGCTCAAGGCGGCCCGCATGAACCTTCTGGAAAAGGCCCGGGCCCGGCCGCAACAGGTGAAGCAAGTTCTGGATGTCGTCCGGAGCCAGGGAATCGTCCCGGCCTACCGGGCCGTCATGAAGAAGCTCGATGCCTATTCCCCCCTGGGCTATTCCAGTGCGGGAGCGGTCATTGAAGTTGGGGCCGATGTGCGCGAGTTCGAAGTCGGGGATCTCGTGGCCTGCGGAGGCCTGACAGCCTGCCATGCGGACCTGGTCGCAGTCCCCCGGAATCTCTGCGTCAAGCTCCATCCCGATGCGGACCTGCGCCAGGCCGCCTACAACACCCTGGGGGCCATCGCCCTGCAGGGGGTTCGCCAGGCGGACCTGCGGCTGGGCGAGGCCTGCGCGGTTATCGGGCTGGGCCTGGTCGGCCAATTGACCGCCCTGCTCCTCCGGGTTTCCGGTGTAAGGGTGGTGGGAATCGATATCGATCCGGTCATGGTCGGAGTCGCCGCCAACCAATGCGCGGACCTGGCCCTGCACCGGGACACCCCGGGAATCGAGGAGCGCATCCTCCATTTCACCGGCGGCCTGGGTTGCGATGCCGTGATCATCACCGCCGCAACCGATTCCTTGGATCCCATCAACTTCGCCGGCGCCATTGCCCGGAAAAGAGGGACGATCGTAATAGTCGGAGCGGTGCCCGCCGGGTTCGACCGGGAACCACACTTCTACCGGAAGGAGCTGCAGCTTCGAATGTCCTGTTCTTATGGACCGGGGCGGTACGACCCGGGGTACGAGGAAAAGGGCATCGATTATCCGCCGGCCTACGTTCGCTGGACCGAGAAGCGCAACATGGAGGCCTTCCAGGCGCTTCTACGCTCAAGCAAGCTCGACGTCAGTTATCTCACCACTCACACCTTCAGGCTCGACGATGCCCCCGCTGCCTACGACTTATTGATGTCGAAATCCGAACCCTTCATCGGTATCCTCATCGAATACGACCTTCAAAAGCCCCTGGTAAATGAAAGAATCCGTATCCGTCCGGTCCCCTCGTCCCTCACCCCTCACCGGTTTCGATCGGCTTTATCGGCGCCGGCAGTTACGCCCAGAGTCATCTCCTTCCCCACATACGCAAAAACGACGGAGTGCGGCTTGTCGGGGTCATGACCGCCACGGGGACCGGATCTCGCTCGGCGGCGGAACGGTTCGGGTTCGAGTTCTGCACGGGTGATGAGAAGGATATCCTGGAAAACCCGGAGATCAATACGGTTTTCATCGCCACCCGCCACGATTCCCACGCGGAATACGTCCTCAAAGCCCTGCGGGCTGGCAAGCACGTCTTCGTCGAAAAACCCCTTTGTCTTACTGAATCAGAACTTGACGAAATTAAAGATGTTTACTTGGCACTTGGCACTCGGCACTCGGCACTGCATTTATTGATGGTCGGCTACAACCGCCGTTTTTCTCCCCTAGCCCGAATGCTCAAGGAGGAATTCGGCTCGGGCCCCATGGCGATGATCTACCGGATTAACGCCGGGACCATCCCCGCCGACTCCTGGATCCAGGACCCGGAAAGGGGGGGAGGACGGATTATCGGAGAGGTCTGTCATTTCGTTGATTTTCTTACCTTCCTGAACGGTTCGCTCCCGGTCCGGCTGCATGCCCAGGCGATGACGGACCCAAGGAACCTCGCCGACGTGGTGAATATCTCCCTCTCCTATGAAAACGGTTCGATCGGAACTATTTCCTACCTGGCCAACGGAGACAAACGGCTGCCCAAGGAGCGGGTGGAGGTATTCGCCCGCGGTTGCACGGCCGTTCTGGAAGACTTCAAATCGCTCACCCTATTTTGGGAAGGAAAACGGAAGGATAAAAAGCTGCTGAATCAGGATAAAGGACAGAAGGAGGAGATCGGAATCTTCCTGAAAGCCCTCCGGAACGGAATCGGTCCGCTGATCCCCTGGCGGGAACTCTGCCTGACGTCCTTGGCCAGCTTCAAGGTTCTCGAATCCCTGCGCACTGGCCAGATCGTATCTCTGTAACCAAGCTGGATTTTGTCGCTATCCCCTCCCATGGCCGAATAGGAGGCTGCCAATCCCTTTTCTTCATCGATCGATTCGCGATTTAACCCGATTGAAGCAATCGCTTCAACTCTTTAGCCCCCCGGATCGCAAGGTGAAAGGGCGATTGGCTTCGATTCTCCACAATTTATGCTCCCAGGGAGAAATGCAAAAAATTATCTGCTGCGACTCCGCCGAGCCTCCCTCCGGGAGATGGGGTACCGTCTCCGGCAGGAAATCCTATTTTTCTGGCTGAAACGGCCCGCCCTTTCTTCCCGATTTCTGCCGAAAGTTCCCAATATGGATGAAAAAGCCCTGCGGGGAATCCAGCTTCCCGAATTTCAGGGTCATCTTCCCCCCGGGACGGTGAAAGGGCTTATGGAGGGTGAGGTTTTTTGCCTGGGAGGCGATCGCGCGAGCATCGAACGATTCGAGGCCGAAACCCGCGGCCGCTTCTTCGCCGATCTCCCCCTCGGCGAGGAACTTCCCGACATCCGCCTGGTCTGGGAGCCGGCCAGGCTGCAAAACGTAACCGCCTTGCTCTTTTCTTCCAGCCTAATTGGAGAAGGGCAGAGCAATTCCCAGGCCATCGCCCGGGCCCAGGAGGCCCTTTTCGAGTGGATGAAAAAGAATCCCTTTCCTCTGGGTCCCCATTACATCTCGGCTATGGAATGCGGACTTCGTATTCCCGTTTTCGTTTATTCCTTAAAGTTGATGGACCTTTCCCCCGATCAGCGGCGCGAGATTCTCCATTTCCTGTATCTGCACGCCTGGTGGATCTCCAGGCGTTTGTCCTTGTACGCCTCCCGGGGGAATCACACTGTCTGCGAAGGCCTAGGGCTGGTCTTTGCGGGAGTAGTGTTTCGTTCTTTCCCCGAGGGGGACCGCTGGCTATCCCTTGGCGTCAAGACTCTTCGGAGGGAGATCTTGGATCAGATCCTTCCCGACGGGGGCCTGGTGGAGCAGTCCTTGGGGTACCACCGGTTAATTCTGGATGTCTATTGGCTGGCCTTTGATTTCCTGAAAAAAAACGGAATCGATCTCCATCTGGAATGGAAGCCTCTCCTCGACAAGGGGGAGCGTTTCCTGGAAGCCTTTCGCCAAGGAAGCTATCTGCCGGCGATCGGGGACAGCGACGATGGGTGCGTGGTGGCCCCCGGTATTCACCCCCGGAGAACCCATTTCGCCAACCAACGGAACGGTATCCGCAAGGCAGAGCGAAGCTGAAGGGCCCTTCGCCTCCATGGTCTCCCGGGAGGTCGAAGACCACCCGTTAACGAGCCTCGCCGGGGCGATGAATCCGGAATGAAAACGGAGCTCCTGACATGGCATTCCTTTCCCTCATCGGGATACACTGTGCTCCGGTCCGGCGAAACGGTTTTTACCTTTGACCATGGCCCTCTCGGAAAGCCGCCGCTCTATAACCACGGTCATGCGGACGCCCTGTCGATTACCCTCTCCTTGAACGGACGCGGGATTCTGGTGGATCCGGGAACCTACCGGTACAACCAGGTTCCCGAATGGAGACGGTATTTCAAAGGCACCCGGGCCCACAACACGGTGACGATCGATGGGCAGGATCAAGCGGTGCAAGAAACTGGTTTCATCTGGAGCCGCCCGTTCAAAGCCAGGCTACTGCAGCTAATGAACCGAAACGGAACGCTCTTTTTCGAGGCTATCCATAACGGATATGAGCGCCTGAGGCCGAAGGTCATCCATCGGAGAAAAATCGAGGCGCGACCCGGCGAAATCCGCATCGGGGATGTTTTTTTCGGCAAAGGGACGCATCGCTTCGAATTGAATTTTCACCTCCATCCCGAAGCCTTCCCCTCCCCCCAGGACGGCGGGTGGCTCATCCGGTGCGGGCCCGAAAAAATTTTTCTCCGCCTGGAAGGGGACCCGGGACTTGAAGCCATAAGGGGGCAAAGCGACCCGATCCTGGGTTGGTATTCACCCCGATACGGGGAGAATCAGGAAACAACGGTTCTCCGCTGCATTCGCCAGGGAGCCGCAGGGACAGTCACCTTTTCGACCCTCATCGACTTGCATCCTCGAGTCGCCGGGGGAATCCCTCTCTTCCAAGAAGACTCGAAAACCGGAGGTTGAAGAAACCCGGCGGAAAAACGGGAAAAACCATCCGAAGAAACTTCAAGCAAGTTTCATGAGTCTGTAATCCGGTTGCAACTTCAACGGTATAGAGTGACCTCATTAGTCACCTCCCCTCCCAGGTCTGGATCGAAGACGACGGAGGGAGTCATGGAAGGAGGGAACCGGATGAGGGCATTTCCGCTGAAACGGCTTGAGATTCTGGATATATG
>JACAEW010000274.1 GCA_013388675.1 Syntrophaceae bacterium | reverse complement strand
GGGCAGGACATCCTGAGGCAGCGGTGCTTCCATCGGGTCGCGTCGGAAATGAATGGGGTTGTCCCTGTTTAAGCTGGGATTCAGTTTGAGGCGAAGGGATCGGGGACCGGGTGCCTTGGGGAAGCCGGGCCAGGGCTCCGGAACCCCGGATTTTTCCCGCCGAGGCTGCCCCGCCCCGGGCGGGATGCCCCCCTGGGCCTGTGCGATCGAGTCGTTTTATCCCTTTTTACCTACTCGATTGGGAGAAGACCCAAAAACGAAAAAAGGGAGGAACCTGCGGAAGTCAACCGGACCGGCTTTCCTCTGGCAAAAGCCGGAATTCAGACTCGATAGAACCCGATCGAGGCGGGGCTGAACCCCGGGTCCGCATGACCCTGAGTACCATGCCATGGGGAGCTAACTGGCCCGGAATGCCTCTTCTCTATGCCGTTGGGGGTTCTGGAGGAACCTGGGACGGTCAGGAAGGTATTCCTTCCAACGACCTGGCTGGGGGCGAATGGATTCTAAGCCTGGAGTCCGGTTATCCGAAGAATTTATCCCGCCGATGTTGGAGGTAATGATCGGCGATAAAATTCAGCGGCTTCTTGGCCTTTTGAAAATCCCTGTGCAGCGACCAAAAAGTCTCTTCCAAATGCAGTTCCCTGGCGGAGGGATGCTCGGCCGCCAGCCTATAAAATTTCTGGCCTTCTTCCGCATAATCCCCCGGGCTGATCCTCAGTTTCCCGCGGATGTGCGGGCGGACTTGGCCGGAGAAAGGATAGCGGTAATCGCGCTCGGCATAATCGGGAAAGATCCCTATGATAAAGAGGCAGATATCGGCAATCCTTTTGTAAAATCCGAGCCGGTACTCATCCTCCACAAACTGCGAGAACCGAATGAGGCTTAAGATATCCAGGTCATTAAACCGGACCTTTTCCCAGATTCCCTCCCCGATCCTGACCGGAATGGTGTAACTCTCCACCCGGGTGAAGGACGAAAGCATATCCGCCAGATAGAGCAGAAGCTCTTCCCGATTCAAGAAATCGGAAACTTCCTGGGTGTCGAAGACCGGAATCTTCATGGTTCTGGATTTTTCGACCGTGTAGCCGGCTTTTTCCAAATCTTTCGCCGTTTTTCGCAGCAGGACCTCGAAGAAAAGGAGGGGGGAGACTCGGATAAAGCTTTCTTCCTCATCCACAAACCTTCTGAAAACCTTGTCATCTTCCACGTAGGCTTTCCTGATATCCTGGTCCTCCCGGATGATTTGCCTGAGTCTGCTCTTATCTTTGGCCTCGGGAGATACGGTTTCCACCAGAAAATCAAGGTCCTTTTCGGTTAGCTCCCGGTATTTGGCCCCCGTTCCCGCCATCGGTTGATCCCTCTCTTCCCATTCTTCCTATAGGTAATTATAAAAATGGAATATCAACCATGTCAAGAAAGGCAGCCTTCGCCAGCCCCAAGTCAGGCTTATGAAGTTAACGGCCATTTCCTTTCTGCTCCCTATTGCCCATAAATCCTTTACGCCCTCAAAAACCCCCAAGGTCTCCTTTCCAGAGTAACCGCAAGGGCTGTGACGCAAAGGAACAACAAAAGAAACCACCCGGCAATCCTAAAACCTTTAGACCGGGAATGAAGGAGGGGAATAGAGGACCGGATACCCCAAGCATTGGCCGCCAATAAGATCATGGCCAGGGACTCTGCACCCAAGAGGAAGGTGCTCGCGCGAGCATTCAAAATATACACCAGCGCCAAGAAAGCGTCCGTGGCAACATAAGGAGGGCCTAACGCATTCACCCACGGCCCCAACTTCAGATAAAAAATAAGGCCGGGCAATCCCAACACATTCGTGACCAGGACATGCAAGCCCCCGCCGAAAAGACCCCCAGCCATCAATAGAAAAATAACCGCATAACCCAGGAGCGCTAAAACGCCCTTCCACCACCTCCCCGAACGAAACCCTGGCACCTGCCGAATCCAGTCAGTCACATCATCCCTTTCCATTCTTCCTAGCCTGGCATAGCCAGAACCAAAAAGTCGAGATTTTCAAAAAAACGATGAAACTCCTTGCCGAGGGCTTTCAGACGCAGCAAAAATGATTTGACGCCCCAAAAGCATCAATTTAAGCGGTAAGCGCCTAAGCTTTTTCCGCGGCCTTGCACGGAAAAAGAGGCTTCGCCGCAAACGTCCGCAGGGGCGGTTCGCGAACCGCCCCTACCGCTGCCTGGCGGAGTGGATATGATTTTCTTATCTTCAAATTCCTGCAGGATAGACTCGGCTTGTTTTCGGAGGACGGGCACTGGTTCGCGTACCACCTTCCAAACCTGAGCGTGGTCGATCAGGTCATACTTTTGGATCAGCACGTTGCGGAAGGGGATGATTTTCGGGTAATCTCCGATGCGGGAAACCACCTCAGGGTCGTAGCGAGCCTAGCGGCTCAGCGCTTCTCCGATGATTTCGAAGTGATGTTCGATTGCCGCCCGCAGAAGGGGATCAGCCTGGTATTCCCGGAGGGTCTTTGCCGCAGAAGCCTGCAAGATAACAGCGGCCGAGGCGCGCAGGTCTTCAAGCCATTTGGGCGATTTCTGCTTCATAAAGAAGCCTCTTGCTCCGGTTGACTTCCTTTATAAAATAAGGATTTTTCAGGGCTGATTGCATAACTAAATCAACCTTACAGCCCAACGAATTCTCCAACTGCTCCTTAAGATCAAAATAGTTGGCCATCGAGGGACCCAAGTTCGCCCCGATCTGGAATTCCACCAGAAAGTCGAGGTCCGATTTATCAGGGTCAAAAGAATCTCCTACCGCCGACCCGAATACCTCGAGACGAATGACTCGGTTCTTTCGGCAGAGTTCTTCTGCCGCAAATCGCTTTTTTCAATCAGAGGAATCATTTCCAAGCCCTGGGATGAATTTTTCCCTTTCCCAAATCACCCTGTATGATATTTATTATACAAGAAAATTTACTGATTTTGGATCATTCTTTATATATCCATCCAACGAGATCAATCCTGGGAGGATGAGGGGGAAGAAATGAAAAACTTCCGCAAAGAACTCTGGTTCAATATTCCCACCCGCAGGGCTTTCGTCAACATTACCCCAAAGGTGGATGAGTGTCTGCGGGAGAGCGGGATCAAAGAAGGCCTCCTGCTTTGTAACGCCATGCATATCACCGCGTCGGTCTTTATCAACGACGATGAACCGGGGCTGCACCAGGATTATGACGAGTGGCTCGAAAAGCTGGCGCCCCATGAACCCACTTCCAAATACCGCCACAACCGGACCGGGGAGGATAACGGGGATGCCCATCTGAAAAGGCAGGTCATGGGGCGGGAGGTAGTGGTAGCGATAACCGGGGGGAAGCTCGATTTCGGACCCTGGGAGCAGATTTTTTACGGGGAGTTTGATGGGAGAAGGAAAAAACGGGTATTGGTGAAGATCATCGGGGAATGAATTCCGATCCCCCCCGCCCCGGCCCTCCCCCATCGAGAGGGAGGGGAAAAGGGGGCCTGCACGGGCGAGCCGCCGGGTCGCCCTACGGCTTCTTCTTTTTCTCTTTTAGGTTCAAGGTGCGCTTGACCAGTTCCTTTTCGTGGTCGTAATTGGCGATCCGCTGGAGCATGATCTTTTGCGCCATGACCGGGCCGGCGCCGTGCCAGGTGCCCACGCCGTGGAGGCCGGCGGTCCAGTGCTGCAAGGCCTTGTGGACCTTCAGGATGTTTTCCGTGGGCTCCTCCGACCCGAAGCTGTAGAATTCTTCCACGTACTTTTTCACCTCGGGGTTCTTCAGTTCCTTGAGGGAGGGCATGGTGACCACCAATCCTCCCCCGATGTCTCCCGCCAGGGCCATAACCCGCCAGAAGGCGTTGCAGACGTTCAGCTTGGAAACATTGCCCATCAATTCATCGGGCAGAAATACTCCGGAACCGGGAGGCTCTTCCACCCCTTTCATTGCCGCGGCTAGGCCGCAAGCCCGCCCGGTTTCCCGGAGAACCACCATCTCGGCTAACTGCTCATTGATATGCGGAGCCTTTTCCAGTCCCTTATACTCCTGGATCAGTTTGGCCGCACCGATAATCTGGTTCATGAAACCCACTTTGCAGGTTCCCCCGCAGGTCATGCGGTGGGTGCGGGCGAAGCGAGTCACCAGCTTGCCGGAAAAAGGGGTTTCGCCGCAGTGAAAAACCCGCTCCCAGGGGATGAAGACGTCTTCGAAGATCACCATGGAGGTTTCCCGTTGGCCAAAAAGGGGGTTGCCCAGTTCCTCCAGGTCGTCGGCCATTTCCCGCTCTGCGGAGAAAGGCGTGTATTGGCAGACAAAGGTGATGCCTTTCGTGTCCGGGGGGATGGCAAAAGCGACCGCGTAATCCCCTTCATCCTTGGAATGGGCGGACTGGGGAAGGACGACCATTTCATGGCAGGCGTAAGCTCCGCTGATGTTGATCTTGGCCCCCCGCACCACGATGCCCTCCTTTTTCTGGTCAACGATTTTTAAAGAAAGATGGGGGTCCGGCCATTCGAGAGTCTTTTGATTGCGCCGGCCCCGGGGTTCGGTGAGCGCGCCGGCGGCGGACAGGTCTTTTTTCTGGACGGTTTTCAGGAATTCGATGAATCGGGGATAATACTGAGTCCCCAGGTCCCGGTCCATCTCCCAGGTGGTGCTGGCCAGGGAATGGAAGGCATCGTACCCTACGCAACGATAGATGCAGGTCCCCAGCATTTCCGAGGTGAAAGTTCCGGCCTGGGCTTTTTTGACCAGGTCCTCGACGCTGGCGCTCACGTAAGTGTAACGATTGACCGTTTCGTTGACGAGCGGCGAATGGCAGGTCATGATGTCTTTGTATTTCGGGTCCAGAGCCCAGGCATAGCTGGCCTTATTCGCCTCCACCACGGTCCGGGTGTTTTTATTCTCCAGAATGCTTTCCACCTTCTTCCCGTTCATGAAGACCCGGGGGTTCATCTTTTCCAGAGTGGCTTCGTACTGGTCAGGGGTCATCAGGGCCATCGCAACCTCCGAAAGTTCTAAGTTCGAATATCGAAATTCGAAGCAAAATTCCAAACTCAATGGGTGAACGGATTCTGATTCCCTCCGCAGAACCTAATTCTATCATACTCTTTCTTCCTCCCCTTTTCACCGGGAATTTGTTCTGGAACCCATCCGCCGCTCTCCCAGGTTGACATCTCGTGGGGGTTGTTATAACGTGCCTCTCATCGACTGTTTTCCCTCTGGAAGAGCTTGCCCATGAATCTGAAACGCCTGCTGCCCATTTACCTGGGAGCCATCATCGGCCCCATGGGGGGAGTCGGGATCATTACTCTCCTGCCCGTTCTGTGTAAGCACTTCGATATCAGCATTCAATGGGCATCCCTGACGATTACCCTCTACATGATCCCTTATGTGATTTTCCAGCTATTTTCCGGCTCCATTGCCCAGGTCTTTGATACGCGGAGGACCCTCCTCTTTGGGTTCGGGACCTACGCCCTGGGTAGCCTCCTGTCCGGTCTCTCCTTTAACCTGGCGACTCTCATCGCCGCCCGTTTCGTTCAGGGGTTTGGGGCGGCCTTCATCGCTCCCATCGTTCTGGCCCTCGTAGGGGAGATGGTGGACCGCAAGCATACCGGCAGGGCCATGGGGATTCTGGGGGTGATGTACACGATCGGGGTGACCATGGGGCCCCTCTTATCCGGAGTCCTGGAGGTGTCCCTGGGCTGGGCTTGGTTTTTCTTCTTTCTCATGGCCTTCTCCCTGTCGATCGGAATACTCTACTGGTACACAGGCCGGGACGACATCAAATCATCTAAGAGGCCCGGAACATTCGCCGATGCCCTGGCGCTGGTCCGAAAATCCTATTCCTACCCGGAAGTGAAATTTCTCAGCTTGGCTGCTTTCTGTCTATTCCTCGGGTACATCGGGCTCATGACTTTTGTGGCCGATTATTTAAAGGTTACCTTTTCGCTCGCTTCCGACAAAACGGGGCTCATCCTATCCATGACCGGCTTCTTCGGCATCGTGGCTGCACCCATGGCCGGCGTTCTGGGGGATCGGAAAGGAAGAATCCCCATCGCCTTCCTGGGAGGGGTGATTATGGTCGTCGCGGTTCTCGGCCTGGCGACGGTGGAATACACCTATAAAAAGTACCTTTTCCTTTTTGCTCTCTTTGGGGCGGGTTCGGCGACCGCTTGGACCTCCCTGAATACGCTGGCGGTCGAAGTGGTGCCGGACTTGCGAAAACCGGTGGCTTCGGTGTACAACTGCTTTAAGTTTTCCGGGTATGCCCTTTCTCCGCTGCTGCTTTCCCTTTTGTATGTTCCATTCTCTATTTCCGGAGTGCGCTGGGCCTGTATTGCCTGCATCCTCATCAGCCTTCTTCTTGCCTCCCGCATCCGGACGTCCAAAACGTAAAATGGGGTTCAAAAAAAATTAGGGGACGGACGCAGATTTTTGTTGACATCAATCTCCACTCCGGTAAAATAAGTTTAAATTTTTCAGGGAGAAAATAACAAAGCGATGATCGGTCCGAAGCAGGAAGGAAAAAGCCAGTCGGGGAAGAAGCCTGAATTCAAAAAGGTTGGCCTGCCCATCGCTTTTGGGATGCCCTAACCGGCCCCTGCTCCCCGCCATCATCCTAAAAGCCATGGGCGAAGGTCCCATGGCTTTTTTGTTTTGAAAGCCATGGCTCCGCCATCATTCCCTCCAACCTCTCCCTCCTCCTTGAGGGGGGAGGGTGTGAAAAAATTGATTGGTTTCTTTTTCACGTCATTCCGGCGAAAGCCGGAATCAACTATTATGTCTATTGTTTTCAATCCCGCCCTTGACGGGACTGGACCCCGGCTTTGGCCTGGGTGACGACCAAAATTCAAATTTTTCCCACCTTCGGGAAGGGCGGGAAGGCGGTGAATTGGTTTACGGCTATTCCGCGCTAGGGGGTCTGCGGCGGAAAATTTTCAAATAAAATCAAAGGAGGAGTTATGCAACCGAAAACCTGGGTGGGATGTCACATTCCGTTGATCACTCCGTTTAAGGCCGATTATTCCCTCGATGTGGACGGACTCCAAAAGCTGATCGATTATTTCATCGAAGAAGAGAAATGCGACGGGTTGGTTCCTTGCGGCACGACCGGCGAATCCCCCACCTTGACCAATGAGGAACACGATAAGGTGATCGAGCTGACGGTGAAATTCGCCCGCGGAAGAGTGCCGGTCATGGCCGGGACGGGGTCCAACAGCACGGCCGAGGCCATCGAAAGGACCAAGCACGCCGAGCATGCGGGCGCCGCGGCCTCTCTCCAGGTTTGTCCCTACTACAATCGGCCGACCCAGGAGGGGATCCTCGCGCACTTTGAGACCGTGGCCAAAGCAACCAAACTGCCCCTTTTCATCTATAACATCCCCTCCCGGACGGGCAGGCTCATCGAAGCCAAGTCCATGATCGAGCTCTCTAAGATCGACAACATCATCGGGATGAAGGATGCCTGCGGAGACATGATGGTGACCATGGACATCATGCGCGGGACCCGGAGCGGGGCAAAGAAATTCTATGTCCTCTCCGGCGAGGATGCCCTGACCTTCCCCATGATGACCCTGGGGGGCGATGGCGGGATCATGGCCGTGGCCAACGTAATCGGCAAGGAGTACCGGGAGATGATCCACCTGATGCTGGCGGGAAAACTGGAACAGGCCCGGGAAATACACTATAAAACCCTTCCGGTGGTGAAGACCCTTTTCATCGAGTCCAACCCTGCCCCGGCCAAGGAAGCCATGAACATGATGGGCCTGCCGGCCGGCCCACTCCGCCTGCCGCTGGTTCCCCTAAAGCCGGAGAACCGGGAGACCCTGCGCAAAGCGCTGGTTCAGGTGGGCCGTCTGAAAGGCTAAGCAGTTGGAATTCCAAGTACGTTCCAAAGTCTGGCTGGAGGCTCAGGGGCGGCCCGTCCTGGGACCGGGCCGCCTGGAGCTGCTCCAATATATCGATGAGCAGGGGTCCATTTCCCGCGCCGCCCGCCTGCTCAAGATGACTTATCGTAAAGCCTGGGGACAGATCAAAGCCATGGAAGGACAATTGAACCTTCGCCTGGTGGAAAAACAGGCTGGGGGACCGGGGGGAGGCGGGGCGCGGCTGACCCCGGAGGCCAGAAAGCTGCTCGAAAAGTATGATTGCCTGATTGCCGGCATCCAGGAGCAGATTAACGAACGCTTCCAGCAAATTTTTTGCGAAAAGCGTTAGGCAGATTTTGCATAGCCATTTTTTCAATAAAATACCGCGGGGAGAGGAAGGAAAATGAAATGATCCTAAAATTCGGGGACCGTAAAGAACATTTCCGGATAATACATCTTGATTTCCTGTTCCTAGAACCAATATTGAAAGGATTCATCGCCTTTTTGGCCTTGGCCGGCTTCTTTTTAAAGGAAGCGCAGGCCGGGGAATTTTTGATTTTTGCGGGTGCGGCAAGCAAACCGGCCACCGAGGAGACTGCCCGAATCTACCAAGGAAAGGAAGGGGTTAAGGTCCTCACCACCTTCGGCGGTTCCGGGTTTGTCCTCTCGCAAATGAAGCTGGCCCGCAAGGGGGATGTTTACTTTCCCGGGTCGTCGGATTTCATGGAGATGGCCAAAAAGGCGGGAACGGTCTTTTCGGAAACCGAAAAAATCGTCGTTTATCTCGTTCCGGCCATTAATGTCCAGCGGGGAAATCCCCGGCAGATTCGCTCGTTGAAGGATTTGCTCCGACCCGGGCTTCGCTTGGCCATCGCTGAACCGAATAATGTCTGCGTCGGAGCCTATGCAGTGGAAATTGTGGATAAAAATTTCACTCCCCGGGAAAGAGAGCTTTTTCGGAAAAACCTGGTGAACATGGTGGAAAGCTGCGAAAAGACCGCCAATATTATTTCCCTCAAGGGAGTGGATGCGGTCTTGGGCTGGCAAGTATTCGAGGCTTGGGATCCGGAGCGAATCGAGACGATTTTATTGAAACCGGAGGAAATTCCCAGAATCGGTTATATCCCCGCGGCGGTCGCGAGGTTTACCACAGATCGGGCCCGGGCGGATAGGTTTGTGAATTTTCTTCTCTCCCCGGAAGCGCAGAGCGTTTTTAGGAAACACGGGTACCTGATGAGCATTGAAGAGGCCCGGCGGTTTACGCTCCCGAACACGCCCGTCGGCGGCGAATACGAACTGCCCGGTATTTGGAAAAAGAGGGGGCGGTAGACCTTCCGGAAGAACCCCACCTGGAACCGAGAAAGGGAAAAGAAGGACAACGGAGGGGGATATGAAAATGGGTTTTCTAAAGACATCGGCCTGGGCCGCGTTTCTGCTTTTCTTTTTTTATGCCGCCCTTATCCTTTCCCTCCTGACCGCCTTTGAAGGCCGCAGGTTCTGGGAAATTCTTCTATCGCCGGACACCCTTTTTTCGATTCGCCTGAGCCTGAGCACGGCTACCCTTTCAACTTTTCTGGCCATAACTTTCGGCTTGCCGGCGGGTTATGCGCTATCCCGGAAGAGTTTTTTCGGGAAGAGAGCGGTCGATACGATCTTGGAGCTGCCCATGATCATGTCCCCGGTCGCCCTGGGGGCGACCCTGCTGATTTTCTTTAATACCCGGGTGGGCGAAGCGATCCAGTCCCGGGGAATTTTCTTTGTTTTCGAATTTCCGGGCATTGTGTTGGCCCAGTTCGCGACCATTGCCGGCTTGGCGACCCGACTGATGAAAACGGCCCTGGATGAAATCTCTCCCCGATATGAGGCCGTCGCGCGCTCCCTGGGTTCAAGCGCCTGGCAGGTCTTTTGGCGGATTACCTTCCCCCTGGCTTTTCGAGGGTTGGTAAGCGCAGGAATTTTGTGCTGGGCCAAGGCGGTGGGGGAATTCGGGGCCACGATCACCCTGGCCGGGACCATGGCCTTTAAGACGGAGGCGATGCCGACCGCCATTTTCATGGCCTTGGCCTCGGCGAACATACCGAAAACGGTTATCCTGATCCTCATCCTTGCGGGAATCGGGCTCAGCGCTCTTTACGCGGTCCGCCTGCTGGAAAGGAGGCGCCCGGTCCTATGATCGTAGTGCGGGGACTTCATCTTTCGCTGGGGGATTTTCGGATCGGAAATTTGAACCTCACCGTGAAGGAAGCGGCGTTTAACGTCCTCTTGGGACCGACGGGGGCGGGGAAGACCCTCATCCTGGAATCCATTGCAGGATTAAGAAGGGTCCACAAGGGTCAGATTTTTTTCGGAGAAGAAGAGGTCCAGCACCTGCCCCCGGAAAAGCGGGGGGTCTCCTACGTTCCCCAGGATTTGGCCCTATTTCCCCACCTCACGGTGGAGAAGAATCTGGTTTTCGGGCTGCGGACTCCCGGACAAAATTTCCTCAAGGATGACCCGTATCTTGGCCGGCTGGTCGAAACCCTGAAGATCGAACACCTTCTCCAACGCTACCCCCAAGGGCTCAGCGGCGGGGAGAAACAAAGGGTCGCCTTGGGAAGGGCCCTGGCCCCTTCCCCCCGACTGCTCCTTCTGGATGAACCCCTGGCGGCCCTAGACCCGGCCTTGAGGAACGAGACCCAGCAACTTCTCATCTCCCTGCACCGCTCCCTTCGCTTCACCGCGCTCCACGTGACCCATGATCTGGATGAAGCCTACCTCCTGGGTGAGAAAATCAACGTTCTCATCCACGGCCGGCTGGAACAGAGCGGTTCAAGGGAAGAAGTCTTCCTCCACCCCCGCACCTGGGACGTGGCCCGGTTTCTGGGATTGCGAAACCTTTTCCCGGGAAGAGTGCTGAAGGGCGATGGAGGGGAAGGCTCCGTGAACATCGGTCTTTGGGGCAGAAAAGTCGTTATCCCATCCAGCCAAACTGCAAGGAGTGTTTCCCCGGGAGAAGAAGTGATCCTGTACCTTCGCCCGGAGGAGGTGATGATTCTGCGGCCGGGCAAACCGATAAAAGAGTCGTTGCGGGGTAACATCCTCGGGGGAAGCGTGGAGAGGATCCTGGACCGGGGAACGCACCGCTGGGTCTTATTCCGGCCCAGCGGGCTGGATGTTCATCTGGAGATTAACCTTCCCAATTATGTTTTCCGGAACCTGGGTCTCCAGGAAGGGCAGGGGATCCAGGTGGCCATGCGGCGGGAATCCTTTTGGGTGATTCCCATAAAGTAGGGGCGTTTCACGAATCGCCCCGGCAAAAGAATGGTTTATTTGGCAGCGACTTTTTGGCCGATGGCCTTGTTTAGAATCTCGATCCCCTTCTGGGAGGCGTTCATGGACTCGGCCAGGGATCGGCGGGCGGCTTCCGGATTGTGGAACCCGTCGCTGTTTTCCGCCGTCCACCATTCCCAGAGGATGTGGGCCCGGTCGTGCTCCTTGCGGGCCTCGTTCAAGATGTCCTCGCTCACCCCCAGGTCTTTGGCCCGGATAAAGGCGTTGATGAGCTCTCCCAACCAGAACTCGGCCTTCCGCATCTTTCCCCGGATGTAGTTTTGGACGGCGTCCACCTGATACTCGGCTTCTTCGACGGTCCACTTGGGATGGCAACGCACGCAGGTGTCTTTCAGGATATACCGGGCGCTGCGCTGGCCATGGTAGGTGTAGGGTTTGCCCTTGACCTTCACCTTGGGCATGTGACAGTCTTTGCACTCGACTCCGGCCCGCTCATGCTTGGACCCCCAGTAGGTCTCCACCTCGGGGTGCTGGATCTTGGTGAGGGCCGCTCCGGTTACGCCGTGGCGGAAATCCTTGAAGCCGATGCTTTCGTACCGTTTCTGGAGGTCGAACACGTTCACCCAGGGATAATAATTGGTCAGGCGGCTGTCCATGCCGATGGCCGCTCCGGTCTGGGGATTCAGGCCCGGATTGCAGTTATACTCCACGTGGCACTGGGCGCACATCAGGTTGGAATCCGGCTTGTTCAGGATGCCGATGGCCCGGAAATCCTTCCCGTCCCGCTTGAAGACGATCTTCTCGATGGTGGTCTCCTTGCTCTTCTCGGGGTCGTAGGGGTAGGTTCCCTCGCCCCGGCCCACCGCCGCTTCGATGAGGGCATCCCGGATCACCCGGGGTTTTCCCGCATGGGGATCGTGGCAGTGAATACAGCCCATCGGATTTTGCAGATGGTTTTTGGCCATTTCTACGGCTTCCGGGTTGCCCCCCCGTTTCAGGGGGGCTGCAGGGTTCGGGTCACCCAGGTAGGCCCATTTCAAGACATGGTCGGAGGTCTTGCAGGTGAGGCATACCGTGTTGCCCGCCTTCGCGGTCTGGGGAAGCTCTTTCCCGGTGTCCGCGACGATATCCCAGAGCTTTCCCGCCTTATCGATGTAGGTCCAATCCTTCAACTGGAACCGGCCGCCATAGGCCCGGTCCACGATCAATTGATCGATGAGCATGAAGGCATGAGAACGGGGCTCGGCGTGCTCCTTGGTGAACCCGTGGGGGAACATGAGTTTGTCGAAGGTGGGGGAACGGCTGGTGGTGGTGGATTTTTCCAGCTTGGCCCGGGATTTCAGGTTGACCGCCATGTAGGTCTGGTATTGCTCCTTGTGACAACTCCCGCAGTTTTCCAGGTCCAGGCGGCTCAGGGGTTTTTTGCCTGTGTCTTCGAGATGGGCCTTGACGTCCGAATGACAGCCGGTGCAGGAGACGGCCTTGGCGTGCTTCCCTTTGGTTTTCAGGGCCTCGATCTCGGAGTGGCATCCGAAGCAAACCCCCTCATCGATCCTTTCCGCCGGAGGCGCCTTGGGTTTCGGGGGCGGAACCTTTTCTTTCTGGGCCAGGGTCGGGGAAAAAGATATGAGCAGAACGATGAATCCGCAGATCAGGCCGATCCAAAATGCACGGATCATTTCAGCCTCCTCCTTTCAAATAAGCAGTTTGCGCCCCGCCGAGCTTGGAGTATAATTTCATATGGACCGGTTGTTATATAACCGAAAAATATAAAAAAGTCATCCCTATTTCCTTTCCCGGGTATTTACCCATTCGGAAAAAGGAAGGGACCCATAAAGAGGAATACAAACATGAATCCAGAAGACGTCGAAAAAGAAATGAAAAAAATCGTTGCCTCCCTGGACCGGGGGACCCGGTTGGAAGCGGTTTTGAAGGAGGAGAAGGAATACCGGTTGATCCTTTCCAAGGGGACCCATTCGGAGAGGGCGGTGATTGCCGAAGACCTCATGGAGGACTTCCTGGAAAGGGGAAAAAGGGGCCAGGAAGTCAAGAAGGCGGTGGGGAAAGTCATCAGCATGCTCACCATGAGCGCCCAGAAAAGACGATAACGGAGACCCCCGCCCGGGGGAGGAGGAGAGAATGGACCTAGCGGGAAAGGTGGCCATCGTAACCGGCGCCGGCAGGGGATTGGGATGGGCCATTGCCGAGAGGCTGGCCCGGGACGGGGCCAGAATGGTCATCGCGGAGATTGATCGTGCCAGCGCCCAGGAGAAGGCCGATGTCCTCCGGCAGAGAAAGGGGGAATCCCTGGCCCTGCGGGTGGATGTAAGCCGATGGCCCGAGGTGCAGAAGATGGTCGCGGATGCGGTGGAAAAATTCGGGCGGATCGATATCCTGGTGAACAACGCGGGGATCCTGGGCCCCGCTCTTCCCGTGGCGGATTACCCCGAGGACCGATGGGATGAAGTGATCGCCGTGAACCTGAAGGGGACTTTCCTCTGCAGCAAGGCGGTTCTGGCGGTGATGAAGAGGCAGGGGAGCGGAAGCATCGTCAACATCGCCTCGGTGGCCGGCAAGGAGGGGAACCCGGATATGGCCCCCTATTCGGCCTCCAAGGCGGGCATCATTGCGCTCACCAAGACCCTGGGAAAGGAACTGGCCAAGACCCAAATCCGGGTGAACGCTGTTTCCCCGGCCCTGCTGGAAACCGACATGGCTAGAAGCATGAGCCCGGAACAGAGGGCTTTCCTGACCTCGAAAATTCCCATGGGAAGGCTGGGGAACCCCGAGGAGGTGGCCGCCGTCGTGAAGTTCCTGGTCTCCGACGAAGCTTCCTTCGTCACCGGTCAGTGTTACGACGTGAGCGGCGGACGGTCCGTTTATTAAGCGTTCAGCCATCAGCTTTCAGTAGGCGGCGAAAAAAGCTTTAGCTGGGAGCCGATCGCTGACTGCGAAAAGCTATTTTAAAGGAGGATTATAGAATGAGCCAGTTCCACCAGTGGTACGGCGAAATGCAGGCCCAGAGGGCGATTTCAGCCCTGAAGAAAAACAACTTCGACGCCCAGTACTTTCCCAAGGCGGCGGATGCCCTGGAGGCCCTTTGGAAGATGATTCCCGAAGGGGCCACGGTCGGAGTCGGGGGATCGCTCACTTTAAACCAGATGGGTTTCCATGATGCCATTCAGAAGCGCCCGGTGAAGTTTCTCAATCCCCTTGCCAAGGGGCTTTCCCCGGAGGAAGGGGCCAGGCTCCGCCGGGAAATTTTTTTCGCGGATTTTTTTGTCTCCGGCAGCAACGCGGTCACCGAAGACGGCAAACTGTACAACATCGATGCCACCGGCAACCGGGTCGCCCCCATGATCTTCGGTCCCAAGAAGGTCGTGGTGTTCTGCGGGATCAACAAGATTGTCAAGGACATCCAGGAGGCCCATCGGAGGGTGAAGGAATGGGTCGCCCCCATGAACGTGAAGCGTCTGGGCTACAAACCCCCCTGCGGACAAACCGGGCAGTGCGTCGATTGCTCGTCGCCTGAGAGGATCTGCAACGCCTATGTAGTCCTGGTGAAAAAACCCCGGCTTACGGACTTTTCGGTTTTCCTGATCGGGGAGGAACTGGGATTGTAATTTGCTTGGTATCGGGTCGGTGAGCTGAGAGGGATGAGAAAAGGATAAAAGGCATGGGGACACCAGAAACGACTCTCCCGTCGGATTTTATCCGGGATATCATCGATGAACACAACCGGACCGGCCGGTTCAACCGGCGGGTGGCGACCCGTTTCCCCCCGGAACCCAACGGGTACCTGCATATCGGCCACGCCAAGTCGGTGTGCCTGAATTTCGGGATCGCCGCCCAGTACGGCGGAACCTGCAACCTGCGCATGGACGATACGGACCCGGCGGGGGAGACCATGGAATACGTGGAATCGATCATCCGGGACGTTCGCTGGCTGGGCTTCGACTGGGAAGACCGGCTCTTCTTTGCCTCCGACTATTATGAACAGCTCTACCAGTACGCCGAGCAGTTGATCCAAATGGGCAAAGCTTATGTGTGCAGCCTGAGCGCGGAGGAGATCCGCAAATACCGGGGCACTCTGACCGACCCGGGAAAGGAGAGCCCTTATCGCAACCGTTCGGTGGAGGAAAACCTGGACCTCTTCCGGCGCATGCGGGCCGGGGAGTTCGAAGAGGGGGCTCACGTTCTCCGCGCCAAGATCGACATGGCTTCGCCCAATATCGTCATGCGCGATCCGGTCATCTTCCGGATCAAAAGAGAACCCCACTACCGGACCGGGAACCGGTGGGTCATTTATCCCATGTATGACTTCGCCCATTGCCTGTCCGATTCGATCGAGCGCATCACCCATTCGATCTGCACCCTGGAGTTCGAGAATAACCGTCCCCTATACGACTGGTTCCTGGATGAATTGGGGGTGAAAGATCATCCGCAGCAGATCGAGTTTGCCCGCCTCAACCTGAGCTACACGGTTTTGAGCAAGCGGAGGCTGATCGAGCTGGTGCAAAGGAGGACCGTTTTCGGATGGGACGACCCCCGGATGCCCACCGTTGCCGGGCTGCGCAGGAGGGGATACACCCCCGAGGCCATCCGCGACTTCTGCGCTCGGATCGGGGTGGCCAAGAATGACAGTATCGTGGACGTGGCCCTTCTGGAAAATTGCCTTCGTGAAGACCTGAACGCCCGGGCACCCCGGGTGATGGCCGTTCTCCGTCCCCTCCGGGTGGTGATCGACAACTACCCGGAAGGACAAATGGAGGAGTTTGACGCCCCCTACCATCCCCAAAATGCAGCCCTGGGATCGCGGAGGGTCCCTTTCTCCAGGGTGCTTTACATCGAAGAGGAGGATTTCATGGAGAATCCTCCCAAGAAATTCTACCGCCTGGCCCCGGGGAAGGAGGTTCGTCTCCGGTACGGCTATTACTTGAAGGGCATAAAAGCGGTGAAAGACCCCCAAACGGGTAAGGTTGCGGAAATTCACTGCACCTATGATCCCCAGACCCGGAGCGGGTTTGCGCCGGACGGGCGCAAAGTCGATGCCACCCTCCACTGGGTATCGGCGGACCATTCTCTCCCGGCGGAAGTACGCCTCTATGACCGGCTTTTCAAAGCCCCCAATCCCATGGAGGCGGGTGATGATTTTCTGAAGCATTTGAACCCGAACTCACTCGAGGTTTTAAAGAATTGCCGGGTGGAGCCCAGCCTGGCGAATGCGACCCCGGGAAGCCGATACCAGTTTGAGAGAACCGGGTACTTCTGCGCTGACCCGGTTGATTCGGCCCCGGGATCGCTGGTATTCAACCGTACTGCAACCCTAAGGGATTCCTGGGCAAAGGTTGTGGAAAAGGGAAAAGGAAAATAAAATTTCCCATCCCTCCATTTTATGACTCCGTTTTCCGGATAAAGAAATTTAGAATCGGCCCCCCCGTAAGCCATCAGGACCTTCAGGGCCCCCTTTAATTTAGTTTTTTTAAAAATATCCCGCCTTTCCCATTCATCCCATTCTTAAAAAATAAATAAATTCAAAAGATTGTTTCGGTTTTGGAGTGTAAAAAAATACTTAAAAGTGTAAAAAATATTTGACAATATTTCTGTTTTAGGATAGTTTTTTTTTATCCGATTGGGTGGGGTCCCGATATTCATCGAATGGCAATAACCTAAACAAGGAGAGGATAGCTGTGGGGGCTGCGAATCCTATTGAAAACCTCAGGGATAAAGGGGGGAGACGTTCAGGAGTGGACCGGCGCAAGGTCGAAATCCTTGATTTTCTACCGGACAGGAGGTCCGGCCTGGACCGCAGGATGACCCAGGATCGGAGAAACCGGAACGAAGCCGATTATGTATCTTATTTAAAAAGGAATGCAGACCGGTACTTTGAATTCGCCAATACTCAAAAGGGTGTGTTTTTCGGTTTTTTGCTGAGTTTACCCATATGGGTTCTGATCCTATATTGGGTAATTATGCGGTGGAACGCAAAGTTTTGATCCTTTAGGACGGGTCCCGCCCTTTTCCCCCTTCGGGCGGATAAGATTAAGGGGTTAGCCATCGAGAAATCGATAACCCCTTTTCTGCTTCTTTTGAGCGAAGTCATTAGGAATTTAGTGGCATTTTTCAAAATCCCCTCTGCTTCTTTTATAATCCAACCAACCAAATCCTGAACCTTGGGCAGGTCATTCACCCTCTGGGTGCGTTCCCCCCAGGCCATCAGGGCGTTCTTTTACGACAGGTTGCTTCCCTAAGAGGCGAAATTCGCTTTCCTGGGTCGCCAGAAACCGGGTACCCATTTGGATGTCCTTCATCACTCCTTCCGTGGCCCTGGCGGCCTTTCCAGCGGGAACCATCGCCCAGATGTCTTCCCTGAAAGTCGGGCTCGCCGCTTTCCGACTGGGAGGGGTTATCTATATCCTTCCATTCATCTTCGTTTTCAACCCGGGCCTCATTCTTCAAGCCGGAACGTCAGAGGTTTTTCAGGCGGTTATCTCGGCCGGCCTGGGGGTCGTCCTGATCGGGTCCTCCTTCGAAGGCTATCTTCTGGGGGTCGGGTGGCTCCACTGGGGTTACCGGATCGCTTTTTTCGTCGCGGGTATGGCTTTATCCGTTCCCGAATGGAAAACCGACCTCATCGGGCTGATCATTGCCCTTCTCACCTTTGGCCTCGCCCGGGTGAGATCGGCGCGGAAGAAATCTATCCGGGCCTAGCGGATGGCAATCATTTCTATCACTCGGCCAGGATGATCTCAAAAGGACAGCGGATGGCCTCTTCAGGGCAGAGGGATTCGCAGTTCGTGCAATAGCAGCAGTCATCCGGCCTTGCAATGACGGCTTTGCCTTCCAGCAGCTCTACGGCTTGGGTGGGGCATTCCTCGATGCATTCTCCGCATCCCGTACACTTTGCCGGATCAATCTCCGGCACTCCCGTATTCATGAATCGTCCTCGTCCCTGCGAAATCCTTTTTCTTGGATGACTCCAGCCTTTTGAAATCGACTTCTTGAATCCTCTCTCCGCCCCCCTTTTTCGAAGGGGGAACGGGGGAATTTTTCCGGATGCCTTGCGCCCAAAGGATATATTGAAAAGTATGGCTGCTTCTTCAAAAAGCCAATGGATTCATTTCTCTTCTATTTTCCATCTTGGCATTGCCGAACGACTACGACTTTTGTCGGAAAATCAAACCATCTTTTTCAACTTCCCCGAATCGATCACATAAATCCGGTGACCCTCCATGCGGATGGCGCCCGCGGCCTCCAGCGCCTTGAGGCTCCGGCCGATTACGTCCCGGACCGATCCCACCCGGGCCGCCATCTCATCCTGGGTCAGCCTCGGGACGGGGACGGTCCCGCCGGGCACCACCGCCAGCTCCAGCAACAGCCGGGCCATCCGGTTGACCACGCTGCGGAAGGAAAGGTCTTCAACCATGGAAGTCAGATAGCGCAGCCGGGCGGAAAAAACTTTCAGGATGGCCAGGGCCGGGGGGCAGTCGGCGATCAGAGCCAGAAACACCGCCTTCGGAATCAGGCAGACCACCGAGGGTTCCAGGGCCGAGGCGCTGGCCGGGTTGGGGCCCCCATCGAAGACCGGAACGTCGTTGAAGCTTTCCCCCCGCCTGGCGATGAGCAATACATGCTCCCTTCCTTGCGGAGAGGTTTTGAAGATGCGGACCCGCCCTGATTTCACGATGTAAAGCCCCCGGCAGGGCTCCCCTTCCACGAAAAGAACCTCCCCCTGGGAAAAGGAAAGCTCTGTCGCCTCTTGGCAAATCCTTTCCATATCCTTGATGGTCAAATTGGAGAAGTAAGGGACGGATTTCAGGAACTCC
>JACAEW010000308.1 GCA_013388675.1 Syntrophaceae bacterium | reverse complement strand
CCCAGGGTGAGGTTGTGAAAATACAGCTCGTAGGGGGGTAGCGGAAGCACGTACCGGAGGCCGTAAATCTGGCCCTTGCCGACGGTCTGGAATCCCGCTCCGAAGGCGGTTTCGCTGTCCGACAGGATTCCGTAAAGGGCAACCTGGTGGTCCACGTTCCAGGGATTCGGAAGAGTGTAGGAAAAGGCCAGGGCTTTGACCTCGTCCAGGTCCTGCGGGGACATCTGGTACTGGACGGAAAAGGCATGGTCCCTCTGCCAGAGGTTGTAATACCCAAGCAGCGCGTTCAGCCGGAGATCGGTCGTATCGTGGGTCCCCCGGTTGTTGAGTTCCAGGCTCCCGTGGAGGGGAAACTTGTCTTCCACCTTGATGTCCACGTCGGTCGTCCCCGGTTCCCTGCCGGGGGACAGGACCGGGGAAACCCGGATGTCCTGGCCCCGATTGATCCGCTCCAGGTCCCGCTGCACGTCGGGGACATAGAGCACCTTGCCCGGAGCCAGCGAGGGGAGGCCCTCTAGGATCTTGCCCTCGGTGACAAACCGGTTGCCGGTGACCCGGATTCTTCCGATCTTGCTCTCGATCACCTGGAGCCGGATGGTTCCTTCCTGAACCGTCTGCTCGGGTATGTTCACCAGGACCGCCGGGTATCCCCTGTCATGGTAATATTTCTCTAGGGCGTTCCGGGCCTTTTCCACGTCCGCCGCGGTCTTTTTTGGACCCAGGTGTTCCTTGAGAACTTCCTGGAGAACCACTCCGGGAAAGAGAGTATTGCCCTCGACGGAAAAGGACCGGATGGTGAAGGCAGTCTCCGGATCCGCCCCATTGACCCGTGCGGCTGACAGGACAATTCCCACCAAGGCGATGAAGAAACAGCCAAGCAGCATATTCCGGTTGCCGGTCTGAACTCCGAGACAGGGGGGGATTTTTCCCATCGTTTCAGGTTTTACTCTTGGATTGGCGCTCGATCAACTTCTCCAGCGATTGGCGAAGAGTCTGGGCATCCACGTAACCATCGATTTTTGCGGCGACCCGGCCGTCCGGTTCCATGAAGACGATGAGGGGAAATCCTTCCTGCTTGTACTGTTTTTTGAATTCCTTATTCTTATCCGAATTCACTTTGATCCAGACCATGCGGTCCCGGAGCATTCGGATTCCGGGGTCCTGAAAGCTCTCGTTGAAGAGCTTCTTACACCAGTTGCACCAGTCGGCATAAAGGACCATCACAACCGGTCTTCCGGCCTGTTTCGCTTCGGCAAGACCCTGGTCGTGTTCTTCCATCCAGGGGATCTTCATCGATTCGATGACGGATTTCCGGGTGAGGGAAAGCAATTCTATTTCCAGGACAACGGGTTTGCCGGCCGTTCCGGGATTGAAATCCACGGTAAAGGTTTTCCCGTCCGTGGCGGCGATCTTTCCCTCCCCCTCCATGGTTTTAAAGGGGGCGCCGATCCGGGGGGTCACGGTAACGGCTATGTCCGCCTCCCGAACCCGGACCTCGACGGTGCCATACTCCTCCTGGAATCGATCCCCATCCTTCACGATGAAATCAAGAAGAACCATGTACTCGGTAACTTCCTTAACTTGAGCCTTCAAAAAGGGGGCGAACTGAACCTCCTTGCCCACAACCGGAAATTTTTTGAATTGCTCGAAAAATTTGACGGGAATCATCTGCAAGGGCTTGGGAAAAGTCCTCTCGCAGGGGAAAACCTTTATTTTTGCGGGATCGGAGGGGCCCGAAGCCAGGTTCGCCGGGATCGTAGCTTTCTTTTTCTCTCCGACGGTCATTCCCAGCACCGCCGCGCCCACTCCGGGCACCCTTGATTTTCCCCCAGCGAACAGTTCCTCCGGGGCGAATTGTTTCGGCTCTTCATAACCGGGCGCTTTTTGAATTCCGGGCGCCCGGGCGGTATGGGGAATGGTGGAATAGAGAAGGCTCCCGTCTTCCAGGGTGGCGGTGTAGTTCACCCGGACAAAGTCCCCTTCCATAACCCCGCCGTTCATTACCGCTTTCTGCTCTGGCGGCATTGGAGCCTGGGTTTGAAACCCGGCCGATTCGCCCCCGGCCCCCCCTCCGGCAGGCGGAACCTTTGCCGCCGGGCCCGCACAGCCGGCCATGAATAAGAAAAAGACCGCTCCAAACCATAAAGACCTCTTCATAGACCTCTTCATGCCGCCCATTTTTTTCCACCTTTCCTCGGATGCAATCTTTTTGCACCTCGCCCGCCAATGATCATTCATTCCCTTTTCGAGGCCTCGCGTTTCGGCCCTTCCTGGCCTGCCGGTTCGATCAGCACATCGCATTGCAACTTCTCCCAGCCGAAGGGATGGCTGTAATCGATGGAAATGTTCCATTCATCCACGGCGGAGATACGCCCGATCCATCCTCCGGTCCGGACGAGGGTTCCAACCTGCGCATTAATGACGATTTCATACTTATTCGGCAAAACCCGAACCGTTCCCTTGCCGAAAGGCGTGAACACTTCCTGGCCCGGATCGGCGAAAAAGCGGACGACCACCTCCGTTTCGCTTACCGAATCGATTCTGCCCGGAATGGCCGGATCGAAGATAAAGGATCGGCCTATCTCTGGCGAATTGTTCTTCGTCCTAGCCTGGTACTCATCCCGCGTAAAGCGCATTTCTCTGGGCCTTTCCCTCACCCGGGCAATGACCATGGAATATTCGCCTGCCCTTTTCTCGGTGCGCTTTTCAGAAGTAATCTCTACCGAATATTTTTCCCCGACCTTCCGGCCCCCTAATGTCTTCGATAGCTGAAATGAAACTTCATCCTCGAAGCCCCGTCCCGCGTAATCAGGGGCTTCAAATGATTTATTGAAGGTCGATATCTTGATGGGGGTATTGGCTTTTCTCGGTATATAAATCAATGATTTCTGGGGAGGGTCATCATTTCCGTCCTTGTAGGTCGATATGGCTGTTTCCCCATTGGGCAGCCGGCAGGTGAAATGGACCCATGCCTGGTCATCCGGCTTGCCCACCTGCCTCTGCGACGCCGCACAACCGAAGAGTGAGAAGACAATGGCCGCGGCCGCCATCATCCGGATCCCCGCGGAGAATAGCAAGGATTTGCTCGCCATATGGTCATTCATGTTCCCAAATAGCATGTCCGTCCGGTCCATGGTTTGATTCACACCATCCTTTCTTTCCGATTTCCCAAAATGGTCTCCGGGAACAAGAATTCTGGAGCATCCCCTGAAGTGCCTGTGAAAAAGAATCGCCTGGAACTTAAACGCAATTCTAACAGGCGCCTGTTGCATGTATGTAAAGGAGATGTGTAGGTTTCATGAAAAAGATCTTGTTTTCCGCCCCACGGCGGTTTAAACAGGCTCCGGCCAAGCCTCCATCCATTTCTGGAACATCGAAATCAATTCTTCTTTCTTTTCGGAGGTCGATTGGCGGGGACGAGGCCTTAAGCGATTCAACAGAATGACGGGGTCGAGAATATCCCCGCAGTGAAGGCAGTGCCATCCGAAGAAGGTGT
>JACAEW010000336.1 GCA_013388675.1 Syntrophaceae bacterium | reverse complement strand
GCAAGGCCGGCCGCCTTGATCTTCGCGACTTCATCCGGGCCTGGCTAAGTTCCTGAAGGAGCAGAAGGCCTGGAACGCCGGGTGGAAGGTCGCGGGGAGCAAGTAAGCGGATAAACGATATCGTCGGCGGGACGCGGCCTGCGCTGCAGCGGCGCAGGCTGCGCGCCCACCCTATCGTTTTACGTGCTTACTTGTTGGCGCCCGCCACCTTCCACTTGTCGTTCCAGGCCTTCTGCTCCTTCAGGAACTTCGCCAGACCCGGATGCACCGGAATGTTTGGGTTGGCATTGATTCCCTGGGCCTGCAGGCCGGAGAAGTCCTTCGCCAGGGGCGTGAATCCCGGGTCGCTCTTCGCCAGGTCGTCCTTTTTCTTGGAGAACGCGCTGAGCATCTTGTAGACCACGTCCTCCGGGATATTCGTTCCCGCGTTGTAGCCGAAGAGGATTGCCACGCCCATTAACATGGACGGGCCGACGCTCTTGCTGAAAGCGGCCTTCGGGTCCACCTCGACGACCGCAAGGCCGGCCGCCTTGATCTTCGCGACTTCATCCGGGCAGGGGTTCACGACCCGGATATCCATGCGGATCTCGGTCTCCTTCCAGTAGGCGGGGAGCGAGCGGCCGGCGGTGGTGTAGACGCCCGAACCCACGATGGAGCCGGACTCCAACGCGTCCGCGTTCGACTTGAGGTCGATCTGGACATGCTTGAAGTTGTAGCCGAGCAGCTTGAAGACCCGCATGTAGTTCAGCCAGTTCATGAAGCCGGCGTTGCTGAAGAACACCGGCTTGCCGCTGAAGTCACGCCAGCACTTGTACTTTTCGGCATCCTTCGCCGCGACGGCCAGCATCGACTCCATCGGGTAGGCATACCAGGTATGCACCATCTCCGGCATCTTGGGCTTGTACCCCTTGAAGCCGCCCACCCGCTGCTGAAACTCGCCCATGCCGATATCGGCCGTGTAGGAAATCTCCCCGTTGCCGTCCATCACCGCCTTCATGGCAACGGTGGGAGAAGCGTAGGGCTGGACGGTAACCGTGTATTCGCCGCCCAGCGCCTCCTCGACGATCCGGGTCATCGAGGCGGCGACCTGGTACCCGTAGGAGCCGACCTGGGAGGTTGCCCACCGCAACGACTTGCGCTGGGCGTAAGCCGAATCGAACGCCGAAAAGGCGAAGACGACGGCAACGGCCGCTGCCAGCACCGCGAAGCTGTAACCTGCTCTTGCCTTGAACATTACTTTCCTCCTTTGGATTTAATTTAGTGGAGCAAGGTGGCACACCTGACTCCGGCACGGACCCGAAATGGTTCTAGCCTACTGCGGTTCTGCTGAGCTGAGACCCCGTTACTGCCTAAACCGAATCAGCCGAGGGACGGGCATGAATCAATTGCTGTGGGTACATTTATGAATAGCCGCCCCATCGGGCGGAGCAATGAACGGATGGGATTACCAATTTTCTTTTAAGGCTCAATAAAAATACAAAAGTTTACCCCAGGATGTCAATAAATTTCTACTATTTCGTTGCCCCTTAAAAAGAAATGTATGGATGTCCTCCCATAATCTTTAAAGAAAGGGATAAAAATCAAAAAACCGCCTATTGAAAAAAGGTGAAAAATCGATTTCAAGAAATCCTTTACCCCCTCCGATAAAAAAAGAAGGATGGAGTTGTCCGGGGGAAGGGAGGAAGGGATTCCGTGAAGAGTTTGAAAAGCGCTTATCGCCGCGCCGTCTTTCTATGGGTGGTCCTGGTGGGTGGCATTCCCATTTTTCTATTGGTGGTTGAGCTTCTTGACCCAGAGGTCCATTTTCTGAAAAAAGGGGCCGCTTCTCCAGAGGTCATGCCCCTTAAGGTATTTCTATTGAGTTTTACCGCCGCGACTCTTTTCCTGATTTGGTTCATTCGCCGCCAGATGCTCTGGAGGAAAGGACGACAACCCTTAGAACATCCCGCCTCCCGACTATTCAACTGCTTCCTGGCGACGAACCTGCTTTGTGAAACGGTGGCCATCTCGGGGTTAAGCCTCTTTTTCCTAACCCGGAGCCCGCTCTGCTTCCATCTTTACATGCTGCTATCCTTAGTTTTGTTCGCCTACTTTTTTCCCCGGATGGATGAGTGGAAAGAATGGATGAGGAGGCTTGAACCCGTGGAAAGGCCTGTCTTCTGGCTTCATCCCAGTTTACTTCAAATGCCTGAGCTCGACCAGGGTCGCACCCCAGCCCCCGCCCTCTTCGCCGGCCAGCCGGAAGGAAGCCACCTCCGGCAGGCGGCTCAGGATGGAATGCACCGTTTGTCGTAAAGCCCCCGTCCCTTTTCCGTGAATCACCCGAATCTGCAGGATTCCCTTTTCCCGGCAGGCGCCGATGTAGTCGGGCAGGAGGTCTTTTACCTCCCTGGGCTGGAAGGCATGCAGGTCCAGGACCCCGTCGATGGGAAGTTCCAAGGGTTCGGACTCGTCCGTGGGTGAATCTTTCTTGTCTTGGCTCATTTTTTCCGGGGTAGGGGCAATTCATGAATTGCCCCTGCGGATGAGATTACCTTATCATCGGCCGTAGGGGCGGGTTTGAAACCCGCCCCTATCCCCAGCCCCTAGGCAGGACGGCGCTGGAAGATGGCCCGGAGAATATTGGGAAAATTCAGCCGCCACCGGAAAACCGGCCATTTGATCTCTTCTTTGTCGCAAACCGTAGACATGCTTGCTTGGTCGAAAGACCCTTTCAAGGCCATAAGCTGCCGAGTTCTCTCCGGTTCCGATAGAAGAACGATTTCATCCACCTTTCCGATCATCTGCCTGGCCAGAAGGATCCGCTTCTCCGTCCGGTCGGCCGTCGCCTTGTCCAGAAGGCCGTATTTTTCCTTCAGGCGATTCAGGCGAAGCCCGGCCTCGTAGGAGGTTCGGACGATATCTTCCCGGCTCATCCATTTGGTTTCATAGCTTAGGGTGTATTTCCAACTCGGCGCCAGGAGGGCTTTCCGGTAATCCTCCAGGGTTTTGCAGAAAACCCGGTACCCCACTTCCTCGCCCTTCTCAAAAGCGATACACCCAGGGTCCAGGAAGGGGGCCAGGGGGGAGATGAAAGGGTTAAGGCGTCGGCCGAAGGTTTTCAGCAGGTCCTCGCAGTAGTCCAGGCTTTCCAGGACCGACGCCGGAGTCTGCCTGGGAAGGCCGATCATAAAAAAGACATCGAACTTCGAGCACCCATGGTCCAGGGCGTGCCGGATCGATTTTTCCATCTGCTCATTGGAGTAAAACTTGCCCGTGGCCCGGCGGACCTCTTCGTTATGGGATTCGGGAGAAATTTCGAAATTGAAGTTGGGAAAGGCTTCCGCCACCATCTGGAAATAGTTCTCCGGGGCAGGGGTGAAGAGTTCCAAGACCACCTGGTTTTTCGGACGTACCGTCTTGATTCGGGATAGGAGGCGCCGGGAGTACTCCTCCCCCCCCTGTCTCAAATCTCCGACCACAAAAATGGGTGCGTTGGTGTACCGGGAGATGGCCAGGATGTCGGCGGCCACTTTTTCCGGGCTGCGGTAGGCGCATTTGCCCCGGCCGTAAAAATGGCTCAGTCCGAAATTCGACCCCCCGCAGAAAACGCAGTTGTGAGTGCAACCCCGCACGGTCATCACGGCAGTGATGGGGTATTCCCACCAGTCATGGATGGGGATCAGAGATTGAAGGTCCAGGTACCTGAGCACCGAGCGAAATAGGTTGGGATAGTTGTTGGAATACTCGTCCAGATCGGGGAGGACATGCGCCAGGGGATTGACCCGGACTTCTTTCTTTTCATCCTTCCAGGTCAGGTTGGGAACCGTCCCCGGATATTTTTTCTCTTTTACGGCGACCATCAGCTGTCGGAGGGGTTCTTCGGCCGAGTCTCCCCGGATCACGAAATCGACCTGCGGATAGCGGATCAGCTCTTCATGGAAATAGGAGGCCGAATATCCGCCGAAAACCACCGGAATTTCGGGGTGGTGTTTCTTGCACAGGGCGGCGACCTCAACTGAACCGTGGGCATGGGGAAGCCAGTGCAGATCGATGACGAACATGCGGGGGCGGAGTCGGGCGATCAGCCGCTCCGCATCAAACTCTCTATCTTTCAGCATCCGGTAAGCCAGGTTGACGATCCGCACCCGGATTCCATTTCTCTCCAAATGCTCGGAAATCGAGGAAAAGCCCACGGGGTACATTTCGAAGATGGGGGTCGAAGGCACCAGGTCGCTGATGGGCCCGAAGAGAATGGGAAGCTTGCGGAAATCGTAGACCGAAGGGGCGTGAAGAAGGACGAGGTCTGGTTTGGCAAACATAGTCGAAAGGGCTTCCCCAGGCGGCGTTCAGAAAACGGCCGTCAGCCCATTCTCCCTCCGGGGGACGAGTGAATTGCCAATTACTTTATTTGAAGGTACCAGAACAATAGGTTTAATGCAAGAATCGGGTTCAGGCCATACCTGCAAGCCAACTATTCCTTGACCCGGAGCCCATTTTTTGCTACCTATGTTTAACGGAATGGATTTCCAAGGGCATACTTCCTCTGAAATCAGCCGAGCGATCTCGGTAACCGGGTTCTCCGGAGGCGGCCCATGAGACGTTATCTGCTTCTTTCCTTGATCATTCTTGCGGCCCTGATCGGGGGTTTAAAGCTTTACTTCATCTATGGCGGGCTGGACATCCATCCCAACCCGGGGGAACCCGGCTGGAGCTCGGGGGAGCTGGTCCACCTGCTGCCCACGGTGAGTCATGACCGCATCCTCATCAAGGCCTCTTTTAGGAAGCCCTTTACCCAGCCCCCCTTCCTGGAGGTGGACGACCGCATATTTCCGGGGAAGCGGACCGATACCCAGGGTTTCTTCTGGTTCTTCGACGCCCCGGGCCTGACGCCGAACCAAAAATATGAGCTCGTGGTCAAGGATTCCTCGGGGCAATCCCTCTGCGATCCCTGGACGCTGGCCACCTTTCCGGCGCCCGAAGATCGACCGGAGCGGTTCCGGCTGCTGATTTTCACCTGCGCGGGGGGGCACGACGCGCATATCGAATGGTTCAACACAGGCCCCCTGCCGCTACCAACCCGTATCCGGCTTTTGAAGCGCGGCCTTTCCCTCAAGCCCGACGCGCTGATCTCCAGCGGGGATCAAATTTATTACGACCTTCGGTATGACAAGTCAGCCCGGGTGATGGGGGACTCGGCCCGGTCGATCGCTTATGCCGGGCGGTTTGACCCCTCCCTTCCCGTAATGGGAACGCCCAATGAAGAGGTGCTGAAAAAGGCCGTGGGCCCCCAGATCGCCTTCCTGTACGGTACCCTTTGCCGGTCCATACCTACTTTTTTCCTTTTGGATGACCACGACTATTTCGAAAACGACATCGCCACCCAGGGGGACGGGTTCGATATCCGCCTCCTGCTGCTGGGCTGGCGTTCCCCTTTCTACAAAGGGGGGATTTCTTTTCCCCCGGACCCTTTCATGCTGGACCTCGCCCGGTCGGCCCAAAAACTATACCTCCCGGAATTTCTGCCCGATGAAAATCGGCCGGCGGACCTGCCCGGCGGAAATGCCCCCGACCGGGCCCCCGGCGTGTCCGAATGCTACGGGACCCTCCGTTTCGGCAGGCTCTTCGAAGGCCTGCTCTACGAAAGCAGGCGGTATGTCACCCTCACCGGCAAGGACGCCGTTTTCACCCACAAAAAAGCCGAGGATTGGCTGATCGCCCGGATGGCGGCGGAGCAGACCACTCACCTGGTCAACATCCCGGCGGTGGTCTTCGGCTGGAGCGCGGGAAAGTGGATGGAATGGTATCCAGACGTGCACGACAAGGCCGGCAACCTCACCACGGTCCTCGCTAAATACCAGTGGCAGGAAGGATGGTTCGAGCAGCACAACCGGATCCTGAAAGCCGCATCTTCCATGAGGAAGTGCGTCCCCCTTTTCATCTGTGGGGACCTCCATAACCAGGCCTGGGGAAAGATCCTGAAAAGCCGGGACCTGGACCTGCGGGCCAACCCGGTGATCTCCGTCCTGTCAGGTTCTTTGGGAACCGGACCCCGTGGATTTCCCTCCGCCTTTCGGGGCCTCAAGGCCAAGCCCCCCACGGACCTGATGGTCCAGGAAGTCCTGCCCTCTTTGGAAAAAAACGGATTTTTGATCGTCGATTTCACTCCGGAAAAAGTAGTCATTCAGTTCTACGCCTGGAGGCCGCCGGAACCCCTGGAGGCCATCGACACTTTGCAGCCCCACCATATTCTCGAGCTGAAAGTTACCGCGTTGGGTGGCGGGTAAGAAGGCCCCAATCCGGAGGCTATATTTTCCTCCTTTTCTCGAGAAAGGCCCGGGTGGCCTTCCTGAAATCCTCCGCCTGGGTCGAATCGGCCATGGGGGAAGCCGGGTCGTTGACGAGGGACAGGTTGGGGTCCTGGGCGCATTCGGTGATGACCCTTTTCGTTTGCAGGATGGAAGCGGAGGAATTTTTTCGAATCTTTTCCAGGAGAACGTCCACCCGTTCAAAAACCTGCTCCGGCGGAAGGATTTCTTCCACTAGGCCGATGCGGCAGGCCGTCTCGCCACCCACCGGGCCCCCGGAAAACCCCATCTTTTTGGCCCAGGAGGGGCCCACGGCACGGACCAGCCGGGCAAAGTATTCATAACTTTCCACCAGTCCGAGCTTTGCCGAAGGCACCCCCAGCCGGGCGCCCGTTTCGGCCACGCGGAAATCGCAGCAGAGGGCCAGCTCCAGTCCCGTTCCCAGGGCATACTTCTGGATGACCGCAATCGTCGGGTGGGGATATTTTTCCAGGAGGCCGAAGGTTCTTTCCCTCAGCCCATGAAATTCCCGGACCCCTTTTTCGTCCAAGGCCGTAAGTTCCCCGATGTCGGCCCCGGAGGCGAAACATCCTCCCTGCCCGAAAAGAATCAGCGCCCGGATGGCCGAATCGGATTCGTATTGTTTCAATCCCTGCTCAAGCTGCTGGAGCATAGCGCTGTTGATGGCGTTGAGCGCCGACGTCCGGTTCAGGGAAACCCGCAGCGTATCCTCTTTTCTCTCGAATAAAACTAAGGCCATCGTTTTCCCCTTTTCCCCCGAAATTCTGCTCGAATCTTAGCATGGGCGCGATTCCTCGGGCCCTTGGGGATCGTCCCGAACTTTATCTTTCCAAACCCTTTTCTCATCGATAATATGGGTGACTTCCCAGCCCCTCTCTTGCAAGCTGCGTCCGATGAAGCGGCGGTGGCAGCGCCAGGGAAGGCGCTCGGCGCAGATGATCGCCGACCGGCAGCGGGAAGACATTCGTTCCAAGAGCTCCATTCCGGCCAGGTAGGAAAGCGTCTGCGTATAGGCCTCATAGCCCCCTCTCCGATATCCCCCCAGCTCCTTCCCCAAGTAGGAATACCCGAACCCGGCCTCGCCCAGAGAAAGGTTCATGGATTCCCGCTTGAAATGCTCGAATTTGCTCGTGGGAAAGCTGCGCACATCGATTACCATTTCGACCCGGTACCCCCGGAGGAGATGGAGGAACTCCTCCCATGTCCGGCTGCCGGTGCCCAGGGTAAAGACCCTTTTTTCCATGGGGATTATTTTTTCCAAAAGGAACGTTCCCGCGACTGGTTGCTCGTTTCTAATCGGCCTTTAGCCTTCGGTTCATCGATTTATTAACATGTTTTCCCCGGCAGGGCAAGATTTGGATAGAAAATTCGGAAGGTTAGTGGTATAGGTAATTATTGAGAATGCGGAAGGTTTGTTCCCCTGGCCAAAAGTAGGTCGAAAGTCCCAAGGTCTCTCAGAACGCCATGGCTTTCCCGATCAACGCCCCCGAAAGAACGTTCCCGAAGGCAACGAGGGATTCCCTGGATTCCATCGGTCGCTGGGTAAGGGGGAAAATAACCGTTTTTTTCGATCTTTCCACCCTCCTCTACCTGGCCTTCAAGGAGCTGGTGGCCGAGAGAAAAAAGGGATTTTCCCTGGTTTTTGAGATTACCCTGCGCCAAATCTATTTTACCGGGGTCCAAGCTCTTAAGGTGGTCACGGTCATCGCCCTGGCGCTGGGGACGGTGGTGATCGTTCAGATCGGAACTCAACTCTCTTTCCTGGGAGGGGGGATCGAATTCATCGTCCCGATTCTGGTCCTGGTCCTTTTTCGCGAGCTGGGCCCTCTGCTGACGGCGATCATCGTGGTCGGTCGATCGGGTACGGCCATCGCTACCGAACTGGGAAACCTGGTCATCGCCCATGAGTTGGAAGCCATCCAGGTTATGGGGATCAACCCCGTATATTTCATCGTAACCCCCCGAATTTTAGGGGTGACTTTGGCCGTGATCTGCCTGACGGCGATTTTCATCACCGTAGGCCTATTGGGGGGGTTCGGAGTCTCCAAATTAATTCTGCCCATCACCTTCCCCTCCTTTCTGCGGGAACTGGAAGTCGCTCTCACCCCCAACGACCTTCTTTTCGGATTCCTGAAAAGCCTCATTTTCGGGCTTTTGATCGCTTTAACCTGCACCTATTATGGACTTGGAGTTCGGCATTCTTTGATCGAAGTGCCCCAGGCAGCCACCCGGGGCGTCGTAAGCGCCATGCTGTTCTGTTTTGCGACCAATGCTTTATTGACGGTTTTATTTTACCTGTAAGAAAGAGGAAACCGACCGGCGCCGCACCGATTCCCGGAGCGCCGCGATCGGAAAGCTCAGGAAGGGCCTATGAAGATTCGTTGTTGGGGAGCCAGGGGCTCCATTCCCGTTTCCGGGGGGGAATATGTGACCTACGGGGGGGATACGACCTGTATCGAGATTCGCACTCAAAAGGATGAAATTATCGTCGTCGACGCCGGGTCGGGGATTCGAAGGCTGGGGAACCTTTTGATCCAGGAAAAAAAGGACAGAATTTATATGGTCTTCACCCACTCCCACTGGGACCACATCCTCGGGTTCCCTTTTTTCAAGCCGGCCTACCGAAGGGGAACGGCCATCCAGATGTTCGGCTGCCCCCTGGCCCAAGAATCGATCCAGGGGATGATCTCGCGGACCATGGAAGCTCCCTACTTCCCCGTAAACTTCCAGGACCTCCAGGCAGACATATCCTACCACGAAGCCTGCGAAAGCAGCTTTTCCATCGAATCCGTGACCGTCACCCCCATCCCCCTGAGTCATCCCAACCAGGGATACGGGTACAAATTCACGGAGAACGGGAAGAGCTTCGTTTTCTTGACGGACAACGAACTGGCCTTTCAACATGACGGGGGACGCACCTTCCCCGAGTACGTGAATTTCAGCCGGGGGGCCGACTTACTGGTCCATGACGCCGAATTCACGGAAAAGGAGTACCGGTCGACTCGCTCCTGGGGCCACACGGTCTATACCGATGCCCTGCGTTTGGCCCTGGAGGCCCAGGTGAAAAAATTCGGGCTCTTTCACCACAACCAGGAAAGGACCGATCGGGCTTTGGACGAGCTCGTCGAGAACTGCCGCCGGATCGTCGGGAAACGGGGGGACAGAATGGAATGTTTCGCCCTCACCCAGCAGACCGAGGTTCAACTATAAGAGGACCTTGTCGGGGGGAGGGGCCTGCTATTTCTGGTCCTTTGGAGCGGGGAGAAGGGGCAGGGATTGGGGTTTCGCAACACAGCGGCCGATGCAAATCGTCATTGAAGCTCGGAATGTATCCTTTCGAATCGACCGAAGGGTGATCTTCGAAAATCTGGAATTCTCCCTCGCCAGAGGAGAAGCCCTATTCATCGTGGGGGGCAGCGGAAGCGGGAAGTCCCTTCTTCTCCGAATCTGCGCCGGGCTCGTTTTTCCGGACACCGGCACGGTGACGCTGGGGGGGATGGACTTGCAGGCCGCCTCCAAGAAGGAGGTCCAGGAGCTGCGGTCCCGAATCGGTTTTGTGTTCCAGGACTCCGCCCTCATCAGCAACATGGCCATCTACGACAATATCGCCCTTCCCCTGCGGTATCACCGGAAATTCACCGAAACGGAAATTCAGGCCCGGGTGGGGGAAAAGATGGGGCTCTTTGGAGTGGACCGGGCCGTTGAATGGTCCCTCCCGGCAATGCTGAGCCTGGAAATGCGCAAGCGTGCGGCTCTGGCCAGGGCCTTTATCATGGACCCGGAAATTCTTCTCCTGGACCAGCCCACCGGCGGTTTGGAGACGGATACCGCCTACAGCCTGGGCCAGATTATATGCGACTACCAGCGAAAGAAGAGGGCCAGCCTTCTGGAAGTGGGCAGCGAATACTCCCTTACGGGGGGATACGCCGACCGGATCGGAGTGCTGGAGCGCGGCCGGATCGTGGCAGAAGGGACCGTCGAGGAAATGAAATCTTTTTTGGAAAGGCAGAAATAAACGGAGAAATCCCGGATCGGTCCGAGTTTCCGGGATTCAAAAGAACGCACCGGCTCTTCTTGATTTGGAATTTTGGGATTGGGTTGGGTGATCCCTGCTAAGGCATACCGTTTTTTCCGCGAAGGAGATTTGCCGATCGGGCGTTCGGGTTTTTTCCCCGGTGAACCCGGCTAAAAAGGCCAAAATATGCAGATGTATTTTCGAGTCAAGCACTTTGATCGGTACGTGGGAATCCTGGTGGTCCTGGCCGTCATCCTGGCCATCGTGGCTTTGGTCTTCGTGGGTCGCGGCCAGAAATGGTTTGCCCATCGGGTTCCCTTTAAAGTGGACTTTAGCAAGGTTCAGGGGCTCAAACCCGGAACGCCGGTGACCATTTCCGGAATGGAAGTGGGAAATGTGGCCTCCCTGCGGTTAAATCCTCAGAGCCGGGTGGAGCTGGTGATCGAAATCCTGCAACAATACCAGGGAAATATCCGCCAGGATTCCATGGCGACGATCGCCGCAGCGCTCATCGGGGGCAAGACCATCGAAATCACGGTGGGATCGCCGGATAAACCCCCTCTCCCTGCCGGGAGCACCATTCCTTCCGTGGACCCCCGGGAGATCGCCGATCTTCTGAAAGAGATCGATTTGAAGGGTTCGCTCAAAAAGATCGACGAAGTCCTGGACAACTTGAATTCCATCACCCACAAACTGGACGACCCGAAGGGGTCTTTATTCAGGACCCTCGGCAATCTTGAATACGTGACCGGCCAGCTCAAAAGCGGGCAGGGAAATGTGGGAGCCCTTCTGCAGGATAAAAAAATGCACGGCGAGATTCATGCGGCCATCGCCCAGGTCCGCAACTCTCTCTCCAACGTGGAAGAGATCACCAAGAATGCAGCCCAGGTTTCCCAAAACCTTCCTCCGCTGATGGGAGAAGTGGACCGGTCGGTCAAGGAAATCCCCAAACTGGTCGAGGAGCTGAAAAAAGCCCTTGCCGAATTGCCCCCCATCCTGGAAGATATAAAAAAGACCACCGCCCATACCCCCGCCATCGCGCAGAACGTGAAAGAGATCACCCAGGACGGGAAGGGAGTGGTCAAGGACGTCAAAGAGATCACCGCGGAAGTGAAGAAGGCCGCTCCCCAGGTACCCGAGCTTTTGAAGACCACCCAGGAGACTACGGAAGACACCGACAAACTCATCCAGGGTCTCCAGAACCACTGGCTGCTGCGGGGGTCCATGCCCAGGGGGTGGGGAGAAAGGTATCCGGCGGTCGGCCAGCGCGAAAGTCCGTACGAAACGATAGGAGAAAAAAAGCGATGAGCGGGTCTCAGGATCTATCCCTATATATTGCCTTTGGAGCCGGGCTCCTGTCCTTCCTTTCTCCCTGCGTGCTCCCCCTGGTCCCGTCGTACCTGGCCTTTATCACCGGCCTCTCTTTCGAGGAGCTCACCCAGGAGAATAACCGAGGAAGAAGGCGAAAGACGATCTTTTTCCATTCGCTCATGTTCGGGCTGGGATTCAGCACCCTCTTCGTCGCCCTGGGAGCTTCGGCTACCTACCTGGGGCAATTCCTGTCCGCTCACCGGGACACCATCCGGATCGCCGGGGGCATCTTGATCATTCTTTTCGGCCTTTTCATCAGCGGGATATTTTCCTTCGACTTCCTGCAACGGGAGAAGAAACTCCGCCTGCAGAGCAAACCTTTGGGCTTCCTGGGCTCCTACCTGGTGGGTTTGACCTTTGCCGCGGGATGGACTCCCTGCGTGGGGCCGATTCTCTCCTCCATCCTCCTCTTTGCCAGCACCCAGCAGGATATGTGGTCGGGGATCAGTCTCCTCCTGGCCTATTCCCTAGGCATGGGACTCCCTTTTCTGGTCTGCGCCATGGCCCTCAATACCTTCTTAAGCACCTTCCGCAAGACCGCCAAGCATATAGGAGTCATTACCAAGTTGGGGGGCGCCCTTTTGATCCTCGTGGGGGTCCTACTCCTGACCGATTCCTTCTCCTATCTGAGTGAATTTTTCAACCAGCTCTTCCCGGGGGCCTCCTTCGGTTAGCTCCCCTTGCGGACCGTTTCCCGGTGAATTCGAAGGCCTTAAGGAAAAGATTCCCTTGGGTAGGGAAATGAATCCTCATTACCTGTTCAGTCCCCTCCTGCATTTTCTACAAAAGCGAGAAGGCCTGCTCCGGGTACATGGCCTGAAGGGGTCGGCACCCGCCTTTCTCCTGTCCCGCGTCGTCCGCCAGGCCCAGGGCCCTCTCGTCGTCCTTTCGGCCGATGAAGAAAAGGCCGATCGCCTCCACCGAGAACTCCTCTTCTTTAGCGGGCAGGGGGAAAATGTTTTTCTCTATCCCTCCTGGGAGGTGAAACCCTATGAAAGAATCTCCCCCCAGGCCGAAGCCATGGGCCAGCGGTGGGACATCCGGGTCCGCCTGCTCTCGAACCCGGAAAAGCTCATCCTGGTGGCCCCCATACGGGCCGTCCTGCAAAAAGTCCCTTCCCGCGCCCTTCATTCAACCCAGTCTTTCACCCTTTTCCCGGACCAGGATTTCCGGCGGGAAGAATTGATCCGCCGCCTGGAAGAGATGGGGTATAGCCGGACCAGCCTGGTCACCGAAGTGGGGGAATTTGCGGTGCGGGGATTCCTGGTCGATTTTTTTCCTCCCTCCACCCCGGGCCCGGTGCGGATCGAATATACCGGGGACACGGTTGACTCGGTGCGGCTCTTCGACCCGGAGAGCCAGCGCTCCTCGGAAGCGATCGAGAGGGCGCTCATCCTGCCGGTAAAAGAAATCCTCCTCTCGCCGGAAGGCTTTGAAAGAGCGGCCTTGAAACTTTCCGTCCGCCTGGAGGAAGACCCCGCGTCCGCAGACCCGGCTCGCCAGCTTCTGGAAAGAATCCGGCAGGGCATCCCCTTTCCCGGGGTGGAATTTTTCCTCCCCTATTTCCACCATCCCTTGGAGACTTTTTTCGATTTTCTTCCCCCTCAAACCACTCTTTTTTTGGAGGAGCCCCCGGATTTGGAGGAAGAGATCACCCAGTTCCGGGAGGAAGCCGAGGACGCCTGGGATAGGGCGCAATCCCGGGGGGAGTTATGGCCCTCCCCAGGGGAGCTTTTTCTCCCAGGGGATGAGTTCCAGGAATGGAGCCGCTATTTTCCCCGGGTCTCCTTTGAGTTGCTGGATGCGGGACAGGAAGGGGATCGGTTCCGCCTGGAGACCGACTCCAATGAACGCCTCAGGTCCGAACTCCTGTCCTCCAAGTCCGAAGAAGGGATCCTCCAGCTCCTAGCCCAGCGCATCCGCGCCGCCCGGGAAAAGGATGCGGTGACGCTCCTGGTCTGTTTTAGCCTGCGCTCGGCCCAGCGGCTGGCGGAGATGCTGGAAAAGCACGACCTCTCTGTGCAGATTCTCGAAAGGCCTTTTTTCCAATGGGTGCCGGACGATTCCAAGGATTGGGAGGTCACCCTTCTGATCGGAAATCTCTCCCGGGGTTTTGCCTTTCCCCGCGCCGGCCTGATTCTGATCGCCGAAAGCGAGCTTTTCGGGGAGAAACGGCTCCGGAAACGCTCCGTCGTCTCCGCGAAAGATCACGCCCTGGCGGCTTTCAGCGACCTCCGGGTGGACGACTACGTGGTGCACACCGAGCACGGCATCGGCATCTACCGGGGACTTTTAAAACTCCAATTGGGCCAAGAGGAGCATGACTTCCTGCTCCTGGAGTACCAGGACGGGGACAAGCTCTATCTCCCGGTCTATCGTCTGAATCTTTTGCAGAAATACGTGGGGGGTGGCGACGGCGGGCCCCGCATCGATAAACTGGGTGGGACTTCCTGGGAAAGCGCCAAGAGAAGGGTGAAAAAATCGCTCCGCGAACTCGCGGAGGAACTCATCCAGCTCTACGCCGCCCGCTCGGTGGTGAAAGGGCACGGGTTCTCGCCCGCGGATCAATTCCTGAAGGAGTTCGAGGCCTCCTTTGAGTACGAGGAAACCCCGGACCAGATGCAGGCCATCGAGGATGTGCAGAAGGACCTTACCGAAGAAAAGCCCATGGACCGCCTGGTCTGCGGGGACGTGGGGTTCGGGAAGACCGAGGTAGCCCTGCGGGCCGCCTTCCGGGTCATGATGGAGGGAAAGCAGGTGGCCGTGCTGGTGCCCACTACGGTCCTGGCCCAGCAGCACTTTCAGACCTTCTCCCGCCGTTTCGGCCCGTATCCCTTCCGGGTCGAAATGCTCAGCCGGTTCCGTTCGCGGGCCGACCAGAAGCTTATTCTGGAAGACCTGGGCAAGGGAAAGGTCGATCTAATCGTGGGAACCCACCGGTTGCTGCAAAGGGATGTAGCCTTCAAGGACCTGGGCCTCCTGGTGGTCGATGAGGAGCATCGCTTCGGAGTGGGCCACAAGGAAAAGATCAAGCGCATGCGCACCCAGGTGGATGTCCTGACCTTGACCGCGACCCCCATCCCCCGCACTCTGCAGATGTCCCTGGGGGGAATCCGCGACCTGAGCGTGATCGAAACTCCTCCCGCGGAACGGCAGGCGATCCGCACGTACGTGACCGAGTTCGACGAGGAGGTCATCCGCGACGCCATCCGGCGGGAGCTCCGCCGGGGGGGGCAGGTCTTCTTCGTCCACAACCGGGTGCAATCCATCGGGGCCATGGAGACGTTCCTTCGCCGGCTGGTCCCCGAAGTGCGCCTCGCCGTGGCCCACGGCCAGATGGCGGAGAAGGAACTGGAGCGGGTCATGCTGGCTTTTGTCAAGAAGGAAGTGGATTTGCTCCTGACCACCACCATCATCGAATCGGGGCTGGATTTTCCCTCGGCCAACACCATTCTGATCAACCGGGCGGACAAGTTGGGGCTGGCCCAGATGTACCAGCTCCGCGGAAGGGTGGGCCGGTCCAAGGAAAAGGCCTATGCCTATCTCATGGTTCCGGCCCTCTCCCAGATGGGGACCGACGCGCGCAAGAGACTGGAGGCGCTCCAGGAGGTGAGCGAACTGGGGTCCGGGTTGAAACTGGCCATGCACGACCTGGAGATCCGCGGCGCGGGCACCCTTCTGGGGGACGCCCAGTCCGGCCACATCGCCGCCGTGGGGTTTGACATGTATCTCCAGATCCTGGAACAGGCCGTCCGGGAGCTCAAGGGAGAGGAAGTGAAGGAGGAGATCGAAACGGAGATCGATCTGCCCATTCCCGCCTTCTTCCCCCAAACCTATATCGAGGACATCAACCAGCGCCTGGTCTTTTACCGGCGTTTGGCCTCGGCCAAATCCGAAGTGGAGGTCCAGGATATCCGGGAAGAACTGCGGGACCGGTTCGGTTCCCTCCCCCCGGCGGCCGAAAACCTCTTCCAAGTTATGAACCTGAAACTCCTCCTGAAGCAGGCCGGGGTCCGGAGGATTTGGGCGGAAAAGGAAAAAGTGGTCCTCGCTTTTGACGCCAAATCCTCCTTGGACCCTCAGCGCCTCGTGGCCGCAGTGGCGCGCGGCAAGGGGCGGAGAGAATTCACCCCCGACCAGCGGCTGAAACTCCGCCCCCCGGCCAAAGGGTGGGAAGGGATGCTGGAGGAAACCAAAAAATTATTGCTAGAGATTCTCTGAAATGATAGTTTAGGGATAACCCTTAAGCTTTTGAAAATCATTCACCATCCCCCTCTAGATCTCCCTTTTGAGCCAGGCATCCGCCCGAATCCCCGCCTTCTCCCCCGGGAAAAAGCGGACGGAGGAGGGGAAGAAGAAAGCCATTTCAAAAAGCTTCTTATGTTTTTTATGCGATTGAGGACCCTGAGATTCAAACTTCTGCCTTTCCTATTGTTCGTCCTATGTCCCCTGATTCCTTCCGGCGGGGCGGGCGAGGTGGTCGAGCGGATTGTGGCCCTGGTCAACAACGAATTGATCACCCTTTCCGAACTGGAGGAGATGGGGAAACCCATCCTCGACCAGGTGCGGCAGACGGGGTCCCCCGCGGACCGGGAAGAGCGGCTGAAAAAGGCCCGAAGACAGGTCTTAGACCATTTAATCGAGAGCAAACTTCTGGAAGAAGAAATGAGGAAGCGAAAGATCGAGGTTCCCGAACGGGACGTGGACGCGGCCATTAACGATATCCTCAAAACCTCGAACCTCACCGAGGAGGATTTCAAAAAGGCCCTTGCCCGAGAGGGGATGACCCTGGTTGCCTACCGGCAAAAGGTCCGGGAGGAACTGGGAAAGATGCGCCTGGTGGGCCGGGAGATCAAATCGAAAATCGTCATCGAGGACGAGGAGGTGAGGAAACGGTATCAGGAAAACCTGGAAAAGTATTCTGAGCCTCTGGAGGTCAAGGTCCAGCAGGTTTTTTTCCCTCTGCCCCAGAATCCGTCGGAGGACCAAATCGCGGCCGCCCGAAGGGAGGCCTTGACCATCCTGGAAAAAGCCCGCAGGGGAGATGACTTTACCCAGTTGGCCAAAGTTTATTCGAAAGGCCCCGAAGCCGACGAGGGAGGGATTCTGGGCTATTTCAAGAAACAGGAACTGGTTCGTGAGTTGGACGAAGCCGCATTCAAGCTGAAACCGGGGGAGATCAGCGACCTGGTCAGAAGCCCGGCGGGATTTCATATATTGAAAGTGCTGGACCGGAAGGGCGGGGAACCCCGTTCCTTCGCCGAAGTTCAGCACCGGATCCGGGAAGAAGCGATGCAGGAGGAAGCGGAGAAGAAATACAACGCCTGGATGAGGGATTTGAAGTCGAAAGCCTACATTGAAATCAGACTCTAACCGGACCCCAAGATTTCCCCGTGGCAGCCCGCAACCTAAAACTCGAAACTTGAAACCCGAAACTCGAAACTCGAAACCCGTTATTGGAATTACCATGGGAGACCCCCGGGGGATCGGTCCGGAGGTTGTGGTGAAGGCCCTTTCCCGGGAGGACCTCCGCGAGGTCTGCCGCCCCTTGATACTTGGGGACCCGGTCATCCTCCGAAGGACTGCGGAGGCCCTGGGACTCGGGTGGAAGATTGCCCGGGTCGAGGAGGAATCGAATCGGCGAGTCCCCGATGAAGGGTTGGGGATTCTGCCTCTTTCCTCTCTCCATCCCGGAAGAGAGCCGACGGATGTCGATCCCCAAGAGAGTTCCCGGGCCTCTTTCCGTTATCTGGAGAAGGCCGGCAGGATGGCTCTGGCCGGACAGGTCGAGGCCATCGCTACCGGTCCGGTGAGCAAAGAGGCGATCACCGGGACCGGAATTCCCTTCCGGGGCCATACCGAATTTTTTGCCGGCCTTGCTGGAACCAAGGATTTTGTCATGATGCTTGCCGGAGAGCGGCTGAGGGTGGCTTTGGTGACGACCCACGTACCGTTGAACGAAGTCAGTAAGGGTTTGAAGGAAGAGAAGATCGTCTCCGTCATCGAAATCACCGGGCGGAGCTTAAAAAAGTATTTCGGTTTTCCCGCCCCCCGCATCGCCGTGGCCGCCTTCAATCCCCACGGAGGAGAGGGCGGGCTCTTCGGGGGAGAAGAAAGCATCATCTCCCGGGCGGTCGATCAGGCCCGGGGCAAAAATTTAAATGTCTCGGGCCCATGGCCGGCGGATTCTCTATTCCACCGGGCGGTGCAGGGAGAGTACGACGCAGTGGTTTGCATGTACCACGACCAAGGCCTGATTCCCCTGAAGCTTCTCCATTTCGACAGCGCGGTGAACGTCACCCTGGGGCTGCCCTTCATCCGCACTTCCGTGGATCACGGAGTCGCTTACGATATCGCCGGCAAGGGAATCGCCAGCTCCCGGTCCATGGAGGAAGCGATCAAAACGGCCGCCCATATGGCCCTAAGAAAGAGGGAGAAATCGAACGAGTACATTCGAATAGCGAAACACGAAATTCGAAACAAGCACGAATGACCGAATTTCAAATTTTCCAGAAAGAACGTCCTGGGACATTCGGATTTCGAATTTTTTAAGGGTTATGTCCGACAAGATCGTCATTCGCGGCGCACGCCAGCACAACTTAAAGAACATTAACGTGGAAATCCCGCGGGACCGGCTGGTGGTGATTACCGGGCTTTCCGGGTCCGGGAAATCGTCCCTGGCCTTCGACACCCTCTACGCCGAAGGGCAGCGGAGATACGTAGAGTCCCTTTCCGCCTACGCCCGCCAGTTCCTGGAGCAGATGGAAAAACCCGACGTGGATACCATCGAAGGTCTCTCCCCGGCGATCTCCATCGAGCAGAAGACGACCTCCAAGAATCCCCGATCCACGGTAGGCACGGTAACCGAAATCCACGACTACCTTCGCTTGCTCTTCGCCCGCGCAGGACGGCCCCACTGCTACCAGTGCGGCAAGGAGATTCATTCCCAGACCATCCAACAGATCGTGGACCAGGTCCTGGCCCTTCCCCCGGGCACTCGCCTGCAGCTCTTCTCCCCTATCATTCGCGGCCGGAAAGGGGAGTACCGGAAGGAGTTCGATTACCTGCGCAAGAGCGGCTATGCCCGGGTGAGGGTCGATGGTGAAGTCCGCGACCTGAGCGAAGAGATTTCCCTGGACAAGAACAAGAAACACACCATCGAGGTCCTGGTGGACCGCCTGATGGTCAAGGAAGGAGCCGGAAAGCGACTCGCCGACTCCCTGGCGACCGCTTTGAATCTTTCCGAGGGGATCGTGAAGATCGACACGGGCGCGGCGGAAGAGCTGGCCTTCAGCGAAAAGTTCGCCTGCGCGGACTGCGGGATCAGCTACCCGGAGATCAGCCCCCGCATGTTCTCCTTCAACAACCCCTACGGCGCCTGCCCCCAATGCGACGGGCTGGGGACGACGAATTATTTCGACCCGGACCTGATCGTTCCCAATCCAGGTCTGTCGATCCGGGAGGGGGCGGTGGTCCCCTGGCAGGGGCGGAATTCCATGTACTTCCACCAGACCCTCCAGTCCCTTGCCGACCATTACCGCATCGATCTCTACACCCCCTTCAAAAACCTCCCCGCCCAGGTTCAAAAAGTCCTCCTCTACGGGTCCGACGGGGAGCAGATCAAATTCCATTACGAACGGGAAGACCGGCGGCATTACTACTACCGGGAGTTCGAGGGAATCATTCCCAACCTGGAACGCCGGTACCGGGAAACCGATTCGGAGATCATCCGGGAAGAGATGGAAAAGTACATGAACGTCCGTCCCTGCCCGGCCTGCCGGGGAGCCCGGCTGCGCAAGGAGAGCCTTTTCGTCAAAGTGGGCGGGTTGAACATTCACGAAGTTACGGAAAAATCCATCCGCCAGGCCCTGGAATTCTTTGCCCACCTGGACCTGACCCCGAGGGAGCGGGAGATCGCCCGGCGGATTCTGAAGGAGATCTCCTAGCGTCTGGGGTTTTTGTTGAATGTCGGCCTCGACTACCTTACTCTGGCCCGTTCTTCGGCCACCCTCTCGGGCGGGGAATCCGAGCGAATCCGCCTGGCCACTCAGATCGGCTCCGGCCTGGTGGGAGTGCTCTACATTCTGGACGAGCCCAGCATCGGACTGCACCAGCGGGACAATGCCCGCCTTCTTTCCACCCTGAAAAGGTTGAGAGATTTGGGGAACACGATTCTCGTGGTGGAACATGACCGGGAAACCATCCTGGAGGCGGATTACGTTCTGGACCTGGGCCCGGGCGCGGGGGTCCAGGGGGGAGAGCTGGTCTTCAAGGGGACTCCCCGGGAGCTTCTTCAGTCCGAAACCTCTCTCACCGGAAAGTACCTTTCGGGAAGGCTCAAGATTCCCATTCCCCCTCGAAGAAGAAAGGCCGGGGGAAAATTCCTGACCCTGGTCGGGGCCAGCGAGAACAACCTCAAGGACATCACCGTCAAGATTCCCCTGGGATTGTTCACCTGTATAACCGGGGTGTCGGGCTCGGGGAAGAGCACCCTCATCCTGGACACCCTTTACCGGGCGCTGGCCCAAAAAATATACCAGGCTAAGGAAAGGCCCGGAAAGGTGAGGGAGATTCAAGGGCTCTCCGAAATCGACAAAGTCATCGAGATCGACCAGTCGCCCATCGGGCGGACCCCCCGGTCCAACCCGGCCACCTACACGGGCCTCTTCACCCCCATCCGCGATCTTTTTGCCCAGCTACCCGAATCCAGGGCCCGCGGGTACCCTGCCGGCCGATACAGCTTCAACGTTAAAGGAGGGCGTTGCGAAGCCTGCGGGGGCGACGGGATCCTCAAGATCGAGATGCACTTCCTCCCCGATATCTATGTGACCTGCGAGGTCTGCCGGGGAAAACGGTACAACCGGGAGACCCTGGAGGTGCAGTACAAAGGGAAGAACATCTGGGATGTCCTGGACATGTCCGTGGATCAGGCCCTGAAGTTCTTCGAAAATATTCCCGCCATCCGGGCCAAACTGGAAACTCTGACGGATGTGGGGATGGGCTACATCAAGCTGGGGCAGCAGGCCACCACCCTTTCGGGCGGGGAGGCCCAGAGGGTCAAGCTGTCCCGCGAGCTCTCCAAGCGGTCCACGGGCAAGACGGTGTACATCCTCGATGAGCCGACCACCGGCCTGCATTTTGACGACATTCGGAAGCTCCTGAGCGTCCTCAACCGCCTGGTGGATTCCGGCAATACGGTCATCGTCATCGAGCACAACCTCGATGTCATCAAGACCGCCGACCACATCATCGACCTCGGCCCCGAAGGGGGGGACGCGGGCGGGCAGGTGATTGCCGAGGGGACCCCGGAAGATTTGGCACGGGCCCGCCATTCTTACACCGGCCAGTTTCTCAAGAAAGTCCTGGAACATGACCAGGCCCGAAGCGCGGCCTGATGACCTCGATGGGGGAGGGTCAGGGCGGGGGTGATAGATAGAATGATTTGAATCCCTTATCAATCCCCCTCCCCTTCATCCCCTCCCGCCGGGGGAGGGATGATTTTCCTTTTTACGAGTTCATTAATAAAGGAAAGAGGAAAACTCCGTTGCCGCAAAGGTACTTGAAAAAAATTCTGAACGCCCGCGTTTATGACGTGGCCCGGGAAACCTCTCTCGACTATGCGCCCGTCCTTTCCCAAAGGCTGCGCAACCGTGTATGGCTGAAGCGGGAGGACGAGCAGCCGGTGTTTTCCTTTAAATGCCGGGGCGCATACAACAAAATGGCGGGGCTATCCTCCGCCGAGCTGAAGAAGGGGGTCATTGCGGCTTCTGCAGGCAACCACGCCCAGGGTGTGGCGCTGGCCGCCCGAAAGCTCGGAACCCACGCGGTCATCGTCATGCCGCGCACCACCCCCCCGATTAAGATCGATGCCGTGCGCAACCTGGGCGGCCGGGTCATCCTCCACGGGGACAATTACGACGCCGCTTACGCCCGCGCCCGCGAACTGGAGGGCCAGCGCCGGGTCACCTTTGTCCATCCGTACGATGACCCGGAGGTCATCGCCGGGCAGGGCACGGTCGGTTTTGAAATCCTCAAGCAGCATACCGGCGCCCTGCATGCCGTCTTCGTCCCGGTGGGGGGCGGCGGGCTGATTGCCGGCATCGCGGTCTACATCAAGCAGCTCCGCCCGGACATCCGGATCGTCGGTGTGGAGCCCGAAGACGCCGACGCCATGGATCGCTCCCTTAAAGCCGGCCGTCGAATAAGGTTAGATCATGTGGGGATCTTCGCCGACGGTGTCGCGGTGCGGCAAGTTGGTGAAGAAACCTATCGCTTATGCAAAGAATTCGTTGACGAGATCGTGGTGGTCACCAACGACGAAATCTGCGCCGCCATCAAGGACATCTTCGAGGACCGACGTTCGGTCCTCGAACCTGCCGGCGCCCTGGCCATCGCCGGGCTCAAACGCTACGTAGAGCGCGGGCGGCTCCGAGATCGAGAGCTCATCGCCATTGCCTCCGGGGCCAACGTCAACTTCGACCGGTTGCGCCATGTCGCCGAGCGGGCGGAGATCGGGGAACAGCGGGAAGCGATCCTGGCGTCGACCATCCCAGAGCGGCCGGGCAGCTTCCTCCGATTCTGCTCCATGATCGGAGATCGCAACATAACCGAATTCAACTACCGATATGCCGACCCGGACCAGGCCCACGTATTCGTGGGCGTCCAGATTCAGCGATTGGCGGAAGTTCGTGCGCTGATGCGAACTTTGCGTGCCCACGGTTATCCCACCCTGGATATGACCGACAACGAGATGGCCAAGCTCCACATCCGCCATCTGGTCGGGGGACGCGCACCCCATGCCGCCAACGAAATCCTGTACCGCTTCGCCTTTCCGGAACGCCCCGGGGCGCTCTTGAACTTTCTCCGAAAAATGGGCGGCGCCTGGAACATCAGCCTGTTTCACTACCGCAACCACGGCGCCGACTTTGGAAGGGTTCTGGTGGGAATGCAGGTCCCCCCCGGGGACAAGAAAGCCTTCCAAAAGTTCCTCGACCACCTCGGTTACGAATACACCGAGGAAACTTCCAACCCTGCCTATAATCTTTTCCTGAGTTGATGCGTCGGGCAAAGCGCCCGAGGTTAGTCCTGGGAGCGATTCTTTGTAGGGGCGACGCGGCGGGTCGCCCCCGGGCCTGCCATCCCCTGGGGAGGCCGGGCAAAAAGGGTCAGAACCGCCGAAGTGAGGAAAGCCAAAGCGGCGATCAGGAAGACGATCCGGTGGCTTCCGCTCCGGTGGAAGATATACCCTCTCAATCCCAGGGCGCTGGCGGCAAAGGCCTTGGAGATCTCCAGGTCGGTGGCATAGGGTATGATATGGATCCTTACCATGTGGATCGGTAGATTGGTGAAGGAATAGATCGAGATGATCAAGGAAAAAGCTCCGGTCTTCATCGCCTCTTTAACCGGCCAATCCTGGGTCCCTTTGATTCCCCATAAGGCTTCCGCACAACCCGCTTCATCCCTGCCATAGGGCTTAAGGCAAAAAGGAATTTCTCCTGGGTTTCGAGGCCGCTACGGTCTTGTGAATGAAGCAGCTAGAATCGATGCAATGGGGTTGTGAATAAAATCCCCCGGGGTTAGAATGGTCTCCAGGGTGGTTTGGCAGGGCGAGGGCTTAAAAAACTCGGAAAAATCCCGGAATGGACCACTCGACCAAAATGGGGGCCTGGATTCTTCGAAAAAAATAAGTGTAGGTGAAAGGATATGGATGGGATAAACTTCAAGGGGAAGAAGGTTCTTGTCGTGGGGGCGCATCCCGACGACAACGATTTTGGCGCGGGAGCCACGGTGGCCAAGGCCGCGAGGCAGGGGGCAGAAGTCATTTACCTAATTGCCACAACGGGTCAGAGGGGAAGCTCGGATGAGAACATGACTCCGGAGAGACTCTCCGAAATCAGAAAGAAGGAGCAGGAGGACGCGGCCAAAGTCTTGGGCGTGCGCGAGGTGCATTTCCTGGACTACGTAGACGGGGAGTTGATCCCCGACATTCGCCTGAAGGAGCAAATTGTAAAATCGATAAGACGACATAGACCCGATATCGTCTTCACCATGGACCCCAGCTTTTTTTATTACAAGAGCTTCGGAATGGTAAACCACTCGGATCACCGCGCCATAGGAGAAGCCACGCTGGATGCCTGCTATCCCTTGGCCCGTGACCTGATGTCCTTTCCCGAGCATACCAGGGAAGGGTTGAATCCCCATAAAGTCAAAGACCTCCTCCTTTACAGCTTCGTTCCCGAGAATGCGAATTTCTACGTGGACGTGACCGAAACATTCGATATGAAGCTCAAGGCCCTATCCCTTCACAAAACCCAGGTGGGGGACATGCAGCGGGTGGAAAAAAGGATGAGGGACCGCGCCGAGGTTTCAGGAAGGCTGGGCAGATGCAAATACGCGGAATCCTTCGTCCGCCTCCAGTTGCCCGAATAAATTTTTGCTGGGAGAGTACCAATCGCGTTCTGATTTTTTCTTAACTTCCCAAAAGGCTGTAGGGGCGATTCGCGAATCGCCCCTGGGAATTTGGAATGATCCCCTTCATAGAAAGCGAGCCCAAATCCAACCATGAGACGAAAACATTGCGAGGTTACGGACCCGAAGGAGATGAACCGGATTCTCTCGTCCACGAACATCGGGCGAATGGCCACGGTGGACACGGAAGGATACCCGTACATCACTCCCCTCAACTTCGTCTTTCACCAGGGGTGCGTGTACTTCCACTGCGCGCCCCAGGGGGAAAAGCTTGACAACCTGACCCGGGACCCCCGGGTCTGTTTCGAGGTGAGTATTCCCCTTGCCTACCTGGAGGTAGCCTTCAATGCGGAAAGGAACCCGTGCCGAACCCACCAGCTCTACCACTCGGTCATCATCAGGGGAAGGGCTAGGATCGTTCCCGACGGGGAGTTGAAGACAGCCGTGTTGAATGCCCTGTTGGCAAAGCATGAAGGAAACCGGGCCTTTCCCTCCGTGACGCTGGACTCGCCGGATAATAAGGCGTGCTGCGTCGTGGAAATCAAACCGGCAAGAATGACCGCCAAATCAGACCTGGCCCAGAACAAACCTCCGGAAACCAAGCGCTTCATCGCCGAAAACCTGGCCAGGCGCGGGCTCCCCGGAGATTTGGAAGCCGTGCGAGCTATGGGGTTCAATCTGGAACGCAGCGAAGGGTCAGGTTGGCGCCTGCGGGGATGAATCAGGCGGAGAAGGGGGACGGGAAGGGGCACGCCCTTTAACAATTCAATATGGGATCAATGAACCGTTTCCATTGAATTATCCCACTGTGTCCCCTTCCAACGGTGAATCTCTCCGCCTGTTCTGCAAGATGTGCATTCCCAAAATATTGAGTCATCCTCCTCTTCCCTCCGAGCGATTATTTTCCCTGCACAGGGTTTCCTTGCCGGCCTGCGGATGCATTTGAGACTCGTTTCGATACTGTCGCCGGGACACCCTAAACTGGATCCTTCGATAATTTGGCCCAGAAATGAAATGAGCTTCCTCGCAGGGCGCTGCAGACGGCAATTTATCCAATTCGCTTTTTCGCACCTCTCAATAAAGAGAAGCTGGGGGGGAGAATTACGGCGTCCTCCCCCCCAATCTCCTTCCTGGAACTTATTTCCCGGGCGAGGGAAGTCCGTACAGGTTCTTCCACATCTCTTCGAACTTCAGCTCGGAGGTCAACAATTCTTTAAAGGATGCATGCTTGGCCGCCAGCTCTTCCAGATATTTCGTGGCCTCGGCGATGAAAGCATCGTCGATGGAGCTGGGAAGGATTTCAACCACTACTCCCTTGTCCTTGAAGCCCTGAATCGCTTTCTGATTGTCCGCCACTAGGCGGTGGTGGTAGGCAACGGTCGCTCCCATTAGAGAGTTCAGGAAAATGGCCTTGAGGTCCTCGGGCAGGGTCTCCCACTTGTCCCTGTTAACCAGGATATCGTACACCTCCCAGGGCGCCCGGGTGGGGCTCAGGTAGTAGTACTTGCTCGCTTCATAAAGAGCCATCTGGTAGTCAAAGGCGGGGCAGCTGCATTCGAAGGCGTCGATGATGCCTCGTTTCATGTTTTCAAAAATCTCTCCCAGGGGCATAAACACCGTGCCCACGCCCAGCCGGGACAGGACAATGCCGCCGTCGCCGGCGGCCCGCATCTTGAGCCCCTTGAGGTCCCCGGGCCCTTTCAAGGGTCTTTTCGTATGGATCCACCCTTCGGGCAAGCCATGAAAGCACCCGACGTTTATGAATTTATAGCCCATCTGTTTAAACCACCTGTTCACCATTTCTCGGCCTTCGATCTCATACCACATCATGTGTCCCAGGGGGGGCAATTTGGCGCCTACCCGCTGGGTGATAATGCTGCCGAAAGGAACTTCCGGCACCATGTAGCCGCCGGAGGTGCCGCCGAAGTCCAGGACCCCCTTGTTGATCGCAACCCATTCCTTGGTGGCCGGGCAAATCGAGCCGGCCGGTTTGACATCCAGAATAAAGCGCCCGCCGCTGGCTTTCTTAACCCTCTCGGAAAAGTCCTTCAGCCCCATCGAAACCGGCATTCCCGGCGGGAGGCAGCTCTGCCCCGTCCAGGTGATAGCCTTCACCTCCGCCCCCCAAGGAGCCGGGACGACGGCGATCATTGCGCCGATAAAAACCAACACCCCCAACAACATGAAGATTCTTTTTTCCATTTTTTCCCCTCCTTTTTGAGATTTCCTACTGCTGCTCAATCATTAATATCCCTTTCGTTTCTTCTCACCTCCTCCCCGAAATATCTGAGGCTGTTTCCATAAGAAATTCGCTGCCCCATGCCTCCCTGGACGTCGTTTTGGCGTGAAGGGCCCGGCATGGGGTCAAGTCGCCCCTTATTTCATCCCATTGGCTCCTTTCACGGCACCGCTGTTCTTGTAATGTTCAATTTCTTCATCGGTGTACCCCAATTCAAAAAGGATTTCCTCCGTGTGTTGACCCAGCATGGGAGGGGGACGCTTGATTTTTAAGGGGGAGGCGGAAAAGCCGATGGGAGTCCGGATCGACTTGATTTTGCCAGCCAGGGGGTGATCGATTTCGACAACCATTTGATCGTGGACCACCTGAGGGTCCTGAAACAATTGATCCATTCGGTAGACCGGACCGATCATAACCCCCTTACCGGCCAGATAATCAACCCACTCCCATTGGTTTCTCTGCTGAAACAGTTCGGCCAGCACCCCGTCGAGTTCGGCAGAATTCTGCAACCGGCCCGCGTTGGTGAGGAATCTGCAATCCCCCGGTAAATCCATCCGGCCCAGGGCCTCGCAGAAGTTAACCCAGTGCTTCTGGGTGTGGACGATCACCATGACATACTGGCCATCTTTCGTTGGGTAGGCATTGCAAGGGGCGATTTGAAAATGCCGGTTTCCCGTGAGGGGGAGCGATTTGTTTTTGACGAAATAGTACGCCGGCCTGGGGATCAGGGAAAAGATGATCCCGTCGAGCATGGAAATTTCCACCTTTTGCCCTTCCCCTGTTTTTTGGCGGAGGTACAGGGCGCCCAGGATGCCGATTGTGGCTAAAAGAGGAGCGATGAAATCGGAAATGGGCGATCCCACCTTTGCCGGGCCGGTCCGGGGATCGCCGGTAATTCCCATGAGCCCGCCCATAGCCTGGATGATGGGGTCCATGGCCGGGCGGTCCCGGTAAGGCCCTTGCTGGCCGAAACCGGAGACCGAACAGTAGATGATTCCGGGATTCAGTCGCGAGATGGTTGGGTAATCCACCCCCAGCTTTTCCACCGTCCCCGGACGAAAATTCTCCAGCAAGACATCTGCCTGGCGGGCTAATCGGTAAAAGATTTCCTTTCCCGGTTCCTTCTTCAGGTCGATGACCATGCTTCGTTTATTCCGGTTGAGGCTGAGAAGATAGTCCGATTGGCCCTGGATAAAAGTCTCTCCCATGACCCGGGCTGCATCCCCCTCCGGGGGCTCGATTTTGATGACCTCGGCCCCCAAATCTCCCAGGATCATGGAGCTCAAGGGGCCGGCCATGATTTGCGAAAGGTCCAGGACTTTTAGCTTCTCCAGGATTTCCATGATGGGCCCAATCCTCCTGCCGCAATCTTCTTCAACCCTGAGTCTCCCATCTCCTCATATCAGCCCAAACATTCTCCTTTTCGAAGTCTCCCTTTTCTGCTCGAGGAATCAAGAAGGGCCTTTGCCGCGAAGCCGGTATAACTCCCATACCAAGAAGAACCCGCAGAGAACCATCCCCAGGTATCCCCCGGTGGGCCGGATGAAGACAGCCATTACTCCCGCGGCAAAGTAAACGCTCCTTCTTAAAACCCCCCCAATCCCCGAATAATGCAAATTGAGGCCCAGGATCATGGCGAACATTCCGAGGCCTACGACAAAAAATTCTTTTATGGTTTTTGAGCTCAAGAGGATTATATCCGGATGGTAAAAAAACACGAAAGGAAGAAGGACCAGGACGATTCCGATCTTCATGGCGTACCAACAGATGTCCAGGAAGCCGGCCCGGGCGATCCCCGAGGCCACAGCGCAGCAAGGGGCTACCGGAGGGGTAATTAACCCTATCATGGCAAAATAAAAAACGGCAAAGTGCGTCACCAGGAGGGGAATCCCCATGTCCAATAAAACCGGGGCTGCCAGGGTAACCGTAAGAATGTAGGACGCTACTGTGGTGGCCACCATCCCGAAGACGATGCATAACCCCCCCACCAGCAGGATCAAGACCTCCCGGTTGCCCCCCGCGATTTCGACGATGGCAAAAGATAGTTTCTGGGCGAGGCCTGTCTGCACCAGCACGGCTACGATGATCCCGATGCAAGCCAGCATCAGGGTAATGGACGCCGTAGTCTCCGCCCCCGAAACCGCCCCTTTTAAAAAATTTCGGCCGAATCCTTCGCCCGGGTCCCGTTTCTTTTCCAAACTGACCGTCTGGCAGATCACCCAAACCGCCAGGTACGCCGCGATCATGAAAAACCCGGCCAGCATGACATCCAGCCAGAAGACGCCCATCAACAATATGAGAACCCCGATCGCCGAAATGAGGGGTAACCCTTCGGAGAATCGAGCCTTTTCAACCTGAAGGGGGGGGACTTCCTGCGACACGGTGGTCCCTCCTCCAAGAAACTGGAGGGAATAGAGGTACACGGCCAGAGCCACGCAAGCGTAAAAAATAATGGCCGGAATAAAACCGATAATAGCGATTTCCCAGTAGTACTTCCCGAGGTAGCTGGCCATGACAAAGGCGGCCGCGCCCATGACCGGGGGCATGACCTGTCCTCCGGAGGAGGCCACGGACTCGATGGCCCCGGCAATTTTAGGAGGAACCCCATATCTCTTCATCAGTGGAATGGTAAACGACCCCGTGCCCGCCACATTCGCCGCGCCGCTCCCGGAAAACATGCCGAATATCAAGCTGGAGATGACCGCAATCTGGGGAATTCCATATTTAAACTTCCGAAAGACCTGGTAAGAGATTTTTATGATGTAGTCAAGAGACCCGAACCCGGCGGCAATCCCGGCGAAGATGGTGAAAATGGCGATCCAGGTAATCCCGACCTGGGGCAGGGTGCCCAAAACGCCGTCGCCGGCGTTAAACTCGGTGGCGGAAATAACGATGATCCTGCCGATGGATAGCCCTTTGTGAAATAGAAAGCCGGGGAAAACCCAGCCGAAATAAGCGTAAACCAGGGCGATGAGGGTGATGATCGGAAGGATCCGGCCGTACATGATCCCGGTGAAAAAGATGGTGAGAACCATGAGAACGAGGCCGAAAAAATGGTCCGCCGCCGAGTAGTCGCCCATTCTCTCGTAGAGCAATGCGTGGTATTCGGTTCGAAAATAGACGGCCGCCGCAACCGCCAGAACAATAACCGGCACCGAGAAGACCCAGTAATATCTGCGGCCCAGCTTTTGCTCCAAAGGGCCATCGGGTTTTACGGTCAGGAGAATCAGGGTAAAGGAAAGATAGATCAAGATGAATTCCACGAGGGTTTCGAACATAAAGACGGCGAAGGCGAAGATCCCCAAGACGTAGGCCAGGCAACATACCGAGTGCCAGAAACCGCGGGATAATAAGGGATGCTTCGGACGGCCCTCCATTTTACCTTGGGCCTTGCTCATATCCTGCTCCTTAAGTTCCCCCTGGGGAACCCTTCGACCGTGAGAACCAAGCTCCCCCCTCCTCCTTTCTCCCTGGACGGGAGAGGGGAGGGGGAAGGAAATGGCTTCATTCCGGCCCGATTTTCCACGACTGTTTCCAGACTCCTTTTTCCTTCAAATATTTGGCCACTCCTGGATGGACCGGAACCCCGGCAATGCTGTCGATGGCATTCACGTTCAGGCCCAGGGGATTCTCGGCGTACTCCTGGAGCATGGCGTGGACCTTGGCCACCTCCCCGGCATTTTCGATAAGGATCTTGAACATTTCATAGGCTTTGTCCGTGGAGAGGTTCTTTCCGATATGGAAGCCGTAGATGTCGTTGATGGTGTTGATTTCCGCCGCCCCCACATCCTGGGAAAAGGCCTTCTTGGTTTTGAGCGTGCCCGTGGCCACGCCGGCCTTGGTTCTAATCAGTTCCGCCTCCTTCGGGCTTTGCATGACGACTTTGATTTTTACCCGGGAATCCGTCTCCGCCATCCAGGGAATCAGGATGTCCCCGTTGACGTATCCGAAGGCGGCATCTATGGTGCCCATTTTTAGGGCGTCCGGGACCGCCGTGTAGGCGATATCCACGACTTTGATCTTATCCCACAGGCCGACCGAAACGAGGGCGGCCTTGGGGATTTCAAAGACCGCCGATCCCGGAATGGGAACCATCACCTTTTTCCCGGCGAGGTCGCTCCAATGCTTGATGTCGGTGCGGTCCGCCCGGGTAATCGCAAAAAGTTTCACGAGGTAGCAGTACCAGGTCTGGTAAGGCTTTACGCCGCCCGCCGGATAGGGGGATTTCTCGTAGGGGCCGCGATTTTGGTATAAGTCGATGAGGTTCCAAGTGCCGCTGTAACACCCTTCCAATTCTCCCTTCCCCATCATCCTTTGCGAAGCGATGGACCCGGCGGTGGGCACGGCTTCGATGTAGATATCCTTGGCCCGGTCATTGATAATCTTCGCCACCCCGAACAAGGTGACGTACCCCGCGCTCCCGGCCCGGGAGCTTCCAAAACGCAGGGGCGCTTGTTTCTGGGCCTCGGCGTCCGGTGGGATCAGCGAAAAAAATAGCCCGATCACGCATATGGAAACTCCGATGAAAAATGACTTTCCCCTCATTTTCGCACCTCCTCTTTCTTGGCTATTGGGGTGGTTCCCCTCTATTAGGCCGCTGGGGCTTAACCTCTTAAGCCCCGCTCTGATTCTCCCATGGAAAGCCGAAAAACATAGAATACCCGAATGAAAATGCCCATAGGCAAGATATTGAATCCCCTTATCCGGTCCGGTTTCCCCCTGCCGCCTTCCGGTCATAAAAGCGTCCGGTCCAGGCTGCGGTACTGAATGGCTTCCGATATATGATGGGCGGAGATGGCTTCTACGCCTTCCAGATCGGCAATGGTCCGGGCAATTTTGAGGATGCGCGTATAGGCGCGGGCGGAAAGTCCGAGTTTGTCGATGGCCTGTTCGAGCAGGGTCTTGGAATTTTCCCCGATCTGGCAGTATTTTTTCAGGTGCCGGGAGGTCATCTGGGCGTTGGAGTAGATTTTCTTCCCGGCAAACCGTTCCCGCTGCACTGCCCGGGCCTTGTTCACCCGGGTTTTGATCTTTTCCGAATCCTCTCCCGAAACCTCGCCCGTCAGGTCCCGGTATTTCACCGCCGGTACTTCCACGTGGATGTCGATCCGGTCCATCAAAGGACCGGAGATTTTCGCCCGGTAGCGGAGGATTTGCGGCATGGTGCAAGTACATTCCCGGTTGGGATCGGTGTAGAAACCGCAGGGACACGGATTCATCGCCGCGATGAGCATGAAAGAGGAGGGAAAGGTGAGCGAGGACAGAGCCCGGGAGATGGTAACTTTCCCTTCCTCCAGGGGTTGGCGCATCACTTCCAGCACGTTCTTTTTGAACTCGGGTAATTCATCGAGGAAGAGGACCCCGTTGTGGGAAAGGCTGACTTCGCCGGGTTTTGGGATTTGACCCCCTCCGATAAGGCCGGCATCGGAAATCGTGTGATGGGGAGAGCGGAAGGGGCGTACGGCGATCAATGAACTGTGCGGCGGCAGGAGGCCCATGACGCTGTAGATGCGGGTGATCTCGATGGACTCCTCGAAAGAAAGGTCCGGAAGAATCGTGGGGATCCGCTTGGCCAACATGGTCTTCCCGGCACCGGGAGGACCGATCATGATGAGATTATGTCCCCCTGCGGCGGCGATCTCCAGGGCCCGCTTCACGTGCTCCTGGCCTTTCACTTCGTTGAAATCATCGGCGTAGTTTTTTTCCCGGCGGAAGATTTCCTGAAGGTCAACGGTCGTTGGCGGGATCGACTTCAGCCCGTTCAGAAAATCTACGGCCTCGGAGAGAACTTCTATGCCCAGGACTTCAATTCCCCGGACCACCGCCGCCTCTTCGGCGTTTTCCTTGGGGAGGATGACGCCCCTTTTACCCTTCTCCTTGGCCGACATGGCCAGGGAGAGGGCGCCGCGGATGGGCTTCACCCGGCCGTCGAGGGAGAGTTCTCCCAGGAGGAGATATTCATCGAGCAGGGGAGGGGCGACAACTTCAAGGGCGGAGAGAATGCCGACGGCCATCGGCAGGTCGAAACCGGCCCCTTCTTTCTTGACGTCGGCGGGGGCGAGATTCACGGTGATCCGCTTCGGGGGAAAATCGTAACCGGAATTCTTAATGGCCGACTTGACCCGCTCTTTGGATTCTTTAACCGCCCCATCGGGAAGTCCCACGGTGGCGAAAACGGGAAGACCCTGGGCGATATCGACTTCCACTTCGACTACGTAGGCGTCGATCCCTAAAATCGCCCCGCTCAGGACTTTGGCCAGCATCCGGGTCCCCTCTTAAATTGTTGGGAAAAAGGATACAACCGTTGAAGAGGCGGAAAAAATTCCCTATACTTATAGCAAAAAGCCACCGGGCAAGGCAAGGGAGAAAAAGAGGGGAATATGATCTTTAGGGGGTGCAAATGGGCAAGCTGACCCATTTTGACGAGGAAGGACGGGCGAGGATGGTGGACGTGGGGGCTAAGGCGCCGACCCGGCGAATTGCGGTGGTCTCCGGCAAGGTCGTCATGAAGGCCGAAACGCTGAGAAGGATCATCGATAAAAAAATTGAAAAAGGGGACGTCCTGGGTGCAGCCCGGCTGGCTGGAATCATGGCCGCTAAGCGGACCGGTGAGATCATCCCGCTTTGTCATCCTTTGAGCCTCGACACCGTGGAAATCGATTTTCGACCGGATGCAGAGAGGTCCGAGGTAAATATTCAAACAACAGTGAAGTCCACCGGAAAAACCGGCGTGGAGATGGAAGCCCTCGTGGCCACGGCGGCGGCGGCCCTTACTATTTACGACATGTGCAAAGCAGTGGACCGGGGGATGAAGGTGGCGGAGATCATGCTTCTGAGGAAATCCGGGGGCAAGAGCGGAACGTACATTCGAAAGACGAAATAAAATGAATGGGCAAATTTAAACGGGCAACGATCTGGGCTTTTTCCGCGACTTCGCAAGGGGAAAATGGCCCCTGCAGGGCAGCATCCGTGGGGGCGGTTCGCGAACCGACCCCACACCGGCCATGGGACTGGGATATTTTATTCTTACCAACATGTTTGTAAGAATGAGGCGCCAAGCGCCTATGGAAACAGGGGAAAGGGGCGAAGGCCAAAGCCGAAAAAGAAGGGCATTTTCGTAAGGCAAAGAAAATGCTTGATATTTGGAAAAATATGCTAAAATAGCAAGTTATCAGGGTGATAGCTTAAGGATGAGTAGATGGAGAAGGACAGGCTCGAATACTTTCGGGAGCTATTGAACGAGCGTCTGAAAACCCTCCTGGAAGAAGCAGAAAAAACGGTCACTGGGATGACCAATACAAGGGATTCCTTTGCCGACCCCACCGACCGCGCCAACCTGGAGACCGACCGCAATTTTCTCCTCCGCATCCGCGACCGGGAACGAAAGCTCATCGTCAAGATCAAGGAAGCTTTAGCCAGAATCGACGACGGCACCTTCGGCACCTGCGAAGACTGCGGGGAAGACATTTCCGAAGAACGCCTCAAGGCCCGCCCCGTAACCACGCTGTGCATCGACTGCAAGACGAAAGCAGAAGAGGAAGAGAAGGAAAAGAAGAAAGCCTCCCTGGCTTAGTAAGGAGGAGCCCAATGAAGGTGAAATGGTACGGCCATGCCGCTTTCCTGATTACTTCTGACCTGGGGGCCAAAATCATGACCGATCCCTACGAACCCGGAGCCTTCGGCGGAGCCATCGCCTACGGACCCATCCCGGATCAGGCGGATATCGTTCTGGTAAGCCACGATCATGCCGATCATAATTTTGTCCAGGGCCTCAAGGGAAAACCCCAGGTAATAAAAGGGACGGGCTCTCACAAAGTGAAAAACCTGGAATTTAAGGGATTCGCCGCCTACCATGACGGACGGAAAGGCTCCGAGCGGGGCCAGAATACGATTTTTTGTTTTTGTGTAGATGGAGTAAAAATTTGCCATCTGGGCGACCTCGGTCACGTTCCTTCCGACCCGGAAGCCAAACAAATCGGCCCGGTGGACCTTCTCCTGATGCCGGTCGGCGGAGTATACACCATCAACCCGGCTCAAGCCACCCAGACGGCCCAAAAATTAAGCCCCAAAATCGTCATCCCCATGCATTACAAGACACCTCGCTGCGGATTTCCGCTGGCCGTAGTTGAAGATTTTACCTCTGGAAAGGCTGGGGTCAAAAAAATAAAGGACAGCGAGGTGGAGATCAAGAAAGAAAGCCTCCCTCAATACACCGAAATTGTAGTCCTTCAGCCAGCTTTGTGAAGAAAGCCCTTTCCCCTTGCCATTCATCTCCTACCGCCAGGGGAGGCGAAAGTTTACTTGTCGCGAGACTGGGGATTCTTACCTTTCATTAAAAATCCTTCACCCTTTCGAAGCTTGCAAGAATTTGTTTTTATTTATTGTTTTCTCCATTGGGGAGTCAATTGATTTTTTCAATGGATTTAGAGGGAGTGCATTAACAGCAAGAATCCGGAAAAAAAGGAAGATGAACCTTCTGCAAAGAACTCTTACGAAATCTCAATCTCAACGATTTTTTATTAAAAACGGAAGGTTAGCCTATAATGACCCTTCATGGAATAGATAATGTGTAAGAAATTTTTACGTTTCTCAACTAAGGGGTTTAATGCCTTAAACTCTAAGTATTTAATTATATTATCATTTTATCAATTGATCTCTTGGCACTGGATTTGCTGCAATTAATTTTCAAAAAGGAAAAGATGAAAGGGGGAAAAATATATGTCAAGGCATTTTATCATGGTGTTGATGGTGTTGGGGCTTATTGTTGGCTTCACGAATAGCCCATTAGCGGCGAATGTATCGATTAACTCCGTCGTCGGGTCCTGGCAGAATGCGGTTCCATCGGTGACGATTGTTAACGGCAGTCCGACGAGCACGGCATCATGGGGAACGCCGGTAAATGGGGGAGGCCAAAGTAGCTATGTATTTACGAGTCAGGTACCCCCTGTTGTTCCCTACGTTGTCCCCCCCAGCCCGAGCCCGTGGCAAGATCTTGCGGATTTTTATCATAACAACTTCCCAATTACGGAAACTCTTTTGCAGTCCATTCAACTCAATTTGGCTTTGGCGATGACAATAGACGGAACCCCGGTTAACCAGTCATTTCTTTATGGGTTTACTCACAATGAAACCCCTAACTCGGCACCTTGTTCACCTTCCGGGAGCACAATTTGCCCGGATGTCGTGACGATCAGCGCTCCATTGGGTGGCGTTTTTGATGTTGGCGGAGTCACGTACACGCTTGAATTGGCTTTCTTCAGCAACGGAAATATCGTTAACCAGTTTATCACCGAAGAAAATCAGGCAAATAAAGCGGATATTTATGGAAGATTTACCGCAACAAGCCAGCAGGTTCCCGAACCTATATCGCTCCTTCTCCTGGGTTTTGGCTTAGCTGGGCTGTCCCTGGCCGCCCGGAGCAGAAAGAAATAGCTGTTTCATCCCGGTTAGCATTAGACTTAAAGGGCCGCTCTATTGAGCGGCCTTTTTTTTACCCGCCAGCGGCCGCGGTGAGGCGGATTTATAAAAATACTTTTCCATTTGCCCCAACCGGCATTTGAGGTTATATTTCATCATTGGATCGTATCGCAAAAACTGAGGAGGAATTCCGATGCCTAAGCTCAAGGGCGAGCAACTGGAAAAAATATGTTTTCAACTCCTCTGCGCCGCGGGCGCGCCGGAGGATCATGGGCGGATCGTGGCTGAACATCTGGCCGGGAACAACCTGGCGGGGCATGATTCGCACGGGTTCATTCGCATCATTCAGTACATCCGCCAGATCAAAGAAGGGGTCATTCTCCCGGCGGCCAAGCCGGAGATCGTCAGGGAGACCCCGGTGATCGCCCAGGTGGACGGCCACTACGGTTTCGGGCAGGTGGTCGCCAAGTTTTCCGCGGAGCTGGTCATTGATAAAGCCAAAAAGCAGGGCTTGGGTTGTGTCGCCATGCGGCGGCTGCGTCACCTGGGCCGGCTGGGAGCGTGGGTGGAATTGGCGGCGAAAGCGGGCTGCGCGGCGATCCTGTTCACCGCCACCGGCGGGCAGGCTCTTCTATGCGCCCCCTTCGGGGGTTCCAAGCGAAGGCTGGGGACCAATCCCATAGCCATGGCTTTCCCCGGAGAAAACGAAGGAATGGTTGTCTCGGACTTCGCCACCAGCGCCGCGGCCGAGGGCAAGATCCGGGTCTACAAGGCCCGGGGGCATAAACTTCCGGACGGCTGGATTCTGGACAAGGAGGGCCGTCCCAGCAATAATCCCAATGATTTTTACGACGGCGGCGCCATCCTGCCGGTGGGCGGGTCGGTTGGCCACAAGGGGTATTGTCTGGCCTTCATGACCGAACTTTTTGGCTCCCTCCTTTCCCGGGACGGGTTTCCTCCCAGGCCCGGCGATAAACAGATGAGCAATTCGTCGCTGTTTCTGGCCCTGGATATCGAACGTTTCGGCCCCCTGGCGGCGGTCAAGTCCGAGGTTTCCATGATGGCCAACTATGCGAAGGAAACCCCGCCGGCCGACGGTTTCGATCAGGTCTTATTCCCGGGGGAAAAGGAGGCCAAGAGCCGCAGGGAAAGGAGCAAAACCGGAGTGGAGATCGAGGATGAAACTTGGAACCAGGTAATGGCCTTGGTCAAGGAGTACCGTATAGGAGAAAAGTTGGGCCAGCTTCCTTGAAGCAAGGGCAGAAGCGAGAGAAGGGGTATAGGCATAGGCACTTGGCATACCCAATCCGACCGTCTATAAACGCATACAGTAAATTGGATACGGCCGGGAAAATCGAACAGGGGGAGAAATCAGATGGATGGTCTTTTGGCTGCTTTCCTGATGGGAATTCCCTTCCTGGGGACGGTCATCCATGCCGGTGCTCAAGGGAAAAAGCCCCGCTTTCCGGAGATTCAGCGGGACCAGATGAACGAGGCGCAGAAACGGGTGTATGAACAAATCAACGCCTCGCGGGGAGGGGTGCGGGGTCCCTTTCATGTGCTGCTGCGCAGTCCAGAATTGGCCGACCGGTGGCAGAGGCTGGGCGAATATGTGCGATTTAAATCATCCTTGCCGCCGCGGCTGAATGAATTGGCCATCCTGATCACGGCCCGCCATTGGGGCTCGGAGTTTGAATGGTACGCCCATCGGCCTCTGGCGATCAAGGGCGGACTGGCCGAATCCATCGCCGACGATTTAGCGCAGAACCGGCGACCCACGAATATGAGGCCGGACGAAGAGGTGATCTATGATTTTTGCACGACCCTGCACCGGGAGCATTTTGTGGACGATGCCCTTTTTGAGCGGGCCGTGGAAACGCTCGGCGAGCGGGGGGTGATCGACCTCATCGCCGTCAACGGGTTCTACGGAGCCGTATCCATGGTTTTGAATGTGGCCCAAATCCCGGTTCCCCCGGGCGAGCCCCCCGCCTGGTGAGTAACCCATGCGGGATCGATACCCCATGCATTTTCAATTTCTTGGGTTGCCGCTCCGCCGCGCTTTGTTCTCTGCGGTCTCTGGAGAGAAAAATTCTTTAATTGTAATTGCTTAGCCATTTGAAAAGGCTTTCCCTGAAATCCCTCCCGTCCTCCCTTTTTCAAAGGGAGGAGAGTTTTTTTGATTGGTTCCGATGAATAAAAGGGAAATTCCCCCTTTGAAAAAGGGGGAGCAAGGGGGATTTTCTGGGTTTCCTGACGCATTTTGAACTCGCAATTGAGATGCCTAAACAGATACTTTAGTTTTTAGCCCTTCTCTTTTTTCCTCTTCCGTAGAAAGAGCCGCAGCGGGGTGCCGACGAAGCCGTACTTCTCGCGGAGACGGCGGAGGAGGTAGCGCTGGTAGGATTCCCCCAGGCCCATCGGTTCGTTCACGAAAAGGACGAACGCCGGGTGGGCCGTCGAGACCTGGGAAATGTAGAGTAGTTTCACCTGACGGTTTCGGAATGCAGGAGGGGGATAACCTTCCACCGATTCTCGCAGCCAGGCGTTCAGTTCCCCCGTGGGAATCCTTTTTCGGTATTCGGCGCTCACTTCATCAATGGCTTCAAAGACCCGGCTCGCCCGCTGGCCGGTCAGGGCGGATATAAAAAGGATGGGCACATAATCCAAAGTTTTCATTTCCCGCCGGATTCTCTGCTTGTATTCCTCCATCGTATGGGTGTCTTTCTGCACCAGGTCCCACTTGTTGACCGCCAGGATAATGGCCCGCCCGCTCTCTTCGGCAAATTCGGCAATCCGCGCATCCTGCTCGGTCAGGCCCTCAAAGCCGTCGACCAGGACCAGGGCCACATCGCAGCGCTCCAGGCTTTTCAAGGCCTTGATGGCCGAATATTTTTCCACCCGGTCGGTGACCTTGCTCTTCCGCCGAATTCCCGCCGTATCGATAAATAAATACCTCCGACCCTCCCGGAGCAGGGGGGTGTCGAGCGTATCCCGGGTGGTTCCGGGAGTGGGGTCCACGATAGCCCGGGCGCGACCGATGAGTTTATTGAGGAGCGAGGATTTGCCCACATTGGGGCGGCCCACGATCGCCACCCGGATTTCATCTTCAATCCTCTCCGGCTTTGTTTCGCAAGGAGGGAGGACCTTGATCACCTCGTCCATCAGCTCCCCGACCCCGCGCCCGTGTTCGGCGGAGACGGAATAAAGGGGGGAAACCCCCAGGCGGTAGAAATCCGGCACCGCCTCCTCTCTTTTTTCGCCGTCGATCTTGTTCACCACGTAAAAGGTGGGTTTGGTGACTTTCCGCAGGTAGCCGGCGATTTCCTCGTCGGTAGGGTTTAACCCCTCTTTCCCATCCATGAGAAAAAGGATCAGATCGGCTTCCTGAATGGCCACTTCCACCTGTTCCTTGATCTGTTGTTGAATGCGGTCTCTGGCGGTCGGCTCAAAACCTCCGGTGTCAATCAATATAAAAGGGTGGTCTTCATAAGAAGCCTCCGCGTAATTTCGGTCCCGGGTGACTCCGGGTTCATCCTCCACGATGGCTTTGCGCCGTCCCACCAGACGATTGAAGAGGGTCGATTTGCCCACGTTGGGCCGGCCAACAATAGCGATGATTGGTTTCATAGGAAAAAGCGGGTAAGGGGTGAGAGGGGTTAGTGGTTAAAGGGAAAAGGAAAGGCCTCGCCGCCACCCCTTACGACTCACAATTTTTTCAGGCTGATATCAATGGCCAGTTCTTCTCCCAGGCGGTTGAGTTTTTCCAGGAGGTCCTTGCCGGAAAGCTCTGCGGGCACCTCGAGACGGATGTTCATCGTGAAGATGGGGGTCCCGCTTTCCGGGGAAGGGGTCGCCTTGGTCTCCAGGTCGGCGATGTTGATCCCGTGATCGGCCAGGAGCCGGGAAACCCGGTAAACGATTCCCATGCGGTCCATTCCGCTGGTAGACAGTTCGTACAGGTCGATGCGTCCCTTTTCCCCCGGCTTTCCCTCGAAGGCTTCAAGGGGGGTGAGAAAGATCGATAGACGCTTCTCCCACTCCAGCCGTTTGCATCCCGTGGAAAGCCGGTATTGGAATTCTTCGCCGCTGCCGGAAAAAAGAATAAGCAGAGCAAACTGTTCCCCCAGCCGGGTCATGCGGGAATCCTCCAGGTTTCCGCCGCATTCATAGATCAATCCGGACACATCGGCCACGATCCCGGGCCGGTCTTTGCCGATGGCCGATAGAGCAAAGTACCTCTTCATGCAACCTCCTTAAAAAGCAGCGCTCCTCTTTCCGCGGTCAGTAAAAAACATTATATGGCAAAAAAGGAAACGGAGATAGGCCGTATAATGCGAGAGCGAAATTCGGGTTTTCGGGCTTTAGGCTGACGGCTGACCGCTGAGGGCTGAATGCTTGAATTTATCCAAATTTCCCCAGAGCTGAATATAAGCCTCCCGCCCTTCATCGGGGGAGACGGCCGAGAACCGCAATTCGTCCCCGGGAGTGCTTTGGGCGACGAGGGGAAGGTCCGCGTGGATCATGGTGGCGATGACCGGGTAGCCACCGATGGTTTGCCGGTCCACAAGGAGAAGAATAGGCTGGCCGTTGGGCGGGACCTGAATGGTGCCCAGGGCTAAACCGCAGGTAATCAACTCCTCTTTCTTCTGGCGGGTTATCTGGGTGCCTTGAAGACGATAGCCCATCCTGTCGGATTGGGCCGTGATCGAATAGGGAGTTGAAAGGAAAGACTCGATTCCCTCCTTGGAAAAAAAATCATCGAAAGGCCCCAGGACTACCCGCAATGTTGGGTTCCTCCTGTAGGGCGGAAGGAACTCCTCCGGAAAGAATATGCCGACTCTATTTTGAAAATGGCTGGGGGGATCACCCACGGGAAGCAGGTCCTTCGCCTTCAGCGCCCTTCCTTCCATCCCCCCAAATTTTCCAAGAAGATAGGTGGATCGGGATTCCATGACGAGGGGGACATCGATTCCGCCGGAAACCGCCAGGTAGGCCCGAACGCCTTTCTTCCTGGACCCAAAACTGAGGGTGGAACCGGAGGGAGCCAGTACGCATGCCCAGTTGGGAATGGATTGACCGTCAAGCCTGGGGTCCAAGTCAGCCCCGGCGATCGCCAAGGCTGTTTCTCGATGAAATTTCAAGGCAGGCCCCTGAACGGTAATCTCCAGGCCGGCAGCGTTCTCCTCATTTCCCACCAGAAGATTCGCTGCCGATAGAGCAAAGGGGTACAGCGCCCCGGCGATTCCCACACCGTATCTTTGATATCCCCACCGCCCCAGGTCCTGGACCGTAGTAAAAAGGCCGGGCTTTATGACCTCAATCATGATGAAAAAAGAGAACCCAGAATTCAGGATTCAGAATGACCCCTACTTCCTTATTCCGGCTTCTGGATTCTGACTCCTGAATTTTTTATCCGGATAAATTCCTTCTCGTCGATGGGATAAAAACGGGCGTAATCCCCGGCCTGGAAGAAAGAAGGCGGATTTTTATCCAGGTCAAAAAGTTTGAGAGGGGTTCGCCCGATCAACTGCCATCCTCCCGGTGACTCTACCGCGTAAATCCCGGTCTGCAACCCCCCGATTCCCACCGAGCCCGCCGGGACTTTGGTCCTCGGGCTGGCTAGCCGGGGAGCCTGGATTTGGGGAGGAACGATTCCCATGGCGGCGAACCCGGGGGAAAAACCGACAACATAAACCAGATAATCTTTTCCCGTATGCAGGCGGATCACTTCTTCCTCGGAGGTCTGATTATGTTTGGCCACGAAGGGTAAGTCCGGGCCATACTCTCCTCCGTAGAGAACCGGCACCTTTTTAAGGTGTGCGGACGTTTGCTCCTGCAAAGGATCTGAGCTCAGGAATCGCCCAACCCACGCAGAGGTCTCGGCAAAGGAGAGCCGAGCGGGGTCGTAGTAAACCAGGACAGAGCAGTAAGAAGGGATCATTTCTCCGATTCCGGGAATCCTGCGGGAATTTGCACGGTGGGAGAATTCTTGGACCCGGAGGTTGATCTCCGGATCGATCTCCGTTCCGAATTCAATTAAGACCGCCCGGTCTCCGGCGGGCCTTATCCTGGGGGGGGCTTCCATTCCTCACTGCCCCATGGGTTTGACGGCAATGGATGCCTTTTTGAACTCCTCCCGGATCTTCTGGAGGATGGAGATCGCCGTGGGAGTATCTCCATGAACGCAGAGAGTTTCGGGCTTGACCTTCACTTTCGTGCCGTCATGGGCGATGACGTGTCCTTCTTTCAGGATGGTTAAAGCCTGCTGAGCGGCCTTTTCCGGGTCGTGAATGACGGACCCCGGAATCTTCCGGGACTGGAGCGTGCCGTCGGGATTGTAAACGCGGTCGGCGTAAACTTCTTCCACGTAGCGGACCCCGATTTCCTTTGCCGCTTGAACCATGACCGTTCCGGTCAATGCCACAAAGATCGTCTCTTTGCTAAACCGGAGGACGGCCCGGGCGATGGCCTTAGAGACCTCCAGGTCTACGAAAGCAAGATTTCCGAGCGCTCCGTGGGCTTTGACGTGCTGGAGGGGAAGGCCGTAGGTCTTGGCAAAGGCATGAAGCGCGCCCATCTGGTAAAGCATGTAATTTTCAATTTCGGTCATGGAAAGGTCCATCCGCCTGCGCCCAAACCCCAAAAGGTCCGGGTACCCGGGGTGGGCTCCCACCCCCACTCCCCTTTCCTTGGCCATCCGAACGGTCTGCTCCATGACCATGGGGTCCCCCGCATGCCAGCCGCAGGCGATGTTGGCCGATGAAATGTATTCCATGACTTCCGCGTCCCGGCCCAGCTTGTAGGCGCCGAAACTCTCCCCCATATCGCTGTTGATGTCAATTCGATCCGGCATAGTGAGCTCCTTTCGTATCACCACAGAGACACAGCGCGGCAGAGCCGCAACCAAAAGAATTTGCCCCCTCCCATCCCCCCCCTCTCGAGGGGGAGGGTTTGGGTGGGGGGAATGGCTTGCGAAATATCAAGACTTTGCGAAAAAGTAATACCGAAGACACAGAAATAGATTTCATCTTGGGCAAAGACAAGAGAAAGAAAATTGATTCATAAATTTTTTAGGGGTCTCCGTAGGCTCTGTTTCTCAGTGGTAAAAAGTATCTATTTTTTAGGCCCGTGAAGATGGCAGGCCACCCAGTGATTCGGCTCGATCTCCAGGAGAGGGGGGATTTCAACGGGACAGGGCTCAAATTTATGGGGGCAGCGGGTGTGGAAATTACACCCCGGAGGAGGGTTGATGGGGCTGGGCACCTCCCCCTGCAGGATGATCCGCTTCCGTTCCAGGGTTGGGTCCGGGATGGGGTTGGCCGAAAGCAGCGCTTGAGTGTAGGGATGCTTGGGGTTGCGGTAAAGATCGTCGCTCATAGCCAGTTCGGCAATCCTCCCCAGGTGCATCACGGCAACCAGGTCGCTGATGTGTTCGACTACATGGAGATCATGAGCGATGAAAAGGTATGTCAAGTGGAACTCGTCCTGCAAGTCCTCCAAGAGGTTGAGCACCTGGGCCTGGATGGAAACATCCAGGGCGGATACCGGCTCGTCGGCGATGATCAGCTTCGGATTCAGGGCCAGGGCCCGGGCGATTCCGATGCGCTGCCTCTGCCCACCGCTGAACTCATGGGGGTAGCGGTTGATGTGCTCCGGCCGGAGCCCGACGACCTCGATCAGCTTGAGGACCCTTTCCTGCCGTTCCTTTTTGGTGCCGATCTTGTGAATGATAAGCGGTTCTTCGATGATGGAGCCTACAGTCTTGCGGGGGTTCAGGGAAGAGTAGGGGTCCTGGAAGATGATCTGCATCTGGCGCCGGAGCTGGCGCAGCCTTTCGGAGTCGTACTGGAGAATATTGTCGCCCTCGAAAATGATCTGGCCCTCGGTGGGCTCCTCCAGACGAAGAATCAACCGGCCCAGGGTGGATTTCCCGCATCCAGACTCTCCCACCAGCCCCAGGGTCTCTCCCCGGCGAATGGTCAGGTTGACCCCCACCACGGCCTGGACAAAGGTCTTCTGGCGGGATAGGAAATGGGCCCGAACCGGGAAAAATTTTTTTAGGTCTTTAACCTCTACAAGGTTTCCGTTAACATTCATCGAAGTTCTGGGTTTTATTGCGGAACGCTGCCAGCTGTTTGCTGAATGCTATTTTCCCCCATGCAGCCAGCACCGCACCATATGGCCGGGCTCTGCTTCAATCAACTGCGGTTCTTCGCCGCACTTATCAAAAACATATTTGCAGCGGTTGGAGAACTTGCAGCCCCGGGGAAGGTCCAGGAGCGAGGGAACCAATCCGGGAATCGCCTCCAGCCGTGCCTTGCGAGTATGGTCTTCATCCAGCCGGGGGATGGACTTCAAAAGACCCTGGGTGTAGGGATGCATCGGGTTGCCGAAGATCGGTTTTACTTCGGCATACTCCACGATCCGGCCCGCGTACATGACGGCGACTTTTTGCGCCGTCTCGGCAATCACTCCCAGGTTGTGGGTGATCAGGATCACGGACATTCCCTTGTCTCTCTGGAGGCGATTCATCAGCTCCAGGATCTGGGCCTGAATGGTCACATCCAGGGCCGTGGTGGGCTCGTCGGCGATCATCAGCTTGGGGCTGCAAGCGAGGGCCATGGCGATCATGGCCCGCTGGCGCATGCCCCCGCTCAACTGGTGGGGATATTCATGGACCCGCCGTTCCGGTGAAGGAATTCCAACCAGTTTGAGCATTTCGATAGATTTGTCCCAGGCCTCTTTCCGCGACATCCCTTCGTGCAACCGCAGGACCTCCGAGATTTGGTCGCCGATCTGGAAAACCGGGTTCAGAGAGGTCATGGGTTCCTGAAAGATCATGGAAATGGAACGACCCCGGATCTTGCGCATCTCCGCCTCGGAGAGGCTGAGCAGATTGGTTCCCTCGAAAAAGATTTCGCCGCGGGCGATTTTTCCGGGAGGATCGGGAATGAGGCGCATGATGGATAGAGCGGTGACGCTTTTCCCGCAGCCGGATTCGCCGACGACGCCCAGAGTCCCCCCTTCCTTTAGTTCCAGGTCCACTCCGTCGACGGCCTTGGCCACCCCCTCGTCGGTGTAAAAATAGGTGTGAAGGTTGCGGATGGTGAGCAGGAAATTGTTTTGGCCAGCCATGGAAAGTTTTTGGGTTTCTTCAACTTCACTGGTTTTTTTAAAGTCCCAAAATACCCTAGATTATCCTTTTTGTCAAATAAAACTCGAGAGTTCCAATGCCAGAAGTTCCAAGGATTTTTAAAAAAAGAATTCCGTCTTCCGCAATCCGAAATCTAGGATTAAAAACAGGGGGTTATGCGTTTTAGGGACACTTTTTCCTTGCGCGCCAGTTTGATCAATTCCACCAGGTTGTCAACCAGGGCCTTATGGAGGATTTTCCCTTTTTCTTCCGTGGAAAGAGTCGGGTCCCCGGTGACGCCGCTGGGTTTGGTGGCATCTCGGAAGCTTTCGAGGGATGAAGGGGTGAAGACCCGGTCGCCAATCATGTAGGGGTCGGCGAAATGGAACTTTTTCTTATGGGGGAGGTTTTTCACCGCTTTTTTTATGTCCACCAAGTCAGGGAAGATGTGCATCATGTGGGAAGTCTCGAGCTCCTCGGCGTGGCCGATTCCCCCCGGGGGCGATTCGCGAATCTTTCTCGACACGGTGTCCCCGATGTAGAATGGGTCTGCGATCGTGACATAGGCCCCGGTTTCGTTCCGAATCCGGGTAGTCGCAATTTGCATCGGGGGAAGATTGGCCGTACGGTGTCCGTTGATGACGATGAGCCTTTGGAAGCCGTGGTAGATTAAGCTGCGCAAGACTTCATAGAGCACGCTGATGAGAGTCTCCGGGGTAATGGAGATCGTTCCCGGATAGGCCATGTGGTGGGGGGACCAACCATACCAGCAGGGTGGGGCCACGATCGTTTTGGTAATCCGGGCCGCATCCTCTGCCAAGCGGATGGCTACCAAAGCGTCATTGCCCAGGGGAAGATGAAGGCCATGCTGCTCCGTCGATCCGAAAGGGACGATGATGACACTGTCTTTCTTCAGGTAGGCTTTGACCTCCGCCCAGGTCCATTGATACAAATATAATTTTTCCATAGAATCTACCTCCAGGGTCCGTTCTTTTCCCGCCTATAGTGCGAATCATAAATGAAATCCGGTCCAAGATCAACCAGATAATGCCAGTTAAAGATTTGTTAATTCCGCATTCCGAGGTCCGCAATCTGCATTCGATCTCATCCCTGCCGCTGAAGCCGCGCTTTAGGATTGAGAAAATCATTCAGCCAATCGCCCACCAGGCTGAGACTCAGGACCGTGAGAAAGATGGCAACCCCCGGAAAGGTCACCGTCCACCAGGCCTGCCGAATGTAAACCCTTGAGGACCCGATCATGTAACCCCAGCTCATCACGTTGGGGTCCCCCAGGCCCAGGAAGCTGAGGCCGGCCTCGAAAAGGATTGCCACTCCCACTCCCAGGGATGCATTGACGATCATGGGCGGAAGGGCGTTGGGGAGAATTTCCCGGGTCATGATTCTAGCGCTCCGCGACCCCGCGGCCCGGGCGGCAGTCACGAAATCCCTTTCCCGAAGCGACATGAATTCAGCCCGCAGGATCCGCGCCGTTCCCGTCCACGTGGAAATGCTGATGGCCAGGATGATCGTCCCGAGCGAGGGCTGGAACAGGGCGACCACGACCATGGCCAAAATGAAAGCCGGGATGACTTGGAAAAATTCGGTCAGGCGCATGAGCGCTTCGTCGACAAACCTCCCATGATACCCCGCCAGCGCCCCGAAGATAATCCCGAAGGTCATCATCAGTGCCGCCGCGGTGATGCCCACCATAAGCGAAGTCCGGGAGCCTTGGATAATGCCGGCCAAGACATCTCTGCCCAGGTAGTCCGTGCCCAGGACGAACCGGCCTCCGGGAGACTGGAACTTTTTCCCCTGGATTTCAAAAGGGTTGACCGGGTATAGGAAAGGGCCAATGAGGGCTGAGAGCAGAACAAAGGCCAGGATCACCAGCCCGATGACCCCAGCCTTGTTTCTTCCGTACCTCCGCCAGAACCTGAGGGACTTCGAAACAGGAACCGTTCTTTCTTCCGATAAAAGGATATTCGGTTTCATGAAGTCTATGTCTTTTCCTCGACTTCGCGAGGGAAAAGAGGGTCGGTGGCTAGAATCCGTTAGGGCGGTTCGCGAACCGCCCCTACCCCGGCCTTGGGGCCTGGATATTTTATTCTTTACAACATATTTGTAAGAATGAGGCGCTAAGCACCTTGGGGAATCTACTTCCTCCTGATCCTTGGATCGAGAACCCCGTACAGAATATCCGTGACCAGGTTGGCGATGATCACCATGACGGATGAAAAGATCAGAATTCCCATGATCAGGGGATAATCTCGGCGCAGGATCCCGTCGAACATCAAACGCCCCATCCCGGGCCAACTGAAGACCGTCTCCACCAGTACCGCTCCGGCCAGGAGATGTCCAATTTGAATACCCGCCACGGTCAGTACGGGAAGGATTGCGTTCCGCAGGGCATGTTTGTATATGACAACTTGCTCGGAAAGCCCCTTCGCCCGGGCAGTGCGCACATAATCCGACCCGATCACCTCGAGCATGCTGGCCCGGCTCAATCGACTGTACTGGGCCACGTAGATGATGCCCAGGGTTGAGGCGGGCAAAACCAGATGATGGAGTAGGTCTTGCAGGGTCTGGAGAATTCCCCCTTCGACCCCCACGGTGAGCATCCCGTGGCCGGGAAACAGGGGAATATATAGGGAGAAAGCCAGGATTAACATGATTCCCAGCCAGAAGACGGGCATGGCAAAACCGAAAAGCGAAAGGATCGTGACCACGGCGCTCCCGAAGGAAGACGGACGCTGGGCCACGATCACCCCGGTAAGGACACCGACTAAAATGGCTAGAAACATGGCGGTGAGGATCAGAAGGGCCGTTTGCGGGATCTTCTCCAGGATGAGTTCCAGGACCGGTTTCCCTTGAAAATAAGAAAAACCCAAATCTCCCGACAGGACTTTTTTCCCGTAGATCCACAACTGCTCTGTCAGGCTCTTGTCGAGCCCGAACTCCTTGCGCACCGCCTTGAGGATCTCCTCGGTGGCCCCCCCGGATTCGCCCACGTAAACCAACGCCGGGTCTCCCGGGGCCAGGTGGAGAAGGGTAAAGTTCAACACAACGATCCCAACCACAACCGGAATCGCCTGCAGGGCCCTGCGCAGGATGTAAACGGCAAGGGAGTTGGAGCTCAAGACCCAACCTCTGATTGGGTTGTCGGCAATAAAGGATGTGTTGTGGGTAGGCGCTTAGCGCCTCATTCACCGAAACAGGTTTGTATGAATGGGTTTTCGTGTAGGGGCGGTTCGCGAACCGCCCCTAAGTTGGGTTCAACCCTTTATTCTATTTTCCCTTCTTCCAGTAAATCGTGTCATAGGGATTCATGGGGCCCCACACATCGAGGGGGACTCCCTCAAAGTCCTTGTTGTGGAACGAATAATATTCAACCTCCAGGAACCAGATGATGGGCAGCTCATCCACCAGGATTTCCTGCACTTTGTTATACATCCTCTTCCGGTTTTCAAAGTTCTGTTCCACCTGGGCCTCGGCAAAGAGACGGTCCACTTCGGGGTTGTTGTAGCCCATGGTGTTGGTCCAGATCAGGTTCTTGATGTTCTTGGAGATGTACATCCGCTCGATCCCGATCACCGG
>JACAEW010000307.1 GCA_013388675.1 Syntrophaceae bacterium | reverse complement strand
GGTGAAGCTCCTGTCGATGGTTTCAGGTTGGGCGGAATCTTAGCACAAAAGGGGGCCGAGGGGCAGGGGGAATATGGTTTGAAATGGCCCCATCAAAACGGGCCCCGGGCGGGGGCGGGAATGTGGGAAATCCTTAAATCGCTTGACAGCCAGAGTACCGGTTCGGTATTTTGGTGAGAAATGAACGGAAGTTCAAGCCGTTTGCCGCTCTTCGGAAAGCAGGGCCACTCCGGGATGGGGATGGCGTCGTCACCCGGTCGTTGATTGGAAAACCCCTGTAGGAAGGGGATGGAAAAATGGAACCAAAACCCCCCGAATGGAAATCGGGGCCTACCCCGTTGAATATCCTGCAAGAGCTCGTCGGCGTTTTCACTCAAAGGGGCTGGCTTAACCATCCCCTTCGCATCGTGCACCGCGACAGGAGATACCGGATTTTCTGCGGCGAGACCGAATTCATCGTTCATCGGATAAACGATGCTTGCGCTGCCCCGTGGGGTTTTCCCTGCTGGGCCGTTTGCATGGTTACCCGGGACCACATCATTGAAGATGCTGACTTGTCCAAGTTTTCCTCCACCGAACCCAGCGCCCTCGAATGGTTTCTTTGCCTCGTCCGGGAGGATTTCCAATTCCTTTAAGAGAGCACTTCCCATGAAAATCATCGTTTCCGGATCCCTGGCCTATGATCGCATCATGGATTTTCCCGGATACTTCAAGGAGCATATCCTTCCCGAGAAGATCCATGTTTTGAACGTCTGCTTCCAAGTGAACGACATGAAGGAGAAATTCGGGGGTACGGCAGGCAACATCGCTTACGCCCTGACTTTGATGGGACAAACCCCCTTCATCTCGGCGACGATCGGCCGTGACTATCATCGCTACTTCGAATGGCTGAAGAAAAACGGAATCTCCACCGAATACATCCGGATCATCGAGGATGAATTCACCGCGGGGGCTTACATAACCACCGACCGGGCTGACAACCAGATCACCGGGTTTCACCCGGGAGCCATGAAGTATTCCTCCGCTTTGGCTTTTGACCGACTCGATCCCCGGGATACGCTGGTTATCGTCTCTCCCGGCAACCTCGAGGATATGGTCAAATATCCGGATTTGTGCAAGGCGAGGGGAATCCCCTTCATCTTCGACCCGGGCCAATCCCTGCCCATGCTGCCCACGGAAGAGCTGGTCCGGGCCATTGAGGGGTGCCGGCTCCTGATCGCCAACGATTATGAACTGGACCTAATCCTCTGCAAGACGGGGATGAATAAGGAAGCTTTGCTCAAACGGGCCAGTGCGGTTATCGTCACCCTCGGAGAAATGGGCTCGCGGCTCTTCACGCCGGGCGGAGAAATCTCCATCCCCCCTGCAAAACCCAAAGCGGTTAAAGACCCCACTGGGGCTGGGGACTCCTACCGGGGGGGGCTAATCAGCGGCCTGGTAAAGGGGTTGGCCATAGAGCAGTGCGCATGGATGGGCAGCGTATGCGCTTCCTTTGCGGTGGAATGTTACGGCACTCAAGAGTACCGGTTCAACTCCGAGGAATTCAATAAAAGGTTCAACGGAGTACCAGATTAGATCCTTACCCAAACCCGACTCCTGCAAATTTAACCCAACATCCCCATTCTTCCCCTTTTCCCCTTTCCACTTAGAGCTTATCCTTAAAAAAATGGGTCTTCTCCCAATCGAGTGGGTAAAAAGGGAGAAAACGACTCCATCGCACACGCTCAGGGGGGCATCCCGCCCGGGGCGGGACAGCCTCGGCGGGAAAAATCCGGGGTTCCGGAGCGCTGGCCGGGCTTCCGCAAGGCACCGGTCCCCGAACCCTTCGCCTAAAACGAAATCCCAACTTAAACAGGGACAACCCAATTCATTTCCGACGCGCCCCGATGGAAGAACCGTTGCCTCAGGATGTCCTGCCCCGGGCGGTATGGCGCCCTGGGCCCGGCCAACTGTCTTCCGGCAGGGGTAGACCCGGGAAGCTCAAAATCTTCCTCAAGCACCCACTCGGTTGGGAGAAGACCCAAAAAATCTGCTTTTCAATCCCCCTTTGAAAAAGGGGGAAATAGGGGGATTTGCTTTAGATGGCTTTAGAAAAATCCCCTCCACCTCCCTTTGCAAAGGTGGGAATACGATTTACGAACTTGTTCTGAATCTTGCTTTTTATCATCCGATTTGATAAAAAAAATTCCAACTCGGGAAGATGGAGAAAGTCATGGAAATCATAAAAACGGACGTCTTGATCATCGGCGGGGGAGGGGCCGGGATACGGGCCGCCCTCGCCGCCAGGGAGAAGGGGGCCGAAGTGCTCCTGGTTTCCAAGACACCTCCGGGAAAGTCCACTTGCACTTACCTTTCTGCTGGAGCTTTTTCCCTGGCAGCCGGGGGGGTGTCCGAAGAGGCCCATTTTAAAAACACCTTCCAGGCGGGAAAAGGGATCAACGACCTGGAGTTGGTTAAGATCCTCGTGGAGGAAGCCCCGAAACGGGTTCGGGAGCTGGAAGGTTTCGGTTTGAAAGGAGTGTGGAGGAAGGGACGGTTTCATTGCCTGGGGAAGGCCCCAAGCTGGGGAGCCCCCTTGACCGAAGCGCTGGCGAATGCTGCGAGAGGTAGAGGCATTGCCGAGAAACCCTGGGTGGTTATTTTTGATCTTCTGAGGGATGAAGAACAGGTGGTAGGGGCCCTCGGGTATGAATTCCGGAAAGGTATACCCATAGCCTTTTTGGCTAAAGCGACGGTCCTGGCCAACGGCGGAGGAGGGGCCCTTTACCCACGCAACGATAACCCGGTTCGGACTACGGGGGATGGGTATGCTTTGGCCTTTGAGGCGGGCTGCAGGCTCAGAGACATGGAGTTTGTCCAGTTCCTCCCCATTGGCCTAGCAGAAGAGGGGAGTCCTGCCTTCTTAATCGCCCCTTCTTTGGCCGATGCGGGGAAGGTCGTGAATTCATCGGGGGAGGATGTCCTGCAGAAGTACCAGATTGTCGACCGTCCCGTGGCCGTTCGCTGCCGGGATACTTTTTCCCAGGCGATTATTAAGGAAGAGGAGAAAGGGGAGAAAGTCTTCCTGGATTTAAGGCACCTGGGGGATGAAGACTGGCCCCAAGACAACACGGCCTTGAGCCAAAAGAGCATGTTCCGGGATCGTTTCTCCTGCGCCGATCGACCCCTTCGGATTTATCCGATGGTCCATTTTTTCATCGGAGGGGTTTCCGCCGATCCCGATGGAAAAACGGAAGTTCAGGGTCTGTGGGCTGCCGGCGAAGTGGTCGGAGGCTTGCACGGCGCCAACCGGATGGGGGGAAATGCCCTGAGCGAAATCATCGTGTTCGGATCCCGGGCCGGGGCGGCGGCAGCCGAATGGGCCTTGCGTCAAACACCTCTCGGGGAGGCCGATTCTTTGATCCAGTCCCGCTGGGCCCGGTTCCAGAAAAAATGGAAGAGCAACGGAAAAGGGCTTTCCCCGAAGGCTCTGCGGAAACGCCTGGGGGAGATCCTCTGGAATCGGGGAGGAGTGCTCAGGGAGGAGAAAGGATTGCAGACAGGGCTTGAGGAACTGAGCAAAATAAAAAGCGAGGATCTTCCCTGGGCCGCCTCGGAAACCCCGAAAGAGACCCTCGAAAAGATTGAAGTGGACAACGGCCTCCGGGTTGCGGAAATGATCCTCCGCAGCGCCCTCGTGCGACGGGAGAGCCGCGGCGCCCATTATCGGAAAGACTTCCCCGTCGCCGACGACCGCAACTGGAAAGGCAATATTTTCCTTAAAAAGTCGGAGGCGAAAATGACTCTCACTTTTCAGCCCCTTCCGGGCAAATCTTCTTGAAAACCTGTCCGGGCGTGATAAGATAAAAACGCTTAGAGCCCAGCCCAGAGCGTATAGCGTTTTAACAAAAAGCCGTTACTGGTTTTTATTCTGATGGGTGAAGCTCTGGGCGATCCGAAAATAATTTGTTTTGCTGCGTTTGAATCGGGCAACAAGTAACAAGCAACCAGTAACTGTTTTTTCACTTTGG
>JACAEW010000273.1 GCA_013388675.1 Syntrophaceae bacterium | reverse complement strand
TATGCGGACTTCTGAATTCTGTCTTTTCATGGATAGGAGCCGTTAGCTCAGTCGGTAGAGCACCTGACTTTTAATCAGGTGGTCGCAGGTTCGATCCCTGCACGGCTCACCAATAAAAAAAGGGTTAGGATAGCCCTCCTAACCCTTTTTTTATTGCCAAAGCGTTTTAAATCGGTTCCTTCTTAGGGTTTGACAAGGCCTTACAAAATGGAAGTTATTCCATTTAGGTTTAACTAAAAAGGAGTATGGGCCATGGATCAAACGATCCGCCGAATGATGCACATCGATCTTCCGCAAGGGCAATCCGCATTTCTATGGGGGCCGAGGAAGACGGGAAAGACCACCTATCTAAAGACCGCTTTTCCGGATAGTTTGATGTATGACTCGTTACAGACCGATCTTTTTCTTGAATTGGCCAAGCGCCCTTTCCTCTTGCGGGAGCAGCTCCTCGCGGCAGACCCGAGACGAAAGATGGATGACCTGTGACCCAGGGGCGGCGGGCTGAAAGGGGTGCCGGCGGAAAAGAATTCAAGCACCCGCAAGAAGAGGTCATCTGGTATTGAGTTTTTTCAATACCTGATTGAATACTCTTCGGGTTTCTTCGTCATTCAGAATTCCCACGTGGGTCGCATGAAAACCGTAGCTCTTCGAGGCACTGAGGTGGACCTTCGGTTCGAGCTGGCTTCGCAAGGAAATGGTTCCGTCGCTGCCCTCGCCCGTCTGGTAGCCAAAGAACAGGTAAAAAGGTATGTTCTGAAGAGCCTTCCCCTGATAAAGCCCCTCGAGAAAGGGGCTTCCCGGAGCGATGTCCGTCCATGATGAGACCGCAACGGGCATTTTCCCCGCCATCTTCGCTGCATCGACCCCGCCATAGGGGGAATTAAAGGAAATATACCCTCTTAAATAGGGCGGCGGCCCGTCTATCCAGAGCTGGTTCAGGGCCGAAAGGGCTACCAGGCCTCCCATGCTGTGGGCGACCACGATCACCCGTTCCAGTTGGTAAGTCAGGGTTTTGCTCCCAAACCGGAGAAGGTTGGCGAGCAGGGAGCCCAGCTTTTGCAGGGGCATGCCCGAGGGATAGAAGTAGAACCAAGGCTGATAGCGGGTTTTCTCCAGTCCATCCACGAGATATTTAAAATCCCGCGGCGTTCCCCCGATCCCATGGACAAAAACCATGATCGTTTTATCCGGATCGAATTTTTCCAGGGAGAACAAATAACGCTGGGTATGGGCCATCAGGGCCTTGGGATCGTACAGGCCCAACAGGCCGTACGCGGGATCAAAGAATTCATCATCCAAGGATTCGTGGGCATAGGCTTGTTCTTTTACCTTGATCCTCATGGGCAGGTCGGTCTTTTGGGGGGCCCCTAAATCGAGGTTGAAAGAAGGGCCCTTCATGGTCAGGCCGTCCTTCACTCCCGCCCTGGTTATCTCAATCGGTCCTCCCGTTGTCCGACCGATCATCTCATGGGCATCAAAATAACCGTTCATATCAAGGTCGGCGAAGAAATAAAGGTCGTACTTGCCTTCCGGAAGGTAGGCCTGGTAATAATCGACCGGGGCCTGCAGGATTCGCGAAGCCACGATTTCCCGCTTCTTGAATGTATCCGTTACGGCCACGACAAGTAAAGGCCCCTGGCGATCCCGATTGAGGACCACGCGGCCCACCAAGAGATAGCAATCTTCGGGCTGGAGCTCTCGCAGCAATTCGACGCTCGGTTCGTCACGGAACTCCTTCCTCAGTTCCCCCTGCCTCTGCCAGAAGTCCAGGTATCCAAAGATGTGGGCGCAGCCCGCAACAAACATCAGGAAGAAAAGGAACAGGAGAAAGAAAAGGAGCCCTCTTTTGGCCAACTTCCTTCGTCTCTCCGGTTTTTTATTGCCCATCACAACCTCCGTTAGGCCCAGCGGTAGAATCGAACTGAGCCCGGCTGACGGTGGTGGGCCCGATGCCGGCGCAACGATAGCGCATCAGGGTTCCGACAAGGCGAAGGATCCCTCTCCTATGCACGGTTTTATCCTCCCCTCCTGGAGGCGATGAATGTTTTCCGCCGGCGCTGGGTCTCTTCCCAAATTCAAGCCCCTTTATTTTACCAGCGGAAGTTCGGAGAGGATCTGCAAATCCACGAGCGCCTGAATCTGGTTATCCACCTGGAAGAACTTGACCGCAGTTTGGGGAGAAAGGGCCTTGCTGAATCTCTTGAAATAATACCTTTTCAGCTTGATCCTTCCGGCGTCATAATCCAGGACCCGCTCAGCCAGTTCATAGGCTTTCTCTTCCGTCAATTTCTCATAGTTCCCGTAATACTCCTTCAGGATGTCCAGCTTCTCATCGTTCAACTTTTTGAGGTCTTTTTGGTAGTCCCGAAAAATGGGCCAGAAAGCCTCTGCCTGCTTCCCGGACAACTGCATGGCCCTGCCGATCATCTCCGCATGTTTGGCCCTCAGGTCAGCCCGAAGGACTTCCTCATAGGTCTGCATGCCGAAATTCTCCGGGCTGGCCTGGGCCTGGGAAACAACGAAGAGCCCTCCCGTCAAAATCAGGAAACGGATCAAAATTGGAACGGCGATCTTCATTTTCGGCTTCCTCCTTTTCTTCACTCAGAGATGAACTTTGAACGCCAATCATCGAATTTCGAAGTTGGACCTTCTAGGATAGGACCGTGATCTCGGACAACCACTCCATCGCCTCCTCAAAACTCGTGAAGATTTCGTACTGAAACCCCTCCAGGTCCATGATGAGGGCTTTCAACTGCCTGGCGATGAAGAGCCGGCTCTCATCGTCCGGTAGCAGGTTAGCAAGTTTTCCCTTGAATGCGGCCCTGTACCTGGCGATTTCCAGGGCCACTTCCAATACGGCACTCAAGTTTTCTTCGGGAACCGTCGTTTCCCTGAGGTCGAGCAAGATATTGTGATCCACGTGAAACGCCGCCGCGGCGGCGAGATAGCGAACAATCTCTTTTGAACGCCCGACATCAATCTTTCCCGTCTCCGTCAGGCGGAGGAAGTCCCTAATTTTGTAAGTCTTAACCCTCGCAGCCCTCACCCTTTGGATGTTTTCATCCTGCCTGTTCATGAATCCTCCGCAGATTCGGTTCCCCCACCGACGCTCCCTCGCGCCCCCTGGCACCCCCGAAAATTACCGGCGCCTTGAGTTCGGGCTTAGAGTTTTGGCCCGAGGGGGGCTGAAGGGTGACCATGATCGGACCCAGTTCATTTTCTTTAAAAATCCCGGCGGGGGGTGATTTCGCGATTTGCCCGCTCAAAACCAGGGCCGAAAGGGTAACCGGTTGACTGGTGTGGCCCGCTTTATCTTGAATCTGGATGGAAACGGTCAATTCTTGGTTTTGCAAAAAACTAATCCCATAAGGGCCGCTGGTATTCAAATAGATGTAACCGGAAAGCTCCTTTGAGTCACATAGGTCTTTGGGGGAGAAATGTCTTCGACGGTGTAGCGGTTACCGTCACCTGGTTCGCTATTCCTGCGGCCGGTACTTCGCCGGGTTTGGCCGCCGCCACCGCCTTTCCGGCTTTCCGCCCGCGGCGGGACATCCTTTTTGCGATCGGCCATTGCCTGATTGACTTCAAAGCCGATTTTACCTCACCCTTGGGATTCGAAACCCGGGATCATGGCCGTGCCCAAGCGCTGCCGAACTGCACGTAAATGGCTGTGGTATCGGGGCCAAAGGCCACGTCCAGCCCCATGTGCAGCCCGTATTTGCGCGCAATTTCATAACGGACCCCCGCTCCCCCGGCCGCCACGGTGACTGAGTTGTCGAAGCGCTCCAGCTCATTCCATGCGCCGCCGAAACCAACAAACCCCACCAGGCTGAAGCGCTTCCAGAACTGCCACCGCAATTCCGCCTCCGCTTGCGCCGTGTGCTCGCCCTGGTAGCGCATGACCGGCACGCCGCGCAGAGCGACGAAGGGCCGCAGGTAAAAGGGCACGTCGCCGAAGCTGAAGGCGGCATCGGCCCGTACGCCCAGCGTCCATTTCGGATGCAGCGGCAGAAAGTGCATCACGGTCAGGCTGACGCGCTGGAATTCGCAGTCCCCGCCCAAAGCCTCGCTGAAGACTCCTACCCTTCCCTCGAAATAAGTGCCGCGCAGCGGCGTGAAAATATTGTCCCGCGAATCATAGGTGAGCGACGGCGTCAACCCGCCCACGCGGGACTCCCCTTCAAAATCCGGCAAACCGGGGGTCCCGGCCGGCGCGTCAAACTTCACCTGGGTGGTGGCCAGCGCATAGCTGAGCCCGGCCCAAACGAAGGAACGGCCGAGCCGATATTTCGCCTGCACCATCCCGCCCGTGGGTTCGAGGTTGTAGGTCAGCGGGTGGTTTTTCAGCAGGCTGTTCTCGCCGATTCCGTAGAAGTCGAGGTTTACCGAGGCATGGACCACTCCCACGAGGGTCTGCAACCGATCGTCCAGCCAGTGGTGCATGTTTCCCGCCATCACTCCCCAGGTGCCGTTTTCCGTGCCCAATCCGCCCACGGCGGTGATGTTCGGCCGGCCGAAGCCGGCCTGCGCTTCGCCCAAAGGCTTGTCAATAAATGTTAGGGCCAATGCGGCACCGTAGCCGACCGCCGGCTCGGTGATGGGAATCACCAGCGGGATGAAGCCGTAGCGTTCATCCATGAACCCGCTGAGGTCCAGCCAGCCGTCCTCGGCCGAAACGAACTTGGAAGGAACCTGGTCCGCAGGGCCGGAGGGTGACGGCCCTTCCACCGCCGTCCCCGGGGGCGTCGTCGCCAGGAGGGTCAACCCAATGACCAGCCCCCCGAGGATCCTCCTCGCGCCGGTGGGCAATTTCGTCCCCAGGACCCGAGCGACTATGCCCTTTGCCTCCTCCCAGGGCTCCTTCCCCCCCCTGCCGAAAAGCCTCATTCGACGCATGAGAAACCTAAACCTCCTATTTCTTTCCCACGGCCGCCTTGAATTCGTCCTCGGTGATCTTCTTTACTTCGGAGTTCTGAATGCTTACCTCCTTCCCTGTCTGGGCATCGGTGAAGGCCACCGCCCCGCTCGTCAACTTGTCTAATTTCTCCGTGTAGTAGACATTCTTCGTGTAAGGGTCATTCACCATCCAATACGTCTTCCCCCCACACCCGAAAAGAAGCAAAACCCCCAACGCCAACCCCATCGGTTTCCTCATATTCCTTTCCTCCATTTTCCTTTTTGAATTCCCAGGCAGGATCCGGTTCCTCAATTGCCAGAAATCAACTTCGAACTCGCTCACTTTTCACCAAACCTTTTACGAATTCCGGCTTTCCTCACTTCTTCACCCCGGAAGTATCATATTTGGCCAAAAAAATATCCGCCAGCCCGAAACTGGTATTCCCATCCAGATTTCCTTCGGTGGACCCCGTTATATAGATATTCGTGCCCTGTATCGCCAAACCATAGGCGATGTCATTTGAAGAAGTCCCCAGCTGTCGAGCAAACTGGGTTACGCCGGAGGAATTGAACTTGGCCAGAAAAAGATCAGCCAATCCAAAAGCACTATTCCCGAGCAATCCCCCTTCCGTGGACCCGACTGCGTAAACATTTCCCGCGTCATCTACCGCCACTGAATTTCCGATGTCCCTTCCCGTGGTTCCCAGCTGACGGAGGAATTGGTTTGCGCCCGAAGAATTGAACTTGGCCAGGAAAATGTCCGTTAGTCCGGAACTGGTATTCCCGGGAAGATTTCCGGCGGTCGACCCGGTTATGTAGATGTTGTCGGTGCCGGATAGAGCGATCGAGTAGCCAACATCATCCCGGTCTGATCCGAATTGGACAATGAACTGATTGACCCCGTAAGAATTGAACTTGGCCAGGAAAACGTCCTGCAGGCCAAAGCTGCTGCTGCCCAAAATTCCCTTGGTTGACCCGGTTATATAGATGTTTCCGCTATTATCTACGACTACTCCATAGCCGATATCATCCTGGTTGGTCCCGAATTGCTGGATAAAGACCCTATTTCCGGAAGAGTCGAATTTGGCGAGGAAGATGTCCAGCCCTCCCGCACTGGTTGCCCCGAGATTCCCCCCAGTCGAGCCCGTGATGTAGATGCTTCCACTGGTGTCTATGGCGAGGGCATGGGCGATATCGTCCCCGGGGGTTCCAACCTGTTTAGAACCGATTCTATTCCCGGAGGAGCCGAATTTGGTGAGGAAGATATCCAGTAATCCTGCACTGGTGTTACCATCCAGATTCCCGCCAGTCGATCCCATGATATAAATGTTCCCGCCGCCGTCCAGCGCCACCCCGTACCCTGCATCGTTGTAGGACGTTCCGAATTGTTGGGTCCATGGCCGCGTGGGCTTCGGCGGGGGGATTTCTTCATTATCCCCCCCGCACGCGGGCAATAAAAGAAGCAAAAAGAAGGCCATAGCGATAAGTGGGAAAAAACTTTTCCTCATGCCTGTTTCCTCCTTTTCGCTGCCGAGGATCATGACCTCTGCCAGAGGCGGAGGTATTTGACTTGGCGTTGGTAACCGGGTCGTGACCTTGGGCCTTTCCCCGCACCGACCTGACCGCCCCTTCCAGCGAACCCTGGCGAAACCTCAACCTACCCTTGAACTATTTCCAGCGAACCACCCGTCCTTGCGTTACTAAAATACCTGCACCCAGGGTACCTGGCGCCGCCCTATTGGAACGGTAATTGATAATTGCATCCCCTCCCATATCGCGGGCCATTGCCTTCAGCTGATCGACAGCAGACTGAAGTCCAATCTGCCCCCTAACTTCAACTTCACCGATTAGAATGTAAGGTTTATCTGGTGTCTGAAAAATAATTTCTATCGGCGCAGACGGCGGTTTAGGAGGGAAGCGCTGGTCAATTAGGAATGAAAAATCTTTATAACCTTCTTTAGGAGCGCACGCAGGAATAAAAACGACACATAGGACCAAAAACAACCCAATTCGGCAAATAACTGGATGAATGCAGTTAAAGAATTTTTCTTTATGGGTATTCATATCCCGCCTCCTTGTTGAACAGAATAGTCCATTTTGTACACTTGGCCAAAGTTCAAAATATGAAAGATAAAGTCAAATACTGTGAGATTGCCGCGGGGTCCCGCCCAAGGCGGGACTCCTCGCAATGACTGGCAGAATTGAGTTTTTCCGCAACCTGTTAGAAGGCCAGCTAAAGTGCATCTGTCGGCAATGAATTTCCCGCCGATCTTGAGCCGGATATTATTCTGGGCGCTGTCGATATGCAGGCCTTCCTGCCAGGAATAACGGATTCTTTTGATCGGCTCCACGATGCCTCTTTCCAGTTTCTTCCACCATTCCCCGTTGCCCCCTTCCTCCTGGGTTCCGGCGGGCTTTGAGCTTCGGCGAAGCACGAAGGGGCCCAGAGGGCCAATCGGCCGCTCAGAAAAGTACCCCAAAATAGAGCTGGCGATATTTTTCTCATGTCCGATGGTGCGGGTATCAACTTCCCTGCTCTTTTCGGCTTTCCGTGGTTCGCTCCGACGACTTCGCCGGAGGCTCGAACCATTTTTCCCTGGGTACCCAGACCTTTCCCGCAGGGTCGGACTCGTAGTGGGGAGACATGATCTGCACTCCGTGCTCGTTGAAAACGTCCTGGATGTTGGCGTGAAGGGCGGCAAGGGTCCGAATGCGGGTCTCCGGCCGTTCCAGGTGGGCATTCAACTGGTACTCTATGTAAAAGTCGGAAAGAGAAGTCTGCAAAACAAACGGCTTGGGCTCCTTCTTCAATTCGGCGGTACGATCCGCGGCCATCAGCAGCATTGCATGCACCTGCCGCCAGGGGGTGGAATACCCGATGGTCACCGTGGTATGGACGATGATCCCCTCGGTTCCAGCCAGGCGGGAATAATTTTTAATCGTCGCGCCGATAAGGCCCGCGTTGGGAATGGTAACTTCTTCCCTCTTGGGGGTGCGGATTTTTGTCGAAAGCATCCCCAGGGATAACACCGTGCCTTCCGTATCCCCGATCCTCACGTAGTCCCCCGCCCGGAAGGCCCGCGAATAGGTGAGCACCAGCCCGCTGGCCGCCTGGCCCACAAGGGCTGTCGACCCCAAAGAGGCGATGAGGCCCACGAAAATACCGATCCCCTTGAAAGCGTCGCTGCTGCTTCCCGGGATGTAGGGATACATCATGACCAGGGCGAAGAGCCAGATGCATGTGACCAGGATTTTGCGGGTGGGAATCGCTGTATCCGGGTCCAACAGCCGGGTTTTTAAATGACCCTTTTCCACAGGGGAAAAGGAGGCCTTGATCACCCGGGTTACGAAGCGAGTGAGGAAGAAAATCACTGCCACGATGAATATTCCGGGGAGAGCGTCCACGGCGGAAATAATCATCATTTTGGCCGTTTGAGCAAGAAAACTCCTCAAGCCTTCCCCCCAGGCACGGGTATAGGGAAACCGCTGCAGGGAGTAGCTGAGCCAAACATAACCCGCGACAAGCCCCAATGCCCAGAACACGATTCTTACCAGGAAGTTCGTAAGAAGGATCACCTGCTCGGTCTCCACCAAGGTCAGTCCCTCAAGGCGGATTTTTCCAAGGTGCTTGCGTTCCAGGGCTTCCAAGCGATTCCTAAGCCAACGGAAGCCGCGAAGGAGTCCCCAGAGGAAGGCGAGGAACACGACCGTGGCCAGGGCGGTGTACCCGGCGGACCGGAGAAGAATCGGAATGCTGCGCGCTTCGCGGGCTTCATCGAGGGCCAGGGTCAGGTTCTTCACTACCCGCTCGGCAACCTGCTCCACGGACTCCCCGGCGACGGGGTCCAAGTCCCCTGGGGAAAGGATGAACACGGCACGCCCGGCGATCGAAAAAATGGGCCCTTCCGAAGTCGGCCGAGTGCTCACCGCTCCGATCTGGCCGCTTTCGATCAGGGCATTGATCCTCTCCTCCGTTCCCCTGGCCCGCTGCTGCGGGGAAGAACCGAAAACATTGTCCCGGAAGGCGACAATCGGACGGTTGTAAATCATCACCACCGCGGGGGGCGGGGCGTTCACTCCGGCGGGCGCTTTTTCAATCCCTGGAGAGCCCGGCCGCGGCCCTTGGCCCTCCGCCCATCCGCAAAACCCCGCCCAAAATCCGGCCCAACAAAGAGCGATCATTACAGCCTTCTTTGCCATAGCGTTCTCCTCCGGCTTCTTCTCCTACAGCCTTTAGAATTTTCTCCAAGGAGCTTTGATTATATCACCGGAAAGGCCAGATTTAACTCTCTCACGTTCCTCTTCCTACTATTTGGGTGCCTCCGGTTGGGGATAGAATTTTTCGGCGTCTTTGACGATCGGCTGGACGACTTTAAAGGGAAGTTTAAGGGTCCGCATCATAATCCCCATGAGGTCTTGCCCGATCTGCCCGGGGGCAAGGGGAATCATCCTTGGGTCTTTCAGGTCTCCTTGAACCCGGATTGGTATGGAGACCAGGGTTCCATCAATAATGTAATCAACGCCGGGAATATGTTTAACAATCCAGTCTACAGTTTTGAGCGGGGCCACGGCAATAACGAGATCCATGTGCTGGTTGACAAAGTCGATTTCCCCCTGAGAAGCCACCTGCATCGCCGAGGCATCCAGGACCAGTTCTTGAATCGTGAGTCTACCGGATCGCAGTTCCCCTTTTGCCCGGAGCGATTTGTAATCCATTCCCCTCTTTAATGGATCGTCTTTTTCCCCCACGAGAAGCTCGGTAAGGTTGAGGAAGGAGAGAATCTTTAGGGCGATGGGGTCCTGATAAATCCGCCCGTCCTTCGCTTCCATTTCCAAGGGGCCCTGGAGAGACTGGGCCAGGTCTTTGGATTGCCCCCGGCCCTTGACCCGGCCATAGAAATCCAGATGGCCGGTCATTAGAATCGGCCTGCCGGACAGGCACGCAACGATCGAGGAAAAATCCTGGTTTCTGACCAGGGGCTGAAAATCCAAGGCCATATCCTCGGATGTGGCCTTCACAGTCCCGGGGGTGGAAACCCCACATACATTGGCCTCTCGAACCGTCACCTTCAGTCCTTCCGGAAGAAAAGTGATCTCCAAATCCAAAGGCCTACTTGCTCATACAGTACGTCTGTCGCCTAGAAGCTGATTCCCAAACCGACCGACCACCCAGTCACATTCTGCCCGAAGCGATACCGGCCGATCAGGCGGATGCGCTGGGTGAGATATAGGTAGTAGCTGGTGTCGAGCTCGAGACCTACGCCGAGGGAACAGAGATGGTTGAACCCCAGCGCGTCCTCCTGATCCCCGAAATATAATGAATACGTGAACTCCAGCACATAGCGGACCGTACGGTGGAGCGCCTTGAGCCCCGTGGGCGCACGCCATCGGGACCACCAATTCAGGTTCTGCGCCAGCGTTGACCCCTGCACTTGCTCATAAGTGCCGGGGATACTTTGCAGATAAATGTTGGTATACCGCAGCTCGACGTCGATCTCATAATCCCGGCGATAGTGTTCATAGTCGAGCATCACCGAGCCGCCGTAGCCTACCGCGTTGAGACGGCCGTTATCCAGAAAAGCGATCTCTTGTCCCGTTTTTCCCTCAATGCCAAGTCCGACCACCGCAAGATCGCTCGTCAGATGCGCGAGGGTGAAGTTGAACATCGGCCGCAGTACGAGCTCGGGAACCAAAGGAAAATCCCAGCCGATGCCGACGGTCCCGGTTACGGAATTCCATTTTGTCGGGATCTCTCGCGTCTCGGTGCCGTTCGTGGCGACGAATGTGGGGTCATAGCGGCTGAAGGCGGCATTGCCCTCCAGGTAGAGCGGGAATGCCCGGCTGAGGGTAAAGCCGCCGCCGAGCTGCGTCAGCAGCAAGCCGGGGTTCCCGCTGGCCTCATTGGTGACCGAAAGGGTCGAGGTCGTTACGTCGGGGAAAAGAGTATACGACATCATGGTCAGAACGCCATCCACGCGCTTCTGGAGGTTTCCGTTGATCAACGACCATCCAGCGCCACTGCCTTGGCTCATCGCCGGCGAAGAGACCAGCAGCAGGCCGAGTGCGAGCGCCCCAGCAAACACGCACCGAATGCAGACCCTTACAAGATGGACTGCGGATTTTACATTAGGCGACCCCCCTCCGGGTCTTCCAATTCCATCCTTTTTTCCCGCTACTTGCCTGGTTCTATGTTGGCCTCCAGCGCTGGTCATTCCCATTTCAAACTTTGCCTTGCTCTCCGCGCCCTAAAAAAGTGGGCTTTCGCTCTTTCTTTCAACGTTCGATATTGGATGTTCGATGTTCAATGTTCAACGTTCGCTGTTCGACGTTGGACGTTCTCGCTATTCTATTAAAACCAGGTCCTGGCGTAAAGCAGCAGCCCCGAATAATTGAGCTGGATTTTGCCGGTGAAATCGATGTTCGGGTAATCGCTGCCCTCGGCCTTGACGGATACTCGGAAAATGTTGTAGCCGAACCCGAAGCCGATATACTTCCAGGGACTGTATTCCAGGGCGATGAGACCGTTAAACAGGCTGCCTTCGAAATTGTCCACCTGGAGCCAAAAGAACTCATAGGTCTGCCGCAAAAAGAACCTGGGAGTCAGGGCGATTTCCGCCCGGTAGTGGAGGTAAGGCAGGGGAGCGGTAATCGATTCGGGGGTGGACCTCCTGCCGGCAGCGCCGACTTCAAAATCGATGGGAATCACGAACATTCCCAGCCCGAGGGCCTGGAATCCAGATTCAGGGCATCCTCGACGTCAACGACGATGCCGGTTCCCAATTCTTTCGCCCCCAGGACGACGGTGCTGTCCAGCGTGGTGATAAATCCCCCGGGGAAAGACTGAAGCGCTCCCAGGGGTTCTCTTTCGGTTCTGTACTTTGCGCCGCAAGGACGGCAGGAAAAGAAGCGATCAGCAGAATTGCCAGGGGAAAAACGCCCTTCATCAGTTCCATAAGGTTCTCCTTTCGGTAAAGAGCAATCGACTTCACTGGAGTCCAGACGCCTCGCTCCTTTTTTAGCAGCCTCGATTCATTATGGGGAACGCCAAAAGAAAGCAGAGATCGTAGGCCCGGCATTTCCTCGCAAAATCCCCCCCCAACCCCCCTTTTCCAAACGGGGGGTTGAGGTGAGCACAACAAAAAACCCACAGACACGCGTTAGAATCGCAGGAACTTCCGTTGCATTATTTTTGCGATTCTTTATAATTCCCGCGAGTCGTTTCTCCGCCTACCTGCTCCCTCACGACCCTGGCCATCACGCGCCCGCTTCCGCTCTCCAGCACGGTTTTGGCGTCGAAACGCCCGAACAAGTCCAGCAGGGGG
>JACAEW010000049.1 GCA_013388675.1 Syntrophaceae bacterium | reverse complement strand
GGGATTTCGTTTTAGGCGTAGGGTGCGGGGACCGGGGCCTTGGGGAAGCCGGGCCAGGGCTCCGGACCCCCGGATTTTTCCCGCCGAGGCTGTCCCGCCCCGGGCGGGATGCCGCCCTGGGCCCGGCCAACTCTCTTCCGGCAGGGGTAGACCCGGGAAGCTCAAAATCTTCCTCAAGCACCCACTCGCTTGGGAGATGACCCTAATAAAAAGATTAGCAGGGCGAAGAACCTACATCAAGGGATATTCGCAACCGATGGAGTTGGACGAGGAGGTCTGTTTCTGATAAAGTTTTCAAGAGCCATTGAATTTGGGAGTTTGGAAGAAAGAAGATCGTCGCTCCCCATTCCGTAAGGGCGGGTTTCAAAACCGCCCCTACCCGCTGAAAGCTGTCTTAATTCACTTCCAACGCCTCCACCCGAAACTCCCTTCCCGAAATGAGTTGGGTGTCTTTGCTCTGGCAGGAGGGACATTGGTTGTTCCAGGTGGACCGGTCCAGGGGAAAAATGGAGGAACAGGAGTTGCATTGCAACTTAGCCGGAATTCGGGTGATCCGCAGTTTGGCGCCCTCGGCCAACGTTCCTTTGCTCACGAAGTCGAAATACCGCTGAATCCATTCGTCATCAAAATCGGTTACTTCGCCGATCCGCAGATCGACGGCCAGGATTTTTTCGGCCCGGTGGCGGCGGGCGTATTCGAGGGAGATGTCCAGGATACTCTGGGTTACGGATAGTTCGTGCATGCAATTTGTCCTGCCCGAAATCCCTCTTCCTCCCCATTCATTGACAGGGAGAAACGGGGGAGGATCGGCGCGGATTCCTCGGGCAAAAGCCCGAAAACTGGCATTCCGGGGTGAAAGGTATTATAATATAAAATGAAAAAATGATGGAGGAATAAGCCAGCCAAGATGGAAAAAGATATTGATATCAAAGAGATTCAAAAAGACCTCAGCGATTACCTGACCAAAAAATACGGGCGGAGGATTCAGTTTGCCGGGTTTGCCCCCATCCCGGAACCGGCGGGTGAAAAGGTTGACGACGGGGAAAAAGAAAAAGAGCCGGGTCTGGCTGCCATTCATTTCGACATGAAGCCCGAGGAGCTCAAGGCGTACCTGGACGAATACCTTATCAAGCAGGACGATGCCAAAGAGGTCTTGGCGACCAAGGTCTGCACCCATTTCAACCGGATTAAAGCCTTCGAAACAAACCGGAGGCATAAGCCGCAGGAAAGCGTCGGGGAGATCAAGAACAATATCATCATGATCGGCCCGACGGGGGTGGGCAAGACTTTTCTGGTCAAACTCATCGCCAAAAAAATCGGGGTGCCTTTCGTCAAGGGGGATGCCACCAAGTTCAGCGAGACGGGCTACGTGGGCGGAGATGTGGAGGACCTAGTGCGGGACCTGGTTTACGAGGCCAAGGGAAACATCGAGCTTGCCCAGTACGGCATTATCTATCTGGATGAAGTGGACAAAATCGCGGCTTCGCCGAATCTGGTCGGGCCTGACGTATCCCGTTCGGGGGTCCAGCGGGCGTTGCTGAAACCCATGGAAGAAACCGAGGTGGAATTGAAGGTCCCCCATGATCCGGTGTCCCAGATGGAAGCCCTCATGGAGTTTCAGAAAACCGGGAAGCGGGAAAAGAAGAAGATCAACACCAAAAATATCCTTTTCATCATGAGCGGCGCTTTCAACGGCCTGGACGACATCGTGAAGAAGCGGATCAACCGGCAGGGAATGGGGTTCGGAGCGGAAATTCGGTCCAAAGACGAGAAGACCCAGTACCTGAAGAAGGTCAAGGCGGAGGACCTCATCGAATACGGCTTCGAGTCGGAGTTCATCGGCCGGCTGCCGGTGGTTACCGTTTTCGAACACCTGGAAGTGGACGACCTCTATAAAATCCTGCGCAACCCCAAGAGCCCCATCATCATGGGGAAGAAACGGGACTTCAAGGCCTACGGGATCCATTTGCAATTCGAGGATCAGGCCCTGCGGCGGATTGCGGAAAACGCCTTCCAGGAAAGGACCGGGGCCCGGGGCTTGGTGAGCGCGGTGGAAAGGGTTCTTTTGAAGTTCGAGCATACCCTGCCCTCTACCAATATCCGCCACCTGGTCGTGACCCCGGCCATGGTGGACGACCCCGCGGGGGAACTGAAAAAAATTCTGGATCATGCCGACGATCCCGGCCAAGAAAGGGCCTTCCAGGAACTCTTGGCCGAGGAGGAAAGAAGCTTGGAGGTTTCGCTCCGCCAAAAGGCGCAGGAGTGGCAGGCCCAATACGGGATGCGCTTTTCCGACGAAAGAATCAAACTGATTACTCGTCGGTCGGTGGAGACGCTGACCGACGTGGATGGGGTCGTGGAGGAAATTCAGGCCCTTCATCATACGGCCCGGGAATTCGCGGAGAAATTCTCCCGGCGCAATGACCTGGCCATGTCCTTCACCGAGGACGCCATCGACCGGTTGGTGGAGACGGTGTGGAAGGAGGGGCTGGACCCGGTTGAATATTTGGGGAAAAGCTTCCAGAACTATGAACACGGGTTGAAGCTCATCCGGGAAAAGACGGGCAAACGGGAGTTCTCGATATCCGCCGAGGGGATGGAAAATCCGGAGCAGTTTTTGAACGGGTTGATTCAGGAAACCTACCGTTGCGAGTGAGGATATGGCCAAGAGAGACTATTACGAGGTCCTGGGAGTCAAGAAGACCGCCACCGAAGATGAGATTAAGAAGGCCTTCCGCAAGCTGGCCATGAAACATCACCCGGACCGCAACCCCGGAAATAAGCAGGCCGAGGAGCGGTTTAAGGAGATCAACGAGGCCTACGCGGTTTTGAGCGATGCGAAAAAACGCCAGCAATACGACCAGTTCGGCCCTTCCGGTTTCAGCCAGCGCTACTCGCAGGAGGATATTTTCCGGGGGTTTGATATCAGCGATCTGCTCAAGGACCTGGGCTTTTCCTTCGGCCGGGCCGGGGGCAGCAGCCGGAGGGGGAGAACCCCATACGGGGGATTCGAAGACCTCTTCGGCGGCTTTCAAAGGGGCCAGGCCGGAGGACCCCAGCCCGGAGATTTCCGGGATATCTTCTCGGGAGGGGGATATCAGGATCAAGGTCCCTTCGGCCAGAAAGGCCAGGACCTCAATTCGGAATTGCACCTTTCCTTCGAAGAAGCCGCCCGGGGCACGGAAAAAAAGGTGAGGCTCTCCAAGGGGAACCGGATTGAAGAAGTGTCCGTGAAGGTTCCCGCGGGAATTGAAAGCGGGAAGAAATTAAGGCTTGCGGGTAAGGGGGCGGAAGGGATGGGGGGAGGTCAGGCGGGAGACCTTTACCTCAAAGTGAACGTCGCGGAGCACCCGGTTTTCAAACGGGAGGGCAGCGACATCGTAGTTGACAAGGAAATCAAGTTCTCCGATGCGGTTCTGGGCACATCCATCGAAGTTCCCACGCTGGAAGGAAACAAGACCATCAAGGTCCCGCCGGGAACCCAGAGCAACAGCCGGATTCGGCTGAAAGGATTCGGCCTTCCCCGCCTTCATGATGGGGGCAAGGGGGACGAGTTGGTCCGGATCCTGATCAAATACCCCAGGAATCTTAACGATAGGCAGAAGAAGCTGATCGAAGAGTTGAAGAAGGAGGGATTTTAAGCCCCCGGAAATCTCGACGCCCTTCGGGGATAAGGCTTCTAAGCTTTGTTTTGATTTTCCCTAATTCTTTCGACCCTGGCGATGAAACTCTTGGTCTCCCGGGGCAGGGCCTCGGGGCGCTTTTCCAAATTCCCCATTCCCCAGTTGTACGCCGCCAGGGCCAGCTTTACATCGCCCCGGTAGCGGTCCAAAAGCCGGCGCAAATAACTCGTCCCGCCCATGATGTTCTGAGTGGGATCAAAGGGGTTCGTGACCCCCAGTTCCGTTGCGGTTTCGGGCATCAGTTGCATCAATCCCCGGGCTCCTGCCCTGGATACGGCCAAGGGATTTCCGCCGCTCTCGGCCTGGATAACCGCCCGGATCAGTCCTGGGTCCACCCTGTATCTTTGTCCCGCCTCTTGGATAATCGATTCAAAATCCCGGTCGAAGAGTAAAAAATTTGACTCCCTGGATTCAAGCTTGCCTTCAAGCGGTTCCTGGGAGGGCGGCGGATTCGGAGAGACCGGAAAATTCGGAAAAATCAGGGGAGAGGGAAGGGGAGAAGCGGCCTCTGCCGTTTCTGCCCCCGCGACTCCTAAATCTATGGTTTTCTTCAAAATTTGCAGGGCAACCCTTTCCATGGCGATGGGCTCGCTCATCTTTTCTTCCAGATAGGATAGGAAATTAGCCTGCTGCCGTTTGGGAGCCGTCGGGGAAGAAAAAGGGTTACGGGCGAGCAAGTGTTGCGGGTCTATTTTCCCGATCATGGCAGCCACTAAATGAGCAATCTTCATGCCAAGTCCGCCCGAAAGGCAATGGATAAAAAGGCGGATGACAGTTTCCTTTTTTTGACCTATCCTTAACAGAAGGGAATTTGCGGGAAAAGGGGAACTCAACAAAACATGGATAAGGGGCGCTTATGAGCAACGCGGTGAAAGAGAAGATTGCGGAAATGAAGGACTGGCTCGTCGAGACCCGGCGGACCCTTCACATGAACCCCGAGTTGGGGTTCGAGGAGGTGGAGACCGCAAAGCTGGTGGCAGGATACCTCGATAAGTTCGGGCTTCGGGTGAGAACCGGGATGGCCCGGACCGGGGTCATCGGCCTTCTGGAGGGGAGCAAGCCGGGCAGAACCGTCGCCATTCGTGCGGACATGGATGCCCTGCCCATGGAAGAGGCCAATCAGGTCCCGTACTGTTCCAAGGCAAAAGGAAAGATGCATGCCTGCGGCCACGATGCCCACGTAACCATCCTCTTGGGAGTGGCCCGGTTGTTTTCTTCTTTGAGCCAGGAGGTTCAAGGGAACATCAAATGGATCTTCCAGCCCGCCGAAGAAGGGGGCGGAGGAGGCCGGGTCCTGACGGAAGAGGGAGTGCTGGAAGATCCCAAAGTGGACGCCATTTTCGGAGCCCACCTCTTTCCGGACCTGCAAATCGGCAAAGTTGGGATTCACGAAAAAGAAGGGCTGGCAGCCACCGACCGGTTTGTGATCAAAATGATCGGAAGGGGAGCTCATGGGGCGTATCCGCATCTGTCCCGCGATCCGATTGCCGCGGTGGGGCACCTCATTACCCAGATCCATACCATCGTGAGCCGGAGCATCAGCCCCCTGGACAGCGCGGTCATCACCATCGGAAAGGTTAGCGGGGGCACGGCCTTCAACATCATTCCCGACGAGGCGGAAATTCTGGGCACGGTTCGATCCCTGACCCCCCAAGTGAGGCAGGAGCTGAAATCCCGCATGGAACAGGCAACCCGGGGAGTAGCCGAGTCCTTCGGCATGGATTCCGCCTTCGATTTTCAATACGGATACCCCGCACTGGTTAATGATCCGGAAATGTCCCGTCTGATAGCGACGGCGTGCGCCAAAGGGATCGGAAAGGAAAACGTGGAATTCATCCGCCCATCCATGGGAGGGGAGGATTTTTCTTACTACCTGCAGAAAGTGCCCGGGTCCTTTTTCCGGCTGGGGTGCCGCAATGAAGCGAAGGGAATCGTCCATCCCTTTCACAGCAGCCGTTTCGACATCGATGAAGAGGTGCTTCCTTTCGGCGTGGAAATGTTCGCCCGGATCATCGATGAATATCTGGGGCTAAAACTCTTCTAAATTCGGAATTCGGAGTGGGGAATGCGGAAGAAAATATGTTCCTTGCATCCTTCGGCCATAGGGACCCGGACCTCATGATTCCGCTTTCCCCATTCCGCGCCCCCCATTTTTGATTTCTCCAATGGCTATGGACGAAAAATCGCCGGGAACCCTGTATATCGTTTCCACTCCCATCGGGAACCTGGCGGACATTACCCTGCGGGCCCTGCGGGTCCTTAGAGAGGTGGACCTGATCGCCGCCGAGGACACCCGGCGCACGCGCCAGCTTCTCAGCCGCTTCGGAATCCATAAACCCCTGATCAGCTACCACGAATACAACCGCCGGATGAGGGAAAGAACGCTCCTGTTGGAACTCCGCGGGGGAAAAAGCATCGCTCTCGTGACCGATGCGGGAACCCCGGGGGTCTCCGACCCGGGAGAAGAGCTGGTGCGCAGGGCGGTCCAGGAAAAAATCCCTTTGGTGCCGGTTCCCGGACCGACGGCCTTGGTCGCGGCGCTGAGCATCTCCGGCCTTCCCACGGAGAGTTTCCTTTTTTACGGATTTCTTCCCTCCAAGGCCGGCGCCCGGAAGAAGTGGCTCGCGTCCCTCAAGGACCGGCCCGAGACCCTGGTTTTTTACGAATCGCCCCGAAGGCTGGCCTCGCTGCTGGAAAGCGCGGCCGAGGTCCTGGGAGATCGGCGGGTGGCGGTGGCGCGGGAGATGACCAAGGTCTACGAGGAGGTCTATCGCGGGACTCTCTCGGAAGTTTTAGATCGGCTGAGGGGGGAAGAGATAAAAGGAGAGGTCACGGTCATTCTGGAAGGATGTACTTCTCCGCCCTCGGACGAGCGGGCAAACGTCTTGGAAGCCCTGAAGCATTATTCCCAAGAGATGGGGCTATCCCTGAAGGAATCCGTAGCCCGGGTGGCCGAAGAGCTGGGAATTCCCCGACGGCAGGTGTACCGGGAAAGCCTCCAGATGAAAATGGGTTCCGGAAATTAGCCTCCGTTCCCCGGAGGAGATGCCCCTCTCTCCACCGGGGAGCGGAAGATCGACCGATTACCTGCTGCGTTTCTTTTTCATGGGCTTCATGCAGCAGATGATGGGATGGGCTTCCGCGCAGCCGCAGACCTCATCGACGGTGACCGACAGGCCGCAAACCCCGCAGGTGTAAGCCTCTCCCTTTTTGCCCTTGCCTTTGACCGCTGCTTTCTTGGCTGCCTTCTTCACTGCCATGGTTGGACCCTCCTTTTTGGGTTTTAATGGAGCGAACCTTCCGGTTCACTGCAGGACTTCCACCGGGCCCAGGGATTCAAAAGCCCGCCGGAAAACATCAGCTCGACCCACGATGACCGCCAGCAAATCCTGAGGATGAACGTACTGCCTTGCGACGCGGGAGATTTCCTCCAGGGAAACTGCGGCGATCCGCCGCGGGTAAGAAGACAAGTATTCGATCCCCACTTCGTGCAGCTCGGCCTGGATGATCCTTTGAGCAATCTGCGAAAGAGTCTCGAAACGCCGGGGATAACTGCCGGTGAAGAAGTTTACGGCTTCATCCCGTTCCGGAGCGGTCGCGCCCCGCTCGAGAAAGGATTGGAGAACGGCCCCGATCTCCTGAACGCAGGAAAAAGTGATATCCGTGGGGGTGAAAGTGGATATGGTAAAAGGCCCGGGAACCTTTCGGGGCTCCAGCAGGGAATGGATTCCGTACGTATAGCCCAATTCCGACCGAATTTTTTGCATGAGGCGGGATGAAAATCCGCCCCCCCCAAGAATGTAATTCATGACTTCGAAGGGAATGTAGTCCGGATGAGCCAAGGGAATCCCGATATGGCCCAGGCGGATTTGGCTCTGGGTCAAATCCTGCCGGTCGATGATTCGGGTTCGGATGCCGCGGGGCGGAGAGGGGCGAAATTCCCGAATCTCCGGCTTTTTGCGATTTGCGGGAGGAAAAAATCCTTCAACCCAACGGCAGACTCCATCGACCGATAGGTCCCCGACAAAAACCAGAAAGCTCCCCGGGGAAAGAAATCCATCCGCATAGAATTTTTTCACGTCTTCGTTGGTAAGTTTCGGCAAAGATTCCAGGGTTCCGTAGGGTGGGTGGTCGTAGGGGGTTCCTTGGAAAAGCGTCTGCTGGAAACATTCATCGGCGATGATCTGGGATTCGTCCTTTTGCTGGATCAGTTGTCCGATCCGGCGTTGTTTTAGCTGCTCGAATTCCTCGGGAGAATGGGCCGGCTCGGTGTAGATTTCCAGGAGCAGCTCCTGGAGCCGTTCCAGGTCCTCGCTCAGTCCAGAAATTTGAAGGGAGGAGACGTTCCACCCGGCGGAAGCGGAAAAAATGGCGCCCATGCCGTCCATTTCCGCCGCCAGCTGGAAAGCGGAGCGTTTGCGGGTTCCCAGGGTGAGCATCTCGGCGGAGAGGTCCGCCAGCCCAGCCCGGTCTACCGGGTCCGCTTCGGCGCCGCGGGGGATGAGGAGATGGATACTGACCAGCGGAAGGTCAGGCAGGGGGACGGCAAAAAGCTTTAAGCCGTTTCGCAGCCGGAAAGAGGATACGGGGGGTAAGACAAATTCACGAAAGGAGGTTCCGGCCTTCATTCCACCTCCCCCAGTTCTTCGTGTTCCTTCTGGCTGACCGGCTGGAGGGTCACGACGGTCCGGTTTTCCGGGCGCAGGTACTGCCGGGCCACACGCAATACATCGTCGGGGGTCACCGAATCGAACCGGTCGAGAAGCGAGTAAATATCCCGGAAGTCTCCGGCCCTGACCTGGTAGAGCCCGGCCAGTAGACCTTTGGCGAAAAGGGTCTGCAAGCCCTGCAGGAAATGCGAGCGGGCCTGTTTCTTGGCTTTCCCGACCTCCTCATGGGAGAGAGCTCGCCCGCGGAGCTTTTCCACTTCTTCCCAAATTTCTTTCTCCAGCGAATCCACCGGGACGGAGGGAGAAGCCACGGCGGAGACCTGCAACAACCCCGGGTCCATGGAGAAGAAAGGGGGATATCCCACTTCCGCCTGGGCCTCCACCGCCTTGCCCGGCTTCTCGAACTTCTCGTAAAACCGGGAAGAACGCCCCACGGAGAGAGCGACGCAAAGAATCTGCAGCGGGATCAGGTCGGGATGGGTGATTCCGGGAACATGAAAAGCGGCGAAAAAGGCGGCGACCTGGGAAACCTTCTTAAAAACCGCCCGCTTCTCCCCGCGCTGGGGTTTTTCGGGAGTGATGGCCAGGCGGGGGGGAGGCTGGGAGGGAATGGGGCCGAAGTATTTTTCTACGGTTTTTACCGCCTCATCCGGACCCACATCTCCCACGATTACGATCACGGCGTTATTCGGGGCATAATGGGTCCGGTGGTATTCCCGGCAATCCTCCAGGGTCAGACTTCTCAGGTCCGAATCCCAACCGATAACCGGCCAGCGATAGGGATGCTGTTCGTAGGCCAGGGAGACAAGCTGTTCGATGAGCAGGCCGAAGGGGCTGTTGACGGTGCGGAGCTTCCGTTCGCTCCGCACCACCTCCCGTTCCGTCTCCAGGTTTTCTTCGGTTAAAAGGAGATTCTGCAGACGGTCCGCCTCCAAACGGGCGGCCAACTCCAATCGGTCCGCCGGAAGATTTTCGTAGTAGGAGGTGTTATCGGTGGTGGTAAAGGCATTGAGCGAACCGCCGTTGGCCTGAATAATCCGGGAGAACTCTTCCGCCCCCACTTCATGGGTTCCCTTAAACATCATATGCTCGAAGAGGTGGGTGATCCCGGTGATCCCCGGCCGCTCGTACCGGGAGCCGGCGGCGAAATGGACCTGGAAGGAGATCATGGGCAGGGAATGAACCGGCCCCACCAGGATATGGAGGCCGTTGGGGAGGCGATGTTCGGAAAAATCCGGAATCCCTTTCAATTCATCCTTCCCAAACGATACACTGGACGGGACAGCTGTCGATGGCCTCCTGGACCTTCTCTTCCGGGGCGCCGGTGGGATTATACACCTCGGAAAGGTCTTTATCGTCCAGGCGGAACACCTCCGGGCAGACCTCCGCGCAAAGACCGCAGGAAATGCATTCCTCCTGTTTGACCACGGGAATTTTGGGCATCCTCCCTCCCCTTTCGCGTTAGAGCACGCGGATCAGCATGACCGGGACCGCCGAACAGCTCAGGACCTTGTCGGCCACGCTTCCCAGCGCCCAGCGACTGATTCCGCTCCGGCCATGGGTCGCCATGGCGATGAGATCGAACTTATTTTTGCGGGCATAGTCACAGATCTGAACGGCATCTTTGCCGTAAACCACCGTGGCGTAAGCCTTCACTCGCTTTTTCCGAAAACGGGAAACAATTCCCTCCAGGTAGCTCCAGGCTTCCTGCATCAATTTTTCCCGTTCCTCTTTTTCCTCTTGGGGATCAACCCGGTAGCTCACGACAACACGAATACAATGAACCTCGGTTGGTCCGCGGCCCACTATTTTTTCCACCCGGGGCAGGATCTTTTCCGCCAATTTGGAGCCATCCAAGGGAACAAGGATCTTCTTGAACATATTCCTCCCTCCATCTAGTTGAAAGGAACCCTACTCGGAAACGATGAAGAAATTATAACACCCGGAAAAATGAATGTCACCCATGGAAATGCGGAATTCGGAAGGCGAAACTCGGAATAAAATCTCCGCCGCGCTTCTTGGGGCCTTGCGGGTTTGGAATTCCGCATTTCCCCCTCCCCATCCGATTTCCTTGCCCGCCTTCACTTTGGTTCTCGTTTCTTCCGCGGAAAACTGAGCTTGCGGGCCGGGCAATGCCTGAAATTCATCAGAGCTTACGGCCCTTTGCCGAAAAGTGAAAGTGGGCAAGTTCCGGATTCGGATTGACTTGGTCCCTGCCTTGGGCAATAATGCTTTCCCAGGAGAGGAGGCCAAGGCAGAAACGTTGGAGGAAAGTGGGGAAGAGATGACCCGGATCTATTTAGTCCGCCACGGAACCACGGAATGGAACCGGGAAGAGGTCTTCCGGGGGCGGGTGGATTGCCCCTTGAATGAAACCGGCAAGGCCGAGGCTCGAGCCACGGCGTCCTATTTTCAGGGCATTCCGATTGACAGCGTTTTTAGCAGCCCCCTGGCCCGGGCGGGGTACACGGGGGGGGCGAGCGCCGCGGGGCGGGGGGTCGAAGTCATCCTCGAGCCTGCCTTTACCGACCTGGACTTCGGCGAATGGCAGGGACATCCCTTGAAAGAAGTCCGGGACCGATATCCCGAGCTATACCGAGCCTGGCGGGAAAGGCCCCAAGACGTAACCTTTCCGCAAGGAGAGAACCTGGACCAAGTGCGGACGCGCGCCTGGGAAAGGCTTCTCCGAATCGCTCAGGAGAGCCCGGATCGAACCGTGGTGATCGTCTCCCATCGGGTCATCACCAAGGTTCTCCTTTGCGCGGCTTTGGGCCTGGACAACTCCCATTTCTGGCAGATCAAGCAAGACACGACGGCAATCAACTGCCTGGAATATGCCCGGGGAATATTTATCGTTTCCCTTCTGAATGATACCTGCCACTTGAAATCCATTCACCCTTGGGGTGGAAAGAAAGATTTCTGATGGCCTCCTGGAAGCATACGGCGGTTTTTCTTTGGAATAACCGACTGCGCTTCCAGTTGCGGGCGGCTTGGGACATTCTCTGGGAAGCCCGGGGAGCATTCATAAAGGATGGGTGCATGAACCTGTCCGCCGCCCTGGCCTTTTACACCATCCTTTCCCTGATTCCCTTCCTGTTCCTTTTTGTTTCTGCGGCCGGTTACCTTCTCGGTTCCTCCGAGGACGCCCATCGGATGGTCGTCGCCTTCATGGAGCGATTTTTCCCCCAGGCCGGCGCCCTGATCCTTCAAGAGGTTGAGGCGGTCTCCCGCCGAGCCGGGGTTCTGGGGTGGGTGGGATTTCTTTCCATGATCTGGACGGCGACCGTGATTTTTTCCTCCCTGGAATTCGCCATGGGAGTGGTCTTCCGGGTGGAGGAGAGGAGAAAATTCTGGAAGGCCAAGTTGCTGGCCCTTTCCATGATTCCCGCTTCCTCGGTGATTTTCTTGCTTTCGCTTTTCGTGACCGCTTTCGCCGGGATCCGGGCGAGCTACGGCTTCCCTATTTTGGGGTGGGACCTCAGCCGGTCCGCGGCCTTCGGGTTTCTGGTGGGCTACCTTTTTCCCTACCTGGTGCTGGCCCTGGCCTTCACCGCCGTGTACCGGGTGATTCCCCACACCTCCATCTCGCTGCGGCACGCGGCGGCGGGGGGAATGAGCTGTGCCTTTCTCTTCGAGATGGCCAAGCATTTTTTCACCTGGTTCGTGATTCGATCCCCCAAGTACAACGTTATTTACGGGTCGCTGGAGGCCATCGTTATTCTGGTGATCTGGGTTTTCTATTCCTCGATCATCCTCCTGTTCTGCGCCGAGGTCGTGTCGGCTTACCGGCGAAGGGATATCACGCTTCTGGAAAAGGCCTTCCTTTAGGCCCTCGTCGGGAGAGAGGGATGAAAGGGGGAAACAGGCAGGGGGGGACCCCTTGCAAACGAATGGATTCAAGTTACAATGGAACCATTCATGGGGAAACGGGAGGATCTTCGATCTTCATCCGCCAGTAAGCCTCCCCGGGGAAAATCCGAACCGTTGCTTCCCCAACAATGAATGCGAAGCCTAGAGATGCCGGGGAAGGGATTTTGGCATCGTTCGGGCATATCCATTCGCCAAAGGAAATTGATTATGGAATTAAAGGAAGTCAACCGGATTGCCAAGGAAAAATTCAACGGGGCTTGTCGGGTGTGCCCGGTTTGCAACGGAAGGGCCTGCGCGGGGGAGATGCCCGGCATCGGGGGGATCGGGACCGGGTCCTCCTTCATCGCCAACTACGAGAGCCTGGCCCGGATCAAGCTAAATTTGAGGACGATCCATGAAGTCCGGGAACCGGACATTGGCTATGACTTTTTCGGCCGCTCTTTGAAGATGCCCATCCTCGTCGCCCCCCTGGCGGGAATGGCGATCAATATGGGAAACGCCATGGAAGAAAGGCCCTATTTGTCGGCCATGGTGGCGGGAGCGAAAGAGGCGGGGTCCATGGCTTGCACCTGTGACGGCCCCAACCCCCTGTTCTTCGACTTGGGAATGGAGATGTTGAAAGGCAACGGAGGCTGGGGGGTGCCCACCCTCAAGCCGCGGCCGGAAGAGACCTTCCTGCCCCTGGCCCGAAGGGCGGAGGAGTGCGGGGTCAACGCGATTGCCACGGACATCGACGCGGCGGGGATTATCCATTTGAAGAAGGCCGGGCAGCCCGCAGGCCCCTGGCCGGTCAACGCTTGGAAAAAGGTCATCTCCCGGGTAAAGGTGCCAGTCATCCTTAAGGGGGTCATGACCGTCCAGGACGCGAAACTGGCGGTGGAGGCCGGGGCCGGGGGAATCGTCGTCTCCAATCACGGCGGGAGAGTTCTCGATCACACCCCGGGGACGGCGGAGGTGCTTCCCGGAATCGCCGCGGCGGTGAAGGGCAAAATCAAAATATTCGTTGACGGTGGAATCCGCGGCGGAGCGGATGTGCTGAAAATGTTGGCCCTAGGCGCTGAGGCGGTTCTGGTAGGCCGGCCCATGGCGATTGCTGCGGTGGGGGGAGGAAAAGAAGGAGTGGCCCTGCTGCTCAACCAGTACGCCGACCAGTTGAAGACGGCCATGATTTATGCCGGGTGCAAGTCGCTGGCCGAGGTGTCCTCTTCCGTCCTATATTCTGGGGGTAAAGAGATCAGGGTTCCCGGAAAGAGAGAAAAATCCTGTTGAAATTTTTATGAAATTCGGTCTTGTTCTTTTCCGGTCGCTCTCATAAAATTATAAAGGTAGCAGCTACTTGAAGGAAAGGAGAAAGAGAACATGCGCAAAGGTATTTTTCAGAAGGCTTTCATGGTTTTCGGGATCGTCACCCTGATCCTGGGTTTTTCCAGCTCTGACGGCGCGGCCCAGAAGTTTCCGTCCCGTCCCATGACCATCATCTGCCCCTGGGGTGCGGGGGGAGGGACCGATGCCGTGGCCCGGATGCTGGCGGTTCTGATGGAGCAGGACTTGGGACAGCCGGTCAACGTTGTGAACCGGACGGGAGGCAGCGGCGCGGTCGGGCATACTGCGGCGGCAACCGCTGATCCGGATGGATACACCATGTGCATCGCCACGGTGGAAATTACCATGATGCACTGGATGGGCCTGGCCAAGTTGAATTACAAGGACGTAAAGGGCGCCGCCCTTATCAATTTCGATCCCGCCGCGGTGAACGTGCGGATGGACTCGCCGTGGAAGACCCTGAAGGAGCTCCAGGACTATGCCAAGGCCAATCCCGGAAAATTGAAGGCTTCCGGAACCGGGAAGGGTGGCATCTGGGACCTGGCCCGGGCGGGCTGGCTGAAAACCGCCGGGATTTCGGTCGATGCGATTCCCTGGGTTCCCAGCAACGGGGCAGCTCCCGCCCTGCAGGAAATGATGGCCGGCGGCGTGCAGGTGGTTCCCTGCAGCCTGCCCGAGGCCCGGGCCCTGATCGAAGCCAAGAAAGTCCGGCCTCTGGCGGTCATGGCTGAAAAGCGGGCTGACCTGTTCCCCGATGTTCCCACCCTCAAAGAGCTGGGTCTGAACTGGGCGGAGGGTGCCTGGCGGGGGATTACCGTTCCGAAGGGAACTCCGCCGGAAGTCGTCGCCGTGCTGGAAAAATCCCTGGACAAGGCGGTCAAGAGCCCGAAGTTCAAGGAATTTATGGATAAGAACGGATACGGAATCTGGTGGAAGCCGGCCGCGGAATTCGACAAGTTCCTTGCGGAGCAGGATGAAGTGAAGGGCAAGATCATGAAAGAGGCCGGGCTTATTAAATAGGCGCAGGACATTGACTTGGCGAAGCGGTCCGGAGTGCATCCGGACCGCTTTCGTCGTTTTTGCAGGATGGTTGCATCATGGGAAAGAATGATTATATCGGCGGAGGGATTTTTGTTGCCCTCGGGGTTTTTATCTGGGCGATGACATTTCAATTCCCGGGCCTGGACAAGGGACATCCGGGCCCTTCTCTTTTCCCCCAAGTTTTGGGAACGCTCTTCATCTTTTTCGGGTCTCTCGTAATATATAACGGATGGAAAACCAAGAAGGTTAAAGAAGAGTCTTCTCCCGGGGAGGAAATCCCCCTGAATTATTTCAACCCCATCCTGGTGATCATCCTGATTGCCGCGTTTATCGCCCTGGCCAACAAGCTGGGATTTATCATTTCCGGGGTTGCCATACTCTTTACACTAATGACAAAGCTGCGGGTATCCCTTCTGAAAAGGTCGATCGTCTCGGTCGCTCTGGTCTGCTTTGTTTTCCTTATCTTCTCGAAGCTTCTCAGGGTTCCCCTGCCAATCGGTTTATTAGGGTGGTGAGGATATGGATTTTCTAATTCAGGGCCTCGGCCTTCTCATGGCGCCGAAGGTCTTGCTGGTCATCTGCATCTGCTCTCTTTACGGTTTGTTCGTCGGCTCCATTCCGGGCTTAAGCGCCACCCTGGCCGCCTCCCTGCTCATTCCCTTCACTTTCTTCATGGATCCGGTTCCGGCCCTGGTTTCCATCGTGACCATGTCGGCCATGGCCATATTTGCCGGGGATATTCCGGCGGCCCTGGTGCGAATCCCCGGAACCCCTTCTTCCGCCGCCTATACCCATGATTCCTTCGCCCTGACCCAGCAGGGCAAGGCGGAAATGGTCCTGGGGGTGGACGTGGTCTTCTCCGCCATCGGGGGCCTGATGGGCGCTGTGGTGCTCATGACCTCAGCCCCGATGCTGGCCGAAGTAGCGATGAATTTTTCTTCCTTCGAGTATTTCTGGCTGGCCGCCCTGGGACTCAGCGCCACGGTCATGGTTTCCCGGGGATCGCAGGTTAAGGGGGCCCTGGCCATGCTTCTGGGCCTCTTCCTTTCCACCATCGGCGTAGACATCACTCTGGGGTACCCCCGTTTTACTTTCGGCAGCGTGGAGCTGCTGAACGGGATTTCTTTTATCCCGGCCATGATCGGGGTTTTCGGCATCTCCGAGGTCATGCGCAATGTCATGCAGGGGGAGATGAAATTCGCCATCGCCCGGGTCCAGGCCGGAAAGATTTTTCAGGGCACGGGGAAACTTTTCATAAAGTATAAATGGAATGTTCTGCGGTCCGGGCTTCTGGGGACTTTCATTGGCATTCTTCCAGGAGCCGGAGCCGATATCGCCGCCTGGCTCGCCTATGCCGTTTCCAAGAGAGGCTCCAAGGAGCCCGAGAAATACGGCTACGGCTCCATCGAATCGATCATTGATTCCGGGACCGCCAACAATTCCTGCCTTGCCGGCGACTGGGTCCCGGCGCTCGTCTTCGGGATCCCCGGGGACTCCATCACCGCCATCGTCATCGGCGTCCTCTTCATGAAGGGGCTCCGTCCCGGCCCGATGATCTTCGAGCAGCAGCCCCAGATCATTTACGCTGTCTACCTGGCCTTCATCGTGGCCAATATTTTAATGATCCCCTTCGGGTATCTGGCGGTGAAAACCAGTTCCCAGATGCTCCGGGTTCCCAAGAACATCCTCATCCCGGGAATCCTCATGTTTGCCATCACCGGGGCCTTTGCCATCAACAACAGCGTCTTTGATATCGGGATACTAGGGATCATGGGGATCATCGGCTACTTCATGGAAGCCAACGGGTATCCGGTGGCACCGATTGTCCTGGGCCTCGTTCTGGGGCCGATATTAGAGCAGAATTTCATGACCAGCATGATCAAGTCAGATTGGGACCTGACCCTCTTTTTCATGCGCCCGATCGGCGCCATACTGGGCACGATAACCGTAATTATCTGGCTTTTCCCGTTTCTGGCCGCTTTCCTGGAAAGAGCCAAAAAGAATCGGACTTCTTGATGCAGTAAAAAAATGGCATGCCTCATTAAATCAATGCCTTTTTATAACCCCTTGAAATATTACAGATTCAAATGACTAAAATGCAGTAAATTTACTGCATTCGCCTCTCCTTTCCGATCTTTCTACCTCGAACGGGGAAGGATGCCTACGCTTAACCTTTTTAAATGATTTCAAATTTTTAAAGTTCCCCGGAATCATCCTAATTGGCACACCGTTTGCTAAATCAAAAAAGCAAAGACCATTTAAAATGGGGGGATTCACCATGGACCTAAGCGTTATTTACAACCTTCCGGAATTCGCCAATTCGGCCATGCCCATCGGTTGGCCAATCGCCGTTTATTTCTTCCTAACCGGTTCCATGGCCGGTCTGTACATTACCTCGGTCATTGCCACTCTGATGAAGAAAGAAGAGTGGAAGCCCACGGCCAAAATCGGGGCGGTGAGCGCTCTGCTTCTTCTCATGTGCGCGCCGGTCCTTCTCATCCTGGACCTGAATCAGCCCTTTCGCTTCTGGCATCTTTTCGTGTACCTGAACCCGAGCTCTCCCCTGACCTGGGGCAGCATCTTTCTGACCCTGGACGCCATCGTTTGCGTCGGGTACACCTACCATGTCCTTCAGGAGAATTCCAAACAGGCCCGGGCATGGGGCCTCATCGGCCTTCCGGTGGCCATTGCCGGTCATGGATACACGGGATTCTTCCTGGCTCTTTCCAAGGCCCGGGCGTTCTGGAATACGGCCCTGAACCCGGCCCTCTTCATGGTTTCCGCCATGGTTTGCGGGCTGGCCGTACTCATCATTCTGAGCAATATCTGGCTCCGCCGGAATGCCCCCGCCATGAGCGAGGCGCAGGTTGAGAAACAGCGCGGAGTCATCGGAACTCTGCTTCGCCTGTTCATCATCTTTATCGTGGCGGACCTTTTCCTCATCGGCAGCGACCTCACGGTGTTGGCCTCTTCGGATACGGAATCCTACGCCATGCTGCAGCTCCTGACCACCGGGGAGTACGCGTTCTGGTTCCTGGGGATTGAACTCCTGCTGGGGGCCTTTCTGCCCCTGGGCCTGCTGGCCCATCCCAAAACCAGGATGATCCCGGCGGTCCAGTATTGCTCCGCGGCCCTGGTAATTATCGGGATTTTCGTGATGCGGGTGATCATTGTAATCGGCGGCCAGTCCGTCCATCTAACCTAGTAGTTTCAAGGGGAGCCCTCCAAAAAAGGACCGGCCTTGGAAATCCAGGGCCGGTCCTTTTTTTCGGCGAGCTTTCCTTGATCACCGCATTTCGCTTCGCACCGATTTGATCTTGTCTCCCAGAACCACTTTCTTGTCCCTGCGGTCATCGAGCTGGATGGTTGTATAAACTCGAGTGACCCCTTTTTTGAAAGGAATCTCATGAAGCTTTCGAGCCAGCGCCAGCAGCTCTCCGGCCTTGCCCTCCACAATGGTCCCCATATCATGAAGGGTATGGGGAAACTTGGTCTTCTTCAGATATTTGTGGATTTCCGCCACGTAGGGACTGAGGCTTTCCCCTTGGTAGATCCGGGGGGAGATGACGATCTGCATGAGAGCCATCCTTTTTCTCCTTTCTTTTATCGGGGTGGAGGATTTGCGGCTTTCAAATCCTCGATGAGCTGATTGAGCAGCCTGGCAAGAATTTCAAAAACCCCCAAGAGGGGATCCCTGCCCGAGAAAACTGCGGTTCTCTCCCAAACCTGCGAGAGAGTGGGAAAATCTCCTTTCGAGGATAATACCATGACCGGCCTGTCGATGCTCAAGCCGATCATCCCATAATAAAGGTCTTCCGCTTTTCTCTTGTGAAGCACGATCCGAATGTAGATCGAAGGGCCTTCTCTTTCCTCCAAAGAAATATGGGGAAGAAATTTACGAAAGTTCGCCCGCACCTGACTTTCGATGGCTTCTTCCGAGATTCCCGCCTGCCTGGCATCGGGAGTGAGGTGTTCAACCAGGACCCGAAAGGCGGGAAGGTCCCGAAGATTTCGGACCCGGGGGTTCTCGCCGGCTTGGAGCGGAAAAGGGAGAAGGCCAAGGGAAAAAAAGAAAAGGAAAAGTTTCATGGATGTTCGCGGGAAAGGACCGGACTCCGGAGACCGTTCCCCGGACTGAAGGTTCGCAAGGGTTTTGCGGCTAGTTCATTTCTTCTTTTTCCACCCCGCCTGCATGAATAAAGGCCCATATTCTTCCGGGATGAACAGACGGTCTTCCATATTGGCAACGGCGTAGTACTTCTCGGGCCTGATTAAAAGATTGTCATCCTTGCTTAAATCGATAACCCACCGGTCCGGCGGGCGTCTTCGGGCCAGAAACCGGACTTCGAACGGTAAAAGTCTCAGGGGATCGCTCCCATCGAATATCCCCATCTTCTTCTGCCGGGCGGCACGAACCCATCCGCGGGCCTGGCGCAGGGCGCTGTCCTCTTCCGCGATTTGGCTCGCCTTTCCCGGAGGGATGACCGCCTGCACGGAGGACCCCTGTTTTCGAAAGGGGTTGATGTTGGGCCAAATAAAATAAGGCATCACTCTCCCCTCGCGCAACAGGCGCTCGTTATAGCTGAAGGGCCGTTCCTCCGGAGTAAAGGGTTCCGGCTGAAATCGGTTTAGGAAGCTGAGAAGCCTGCCGTAGCGGTCCATGACCTCGGCGGCAAACACCAGGTAAAACCGAAAGTCCTCTTCCGCCTGGCCGAGGGCGCTCAGGTCCTTGCGGACCTCTTCTTCCAGCAGGTCCTCCGCCGCCTCGGCATGGCGGCGATGGTTCAGGGCGGTTCCCACCCCCACCCGGGCCTTCAGGTGCTGCCGCAGGCCCTGGCTCAAGGGGGGATCGAAGGGAGGATATTTCTCGTCGAATGGCTTGGAGAGAAATTCTTCCCATCGGGGATCGGAGAGGCCGCGAAAGGTGCGTTCCCCGGGGATCGTAAAGCTGATTTCCGGCGCATCAACACCCAAGAATCGCACCCCGAAGTTCCCGATGGCCCGGACGACGATGGTATCCCCGTCGTGGACCTGCTGCCGAACGCTCCCCGCCACCCCGCCGCGGTATCCCAGGCCGGCGTGGCCGATGGTTATTCCGGAAGGCAACTGTTCGATTGCTTTAGCCATGGATCACCCCCCCGATGAAATGCGGATTGCGGAATGCCGAATTCGGAATAGGAGACACGAACCATCCAACCATCCGAAGGGGAAAGGAAGAAGGGGGATTGTTGAATAGGGATAAGAAATGGTTTGTCTTTCATTCCGCATTCCCCATTCCGCATTCCGCATTTGCCAATGCTTGTTTCAATTGCTCCAGCGAAACGTTTCCGCCCGAACAGATGAGGCCGATTTTCTTGCCCTTCAATTTCTCCCGCAGGCGGTAGGCGGCGGCCAATGGGGCGGCTCCGGCAGCCTCCGCCAGGGTATGAGCGCGCTCTATCATCCATACCATGGCCCGGAGAATCTCCCCGTCAGGAACCAGGACGAAGTCTTTTAAATGCTCCCGCAGGATCGCCTGGGGAAGCGAAAATGCGGTCCCCGTGGCCAGCCCCTCGGCGATGGTCCGATTGGGGGCCTCCACCATTTTTTTCAGCTTCCAGGAGTGGTGGGCCGCGGGAGAGGCCTCCGATTGAACTCCAACGACCCGAATCCCCGGATTCACCGCCCGGGCCACGATACAGGCCCCGGCCGCTCCGCTGCCGCCCCCGACGGGCACGAAAATGACCTCCAAGTCAGGCCGGTCCTCCAACATCTCCAGGACTCCGGTGGCCACGCCGGCGATGAGCAACGGTTCGTCTCCCGAGTGAATGTACCGGTATCCCTTCTCTTGGGCCAGGAATTCACAGTGCAGGCGGGCCTCGTCAAAAACGGCCCCGTGAAAAATCACCTCCGCTCCCATCCCCTGCATGGCCGCCACTTTTCCCGGATTGGCCTTTTCCGGCACCACGATCCGGGCCTGAACGCCGAACTTCCCGGCCGCATAGGCTACCGACTGGCCATGATTTCCAGTGGAGGCGGAAATCACTCCCCGCTTCCTTTCTTCCGCGCTGAGCTGAGAGATGAGGTTGATCCCCCCGCGGACCTTGAACGCCCCCACGGGCTGGTAATTTTCGTGTTTGATAAAGACTTCGGTGCCGATGAGCTGGTTGAGGGCCGGGTAGGTGTGTAGGGGAGTCCGGGGGAGATAGGGCCGGATCCGGCTTTGGGCAAGAAGGACATCCTTGAAGTCCGGGGTTTTCATGGACGGCGCTCCTTCTAGAAGAAAAGCTCGATGGTCTCTTGGATCGTGGAGGTATCAAAGACGATCCCCAGGCCGGCCAGGGTTGCAAAAGCAGACCCTTCCATGCGAATGGCCGCCGTTTCCGTGGCGGAGACGATGCCCAGGAGGTAAGGGGTGGCTGTTCCCATTTCGATTTTATCTTGTACCTTTCGACCGATGATGGGTTTGAGCACTACCGGGCTGCCGCTGGACCCGGGGATAACGTGGGCATCGATGAGGAATCCGGGAATCTTTACTCTCTGAGGGCCCCCCGAGGAGGAGCGGAATCGAACCTGGATTCTCTCCCCGATTTTGCTGGCCACGATCCCCTGGCGCACCAGGGGGGAATGGACGCGGGGGTGAAAAAGTCCGAGGGGATACCCTAAAACAAAGACTTCTTCCCCCTCGGTAATGTTTTCTTCCTTAAGGACCTGAGGAGTGGCAAAGAGAGAGTAATCCGCCCCTCGGTTTTCAAGGTTGGGTTGGCTATTGATGAGCGAGGTAATATCCACGGCCAGGACGTCCACATGAGGATTCGGGTGCTCGCGCCAGAGCTTACGGTCATCCTCATGCAGGGGAACCTGAAAGGTTTTCCCCGCCACCGCCCCATCCGTTTCCCGAACATTCAGAAAAAGAGTCAAATACTGGGCCTTCTCCCTTGATTCCGGGTCCGGGTGGATTACATGCTTGTTCGTAACCAGAAAGACTTTTCCCTGCTTCTTGCCCAGCTTACGGATCACCAGGAACCCGGTTCCCCCCTTTTTCCATTCATTCTCCACCCGGACAGTCGCGTGAACCCAGGTGTGGGAGATGGGGGAGGCGAGAGCCTCTTGGGCTATGAAGATCAAAGGCCCAGCCAGAAGAAAAAATATGATACTTAAAGAAATGCTGCTAATCTTTTTCACCCAGGTTGAATTCCCGTTCTCCCCTCGCGAATACCTTAAACCATTTCGGGTCGGCCAGAACGACGGAGGTTTCCACTTGGCGGTTGGGGATGAACCAGTATCGCCCGAGCAGCCGGTTTTTCTCCTTGGGAGATACCTGGCGGAAACCGTATGTTTCATAAAAGCGAATCGCCCATGCGGCAGCGGCCCAGGTTCCGACGAGAAGGGGGCGGTCGGTTTTAGCCTTCAGGAAGGACAAAAGCCTTCCCCCGATTCCCTGATTCCTGCAGGCGGTTCGTACGTAAGAATGGCGGATCAGGGTTACATCGTGAACCGGTTGGAGCCCCATTACGCCCAGCAGTTCGTTTTTCTCTTGATAGCCCCAGAAAGCCACACCTGCCTCAATCTCTCCTTTTAGTTCCTCCCGGGGCATGTGAGGCTCTTTCCACCGGTCCTTAGGGATTATCCCCCGGTATGCTTTCGCTGCGTCGTTGATGATTTCGTAAATGGCTTTGAAATCACCCGGGGCGCAAGGGCGGATTGGATCGGGATCTGCAAAGGAGATTTCGATTTGACCGGAAAGATTATCCATTTCCCATGCCATCCGCACCCGGTAAAGATCGGTTACAAATGCCTGCGGGGGATATTAGCATGATTCCCAGGTTTAAAATATCACAACCCGGCCTTTCAGGAAAGGCGAAGGAATACGGGGCGAAAAGTTATCCAATCCAAACCATAGTCCGGCATGTACACTTCTGTACCCTTTTCTCTATAGCCCGGACTCCGGCGGTCATGAAGGTATCGTCTCTTCTTATATATCTATTCGTAACCATTTCCTTTTATTAACGAGATTTTAGGGAAACGGTCATTCGCTTTTTGGCATCCATTCTGCAGCCCGGGATGATTTCATGTCCATCAATTCAGGGGCTTTCGGAAATAAAATGGATAGAAGAAACTTCAAGGATCGGCGGAGACAACCCACTCCTCTCTTCAGCCGTTATACCTTATGGGGCCGAAGAAAGGGCTTCCGGAGAAAAGAAGATCGAGAAAAGGGAGGCTATGTCGACCGTTACGGCCCCAGCCTGCTCTTTTTTTTGGTCTTGATGGTTGGGCTGAATGTCCTCGATTCTCTGTTCACTTTGATTATTTTGGATTGCGGGGGTTGGGAGGTGAACCCGCTCGTTCGGTCGGCAATCGAGGTTTACGGGGACAAGTTTTGGGCGTGGAAATTCGTGATCGTTTCGGTAAATTTGATCCTTTTATGCCTCCACAGCCGGTTCCGCCATGTTCATAAAGCCATTTTTGGGATTACGCTCGTTTATCTGGGGATTATCACCTACCAGGTTGTTCTCCTGAAATTTCATATTTTTCATTAGACCAAAGGGTCATCATAAAAAAAATTGGATAACCCGATTTGTCCCCTCCGAGGGAGCCCTTCATCTTCCTTGGGTTTATAACCCCCATCTCCTTTCGCCGCTTCATTAGCCCGGCCGCCCCCGACAGCAATTCTAACCATATAGCGATGGAGCCCCAGCACCCGATTTCGGCGGATGAGCTTGCGGGATTTACTGAATTGCGCCATAATTTTAGAAAGATTTCGCTATGGTATCGTCCCCTCTCACAGTTGTTAGCTTCTTATTTTCAGGGTGTTCGACCGCCACCGATATGCCCGGCCATAGGCCCAAAAGGAGAAAAAATGAAATTTTTTCTGGACAGTGCGAAAGCGGATGAAATCCGTTATGCCCGGGATATGTGGAATATCGACGGAGTGACCAGTAATCCGCGCCATGTTCGCAACAGCGGGAAACCTTTTCTAACAGCCATTCGGGACATCGCCCGGGAGTTCGAGGGGACTGGCAAGCCCATTTCCGTAGAAGTCAATCCCCATCACCTGACGGCTGAGGCCATGGTGGAGGAGGCGGTCAAACTGGCTTCCATGTCGCCCAACTTCGTCATTAAACTTCCGGCAACCGAGGCCGGGTATCGGGCCCTCTGGACCCTGAGCGAGAGAGGAATCCGGGTCAACCTGACCCTGGTCTTTTCGGCGATGCAGGCTTTGCAGGCGGCCCGTCTGGGGGCGACCTTCGTTTCCCCCTTCGTGGGGTGGAAAGAGGCGAACGGGGAGGAAATCTCCCATCTGGTCCAGGAGATCGTGACCATCTACCGCAACTACCACTTTAAAACCGAGGTCCTGGTGGCGGCGGTCCGCAACGCCCGCCAGATCGTTGAGGCGGCCGTAGCCGGGGCGCACATCGTGACTGCGGGTTTCGACGTTTTCAAGGAGGCTTTCGACAATCCTTACACGGCCATGGGACTCAAGCGGTTCTCGGATTCCTGGGATGCCACTCCGTATGAGTAAAGACTAATCGCTCCCAACGCTCACAAGGCAAGGCTGGGAATGGTTGTCCTGATATGCCAGACCGGGGACGGAAATAGGATGGGTTTCGCCCGGATGAAAAAGCTGGTCCCGCTAACGTGGAAGTTCAGCAATCTGGCAATGCATGCCGAAAATCGAAGATTCATATTCAAAACGCCCTGTCCTTCGGCGGCCCGGTAGCGTGCCCCCAGCGCTATGAAATGGAGAGGAGTCTATTCTGTCAAACTCAACCATGCTGAAAGCCGTCTTCCAGGGCGGGGATAAGATCGAGATCGTCTCGGCGCCGATTCCCGAACCGGGGGCAGGAGAAGTCCTCGTGCAAACCAGCTACTGCGGCCTTTGCGGATCGGACAAACGCCTGTTTCACAACGGTACGCAAAATACTCCGGGTCATGAATTGACGGGCATAGTCCGAAGGAACGGCCCCGGGGCAACCGCCCCCGAAGGGGCCCGGGTGGCGGTTTACATCCATCCTTATTGCGGGCAGTGCCGCTTTTGCCGGGTAGGGGAGACCAACCGCTGCATTAACGTTCTGGGCGGCCAGATTGGTTTCAACCGGCCGGGGGGCTATGCCCAGAATGTCACCGTCCCGGCATCCTGCCTGATTGAACTTCCCCCGGACATCTCCGATGCGGAAGGGGTTTTGATCCTGGATACGATCGGCACGGCCACCTACGGAGTAAAATATGGCCTGCGGGCCCTGGACTCGCAGGCCCGCTCGGGCAGGGCTGCGGTGGTCGGGCTGGGGCCCCTGGGCCTGGGCAGCTTCCACATCCTATCCAGCCTGGGGATGGAAGGAAATGTCTATGCCTATGACCCCGCCCCGGTGCGAATGGGGGCGGCCCTTGGGTGGGGGGCGAAGGCCATAGACCCGGCAGGAATTAATCCCCGGGGCGAATTCAGCCTGGTGGTGGAGGCCAGCGGGCAGCAGGCCGGCCGGGACCTGGTGTTCGACTTAGTCGAGCCGGGGGGATGCGTGGTCCTTTTTGGCCAGAGTCCGAACCCCTGGATCATCCAGCCCCATATCAAGTGGCGGCGGAAAGATTTTTCCATCGTTCATTCCTTCTATTTTCCCATCGGGATGGCCGCGGAGTTCATAGACCTATTCCGGGCGCGCGCCGGCTATTACCGGCAGATGATCTCTCCCATCGTTCCCCTGGAAAAACTGCAGGAGGCGTTCATCGATTTCTGCGCCGGAAAGACCCTGAAGCCGCTGGTAAAGCTCGGGTAGAATTCCCCCATGCAGGGGGGCGAGCCGTTGGGTCGCCTTTTTATGGGGAGAACCCGGATGCAGGGGCAATTCAGGAATTGCCCCGACGAGGCCATGCCAGGAAGAAAGGTTGAGCCTTCGATGAAGCGAACCAAAATTCTCATCATGGGTGCGGCGGGAAGGGATTTTCATAATTTTCAAGTCTGCTTCCGGGACGATCTAACCGCGGAAGTCGTCGCCTTTACCGCCGCTCAAATTCCCGGAATCGAAAACCGTATTTTCCCCCCCGAGCTTTCCGGTTCTCTTTATCCCCGCGGGATCCCCATCTTTCCCGAAGAAAGGCTCGCGGAGATCGTCCGTGGACAAAAGGTCCAAAAGGTCATCTTCGCTTACAGCGACGTCCCCCACGAGGTAGTGATGCACAAAGCGTCCTTAGCCTTGTCCTTGGGGGCCGATTTTGTCCTTCTGGGGCCGGACCGAACCATGCTCAGGTCCAAAGTTCCGGTGATCTCGGTCTGCGCGGTCCGGACCGGTTGCGGCAAGAGCGGAATCACGGAAAGGGTCTGGGAAATTTTGCAAGGAAGAGGAATTCGCTCCGTGGTCATTCGTCATCCCATGCCTTACTGCGACCTGAATCGAATGAAGGTGGAGCGGTTTGCGACGATGGAAGACTTGGACCGGTATGCCTGCACCGTCGAGGAAAGGGAAGAGTATGAACACCTGGTGGTGAAGGGGATCACGGTTTATGCGGGGGTGGATTATGGGGCGATTCTGCGCGCCGCGGAAAAGGAAGCCCGGGTAATCTTATGGGATGGGGGGAATAACGATTTCTCCTTCTACCGATCGGACCTGGAGATCGTCGTTCTCGACCCGCACCGCCCGGGTCATGAAAGCCTTTACCACCCCGGAGAGGTCAACTATCTTCGAGCCAAGGTTTTAGTGATCAACAAAGTGGACACTGCGACTCCGGAAGCGGTAGGCCGCCTCCTAGCCTCGATCTCCACTGCGAATCCAGGAGCCAAGGTCCTGCAAACCGCCTCCCGAATCTATGTGGAGGGAGGGGAGAAAATCAAGGGAAAGAGGGTTCTGGTCGTGGAGGATGGCCCGACCGTGACCCATGGCGGAATGCCTTACGGGGCCGGGGCCCTCGCCGCCCGCCAGTGCGGCGCAGCGGAGTTGGTGGACCCCCGGCCCTTTGCCCGGGGATCGCTGCAAGCCGTCTTCGAAGCCTATCCCCACTTAAACCAAACCCTGCCGGCTCAAGGATATTTTCCCGAGCAGCTCAAAGACCTGGAAGGCACCATCCGGGCCACTCCCTGCGACCTGGTGCTCGTCGCGACCCCCATAGACCTCTCCCGCCTGATTCAAATCCCGCAGCCGGTGCTTCGCGTGTCCTACCGAGTGGAGGATTGGGGAAAGACCACCCTAAAGCAAGTAATCGAGGATTTCATCCAAGAAAAAAATCTCGAGGCGGGGTCGGGGCGATTGAACGTTCCGGTCCAGCGGCGGCGGTAAGCCGCCCGCTGGAACCGGTTGGTTGGGCTACCTCAGGCGAGGTCGAACCGGTCAAGGTTCATGACTTTGTTCCAGACGGCTATAAAGTCGTGCAGGAACTTCTCCGGGGAGTCCTGACAGGCGTAGACTTCCGCCAAGGCCCGAAGTTGGGAGTTCGAACCGAAGATGAGGTCGACACGTGTGCCGGTCCACTTGAGCGCCCCCGTCCTGCGATCACGCCCCTCAAAAACGTCCGCGTCTTTCGAAACCGGCTTCCATTCCGTGCCCATATCGAGCAGGTTCACGAAGAAGTCATTGGTGAGCGTCTCCGGCCGCTTCGTGAAGACGCCGAGCTGGGACCCTCCGAAGTTGGTCTTCAGGACGCGCATGCCCCCCAGGAGGACCGTCATTTCGGGTGCGGTCAGGGTTAACAACTGCGCTTTGTCAATCAGCAACTCCTCGGCCGATACGGCATAGCGGGTCTTCTGGTAGTTGCGGAAGCCGTCGGCTTTCGGCTCGAGTACGGAAAAGGAAGCCACATCGGTCTGCTCCTGCAAGGCATCCATGCGTCCCGGCGTGAAGGGGACCGTCACCTTGTAACCAGCATTTTTCGCTGCCTGCTCCACACCTGCGCAACCGGCCAGAACGATCAGGTCAGCCAGCGATACCTTCTTCCCGCCGGACTGCGCGCCGTTGAACTCCTTTTGAATGCCCTCAAGGGCTTTCAGGACCTTCGCCAGTTGGGCAGGCTCGTTGACCTCCCAATCCTTCTGCGGCGCCAGACGAATGCGGGCCCCGTTCGCCCCGCCGCGCTTGTCGGAGCCACGGAAGGTGGAGGCCGACGCCCAGGCGGTCGTCACCAGTTGGGACACGGACAGCCCCGAAGCCAGGATCTTGCCTTTGAGGGAGGCAATGTCCTGCTCATCGATCAGCTTGTGGTTGACCGCGGGGATGGGGTCCTGCCAGATGAGCTCTTCGGCCGGAACCTCCGGGCCGAGATAGCGGGCACGCGGGCCCATGTCGCGGTGCGTCAGCTTGAACCATGCCCGGGCGAAGGCGTCGGCAAACTGGTCGGGGTTTTCGTAGAAGCGCCTCGAAATTTTTTCGTAGATCGGGTCGAACCTCAAGGAAAGATCCGTGGTCAGCATGCCAGGGGCATGACGCTTGGCCGGGTTGTGCGCATCCGGCACGGTGCCGGCGCCTGCGCCGCCCTTCGGCTTCCACTGGTACGCACCGGCCGGGCTCTTCGTCAGTTCCCATTCGAAGCCGAACAGGATGCGGAAAAAGTTGTTGCTCCACTTCGTGGGCGTGTTGGTCCAGATCACTTCCAGGCCGCTGGTGATCGTGTCGGCGCCTTTGCCCGTGCCAAAGCTGCTCTTCCAGCCCAGGCCCTGCTCCTCGATGCCCGCCGCCTCAGGCTCAGGCCCCACATGGGACGCAGGGCCGGCACCGTGAGTTTTGCCAAAGGTGTGACCCCCGGCGATGAGCGCCACCGTTTCCTCGTCGTTCATCGCCATGCGAGCGAAAGTCTCGCGGATATCCTTGGCCGCCGCGATCGGATCCGGATTGCCGTTCGGGCCTTCCGGGTTGACGTAGATCAGTCCCATCTGCACGGCAGCGAGCGGATTTTCGAGGTTCCGGTCTCCGGAGTACCGTTTGTCATCCAGCCACTTGTTCTCCGGACCCCAGTAGACGTCTTCCTCCGGTTCCCAGACATCCTCACGACCCCCCGCAAAGCCGAAGGTCTTGAATCCCATCGACTCCAGGGCGACGTTGCCCGCATGAATCATGAGGTCGGCCCATGAGATTTTCTCGCCATTCTTCTGCTTGATCGGCCAGAGCATGCGACGCGCCTTGTCTAGGTTCGCGTTGTCGGGCCAACTGTTGAGGGGCGCGAAGCGCTGCTGTCCCCGGCCCCCGCCGCCGCGGCCGTCGCCGATGCGGTAAGTGCCGGCGCTGTGCCATGCCATGCGAATGAGCAAGGGCCCGTAGTGGCCGAAGTCCGCCGGCCACCAGTCCTGCGAGTCGGTCATCAGCGCCGCGAGGTCTTTCTTGACAGCCGCCAAGTCGAGGCTCTTGAACTCTTTCGCGTAGTTGAAATCCCCGCCCATCGGATTGGACTTGGGGCAATGCTGGCGTAAAATCTCGAGTTTCAACTGGTTCGGCCACCAGTCACGGTTCGTCGTGTTTCTGCCGGTTGATCGTTGGTTTGCTCCGCCCGTTCCCGGGCCCTTGCTTTCTTCATTCATAACAATTCCTCCTTTCGTTGGGTGAATGGTTGAACGGCGCCGCTATGAATCGTGGTGTTTCGCTGCCCATCTAGCTAACCGGGATGCAATGATGATGGCAATTTCATGACCGCTATGATCCCTAAAAACGGAAAACATCCAGGACCCCTATTTACATTTCTTCTGATTATATTTCTTCTGACAGCTGGGGCAGACCCCAAAAAAATCCAGGCGATGGGTAATAATTTGGAAACCGGTTTCCTGTTTCAGTTCGGAGGTCATATCGGCCAAACCGCTTAGATCGGGATCGACGATTTTTTTGCATTGAATGCAAATGACATGAGGATGAGGATAGGGTTTTTGGCCATCATACCGATTGCTCCCTTCGGGGAACCCTAATTCCAGGACCTCATTGAGTTCTTTGAGGAGGGTAACCGTTTTATACACCGTTGCAAGGCTTGTGGTTGGAAAATCCGCTTTGACCTGTTCATAGATTCGTTCCACGGTTGGGTGTTCAATGCTGGAAACCAAAACCTTCAAAATCGCAGTTCTCTGAGGGGTGATTCGGAATTGACGCCCTCTTAATTTTTTGAGCATGCTTTCCAGGCGGTTTTTAGGCTCGATCATACTTTCTCAATTCGCCGGTCCGGTTTTCTCCACCCATTGGTTAAGGAGAATAATTCTTAATTAAGAATAATTCCAGATAATTCTTTTGTCAAACCTTTTTTGCAGCGCCCGACGAAAAGGGGAGGTGGAAGATTTACAAGTTAACTGGATGGGTCAAAAATAAAAGGAACATTTAAGGACCAAGTCAACGGCGGCCAGTTAGAGGAAGCGGGCGGCCGTCTTAAACGAATCCATTCCCAACAAAAGGGCGGGTTGGGTGGGCAGATCAGAGTTTTTTGGACCCCCGATTGGGGAACCAAGGCAGCTGTTGGCTGGCTCTCGTCGAGGCCCCTGGTTAACTCCACTTCTTTTGAAAAAACCCTTTTCCCCATTGTCTTGAAACAGTCTCGCCTAAGGCCGTAACCCAAGTGCGTCCGCGATGGAGCGGGATGTCATCTTAAACATGGATTCGGGGCTAGGTCAGGTGAATTTTCAAGTAGAGGTCCCCGGCTTCCCCTTCCTGAACTTTCCCCTTGCCCCGCAGCCGAAGAAGGGTGCCCTCCCGGACCCCCGGGGGGATCTTGACCGTCAGCCTTTCCTGTCGGCCATTTCGCTGAAAGGATATTTCCTTGATGGTCTCTACGGAAACCTCCTTCCGGGAAAGGGGAATGGTATAAGTGAGGTCCAGGGGATTGTCCTCAGCAGGTTGGGATGGGAAGGCGTTGGGCAGGAATCTGCGGAGAAAATAACCGAGCCCTTTTCGAAAGACCCAGGAAAAAACTCTTCCCTTCAGGGAGGTCCCCCGGGGGATCAGGATGTTTTCCAGAATGGGAGAGAAGGCCTCATCCGCATTCCTGCTTTGGCCCCGGGGCCCTGCCGAAGCTGAATACCGGAACCCCCCCGGACCCCCGATGACGAAGAAGAAACCCTGCCCTCCGAAGAAAAGGCGGTCGAAGAACCGCTCGTCGAACCGGAAACCCATGCGGCCAAACTCCCGGCCCAGTTCGGAGAAAACATCGCTTGCCTGGGGGTTGTTGAAAATGTCCCGGAAGATCTCTTCCTGAGTATAGGAAAAATCCGGCCGTCTGCCGGCCCCGAAGGGGGTCCGGGAAAGGAGGTCGTATTGGTTCCTCTTTTCCGGGTCCATCAGGACCCCATAGGCCTCGCTGATCTCTTTGAACCGCTCTTCAGCCAGCCGGTTTCCCGGGTTCCGGTCCGGATGATATTTCAGGGCTAACTGTCGGTAAGCCTTCTTGATTTCCTCGGGAGGAGCCTCGCGCGATACCCCCAGGATTTGATAATAATCCTTATTTCCGTTTACCCTGGCCATATCTTAAACTTACCAGAAAAAGATGGTTTAGGGAATCTTTCCTTTGATTGGGCATTTTAGAAGTGGGGATGGATTCAGGGTAGTTAGTTGAGGAGTGGTTAAGGATGTCTTTAGTGGTGTTTCAGGATGGTCCAGATGGTCCGCACCCCATCCTTCCAGGTGATCTTTTTCCCCTCTTCATAGGTTCGGCCCGAATAGCCGATCCCGACTTCGTATACCCGGGCTCCCATTTTCGCGATCTTCGAGGTGATCTCCGGTTCAAAGCCGAAATGGTTTTCCTTGGTTTTGATTTTGCGGATCAGCTCCCCCCGAAAAACCTTGAAGCCGGTCTCCATGTCGGAGAGATTCAGATTGGTGAAGATATTGGATAGGTTGGTCAGGATTCGGTTTCCCAAGTAATGCCAGAAGAAAAGTGTTCGTTTGGCCTCGCCGCCCATGAACCGGGAGCCATATACCACGTCCGCTTTCCCTTCCAGGATGGGAGCGAGCAATTTTCCATATTCCCATGGGTCATACTCCAAATCGGCATCCTGGACCAAGACGATATCGCCCGTGGTTTGGGCAAAGCCCGTTCGAAGGGCGGCCCCCTTTCCCCGGTTGCGGTCATGCAGGAAAAGCTTAAAAGAGTCCGTCGAGGCACATGCGCGGAGAATCTCGCGCGTGCCGTCGCCGGAAAAATCATCCACCACGATGATCTCTCGTTCGATCCCTTCGGGAAGGGGGGCGGATTGCACCCGGTCGATGACCTCCCGGATGGTCCCCGCCTCATTGAATACCGGAATCACGATCGATAGGCGTTTTGCCGTAAACTTTCTTCTCGAAGAATACAGGTCCCTGGTTCCTCTTTTCTGGGCTTTTGATTCTTCCGGAGACAATTGTGCCCGGGATGCCCCATTATAGTCGGGGACCGGAAGGGAGTCAAACGGGGAAAAGGGGGATTGATTTGTGTATCTTTTTGGAATTATAATAGATTTGTCAACAAGGGAAGGGTTTTGACAATGATTGTTTTTCTCCTGGCGGCGCTTTTTGGGTTCTTGCTTTTCGGGAGCGCAGGGAATTGTATCGCCTCTGGCGATTTGCCTTGGCAGAAGATCGACGAAGGGTTTGAATACAAGTCTATTCGGGTCGAGGGCCCGCCCTACCAGTCCTTCATGAAAATGGCCATCCTCAGAATCGGTTTCGAGCAATTTCAGGTCAGGATCATGGACAGCCGGAACCTGGGCATGGACCGGATGGAGATCAAAGCTTTGACCCGGAAGGCCCAGGCTCTGGCAGGGATTAACGGGGGCTTCTTCCTCCCTGGATACCGACCGCTTGGGCTCTTGATCGTCGACGGGAAGGAAACCAACCCCCTAAGGAAGGCCGACTGGGGAGTTTTTTTGGTCCAGGATGAGCGTCCCCGGATCATTCACACCACCGAGTACCAGAATGATGGAAACATAACCCAGGCCTTGCAGGTGGGTCCGCGGCTGGTCGTCAACGGGCGGGAGCTGCAAATGAAAAGGCAGATCGCCAGGCGGTCGGCGCTCGGCGTGACCCTGAAGAACCAAGTCATTCTTCTCACCACGGAAGACACCGATGTTTACGCCCAGGACCTGGCCCACTTCTTTCACCTTCCCGAAGCGCGGGGCGGGCTGGAGTGCCGGGATGCCATGGCCCTGGACGGGGGACCTTCCGCGCAGATGTACGCCGAATATAAGGATTTGAGAATCCACATCCCCGGGGGGTGGGGAGTGCCCAACGGGGTCGGTGTGTTCAAGAGGAAGCAACCGTAGATTTCTGACGAATGGCCGAGAGCCGATAACCGATGGGCAATGGAACCAAAAGAAATTTCGATGTGCGATTTCTGACGTCGGATAAGAAAAAAACGCCGATGAACGAAGAGAGAGAAAGACAGGGGAAAAAGGGGAAGAAAAGGGGATGGATTCCCTTTCTTATCGTCCTGCTCCTAGCTCTCGTGGTCCTGGCGGGAGTGGGGATGGCCTTTTATTTCTCCATCGTTTTCGACCTTCCCCGGCTTACGACCCTGAAGGACTATCAGCCTTACATTACCTCCGAAGTTTACTCGGAGGATGAGGTGCTGATCGGGGAGTTCTTCATCGAGAAAAGGACGGTCGTATCCCTTTCCCAGATGCCCCGTTTCCTGCCCAAGGCTTTCATCGCCGCTGAAGACGCCCGGTTCTTCGAGCACCGGGGCATCGACTACTGGAGAATTTTGGGCGCGGCCTTCCGGAATATCGAGGCTTTGGATGTGGTTCAGGGAGGAAGTACCATTACCCAGCAGATTGCCAAGTCCTTCTTCCTCACTCCGGAACGGAGCTACTCCCGGAAATTAAAGGAAGCCATTCTAGCCCAGCGCATCGAGCACTACCTGACCAAGAATGAAATCCTTTTCCTTTATTTGAATCAGATTTACCTCGGCGAGGGAGCCTACGGAGTGGCTGCCGCGGCAAGCACCTACTTTGGAAAACCCATCCAGAACCTGACTCTGGCGGAATGCGCCATCCTCGCCGGGCTTCCCCCCTCTCCGAACAACTTTTCTCCCCTGCGCAACCCCAAAAAAGCCCGGGAACGACAGTTGTACGTGCTCAACCGGATGGTCGAAAGGAAGATGATCACCAAGGAGCAGGCGCAGCAAGCCCAGACGGAAGAAGTCAGGCTGAAGCCCCGGGGCCCCAAAGGATATCTCGATGCGCCTTATGTTGTGGAACAGGTCCGCCAGTACATGGAACAGAAGTACGGAAAGGATTTATTGTATAAGGGGGGCCTGAAAATCTACACCACGATCCATTCCCGGCTGCAGAAGGCAGCCCAGCATGCGGTCCAGGTGGGGCTGGAGGAGTTTGAGAGCCGGGGCGGAAAAGGGAAGGGAAGGGAAGCCATCCAGGGGGCCTTGATCGCCCTGGAGCCCCAATCGGGGTTTATTCTCGCCATGGTGGGGGGAAGGGATTTTTCCGCGAGCCAGTTTAACCGGGCCCTCCAGGCGAAGAGGCAGGCGGGATCGGCCTTCAAACCCATCGTTTATGCCGCAGCCCTGGATAAGGGGTTTACCCCGGCCACGCTCATTGTGGATGAGCCCTTTTCCTTCGAGGATGTCCCGGGAAAAGACCCCTGGCAGCCCCAGAACTTCGACCGCGAATTCTGGGGACCGATCACCGTGCGCAAGGCCCTGACTTTTTCCCGGAACGTTCCCACGGTCCAAATTGCCCAGTCCATCGGCCTCGATTACCTGATCCAATACGCGGGAAACCTGGGAATTAAGGCCAAGCTTGAACCGAATCTCTCCCTGGCCCTGGGAGCGGCGAACGTGACCCTTCTGGAGCTGACCCAGGCCTTCGGGGTTTTTGCCGCCCAGGGATACCGGGCCGAACCGGTTCTGGTTTCCCAGGTCGTGGACAAGGACGGGACGGTGCTGGAGGAGACCGAGCCTTCCTCCATGGAAGTGATCAGCCCGCAGACCTCCTACCTCATTACGAGCCTCTTGCAGAGCGTGATTCAGGAAGGGACCGGGCAGAGGGCCAGGGCTCTGGGCCGCCCCGCCGCCGGGAAGACTGGAACGACTAATGATACGCGCGATGCCTGGTTTATCGGGTACCTGCCCCGGAAGGTGGTTGCCGGGGCGTGGGTGGGTTACGACATCGAAAAACCCCTGGGGACGCATGAGACGGGAGCTGTGGCCGCGCTGCCGATCTGGCTTGAATTCATGAAGGAAGCGGCCAAGGATGTGCCGGTGGGGGAATTTGCCGTTCCCGAAGGGGTGGTCTTCGTCAAAGTGGACAAGGAAAACGGAGAGCCCCTGCTTTCCACCCGTTGGGCAAAAACAGGGAAAATCCTGTACGAGTGCTTCAGGGAGGGAACGGAGCCCAACGGCGGGAATGCGCGGCCTGCGGGGGTTAAGAGGCTTCCCGACGAAGAGATCATAAAGACAAGATAAAAGCGCGTGGGGAGGCAGACCGCGGTGAAACGGTAGCTCCCATCACCCCTTCACCACGGCCCAGGGCCTTAACTTGGCCACCTTGCGGGAGATTCCTGCGTGGTGGACGACTTCCACCACCTGGCTGACGTCTTTATAGGCTTCCGGCGCCTCCTCCACGAGCGTGGCCCGGCTGGCCGCCCGGACGTAGATACCCCGATCCTCCAGCTCCCGGTGGAGGGGCCTCCCTTTGCTGGCCTTTTTGGCCTGGGTGCGGCTCTGGACTCTTCCGGCACCGTGGCAGGTGCTGCCGAAGGTCTGTTTCATGGCCTCCTCCGTTCCCACCAGCACGTAGGAATACCTTCCCATATCCCCGGGAATGAGCACCGGCTGGCCTACCTTGCGGTAGACTTCGGGCACCGCCGGATGTCCGGGCGGAAAGGCCCGGGTGGCCCCTTTGCGGTGGACGCAGACCTCCCGTTTCTCCCCCTCCACCGTATGCCATTCTCGTTTGGCGATGTTATGGCAAACGTCGTAGATCAGATGCATTCCCAGGTCCCGGGGGCCCATCCGGAGGAGCCGCTCGAATACCTCCCGGGTCCAATGCATGAGCATCTGCCGATTGGCCCAAGCGTAATTGGCTGCGCAGGCCATGCCGGCGAGGTATGCCTGCCCGGTCCGGTCGCGGATGAAGTCGCAGGCCAACTGCCGGTCGGGGAGTTCCAAACCCAACTGACGGACCCGCTCCCCCATCTTTTTCAGGAAGTCGTCGCACACCTGGTAGCCGAACCCCCGCGAACCCGAATGGATGAAAACCGTCACCTGGTCCTTCTCCAGGCCGAAGACCCCGGCCACTTCCGGGTCATAGATTTCTTCCACGTATCCCACTTCCAGAAAATGGTTCCCCGATCCCAGGGTGCCCAGCTGGGGCCGGCCCCGTTCCATGGAGCGGTCGCTGACAACTTCGGGGTCCGCCCCCTCCATGCAGCCCCGGTCCTCGGTCCGGTCCAGGTCTTCGGGGGTGCCGTAACCGTTTTCCACGGCCCAGGCCGAGCCTTTCTTCAGGACCTGGCGCAATTCCTGGGAGCTTAACCGCAGGACCCCTTTCGAGCCCACACCCGAAGGGATGGATTCAAACAGGGCATCGGCCAGTTCCTTGATCCTTCGCCCCAAATCCTGCCGGGAAAGGTTCGAACGGAGCAACCGCGTCCCGCAGTTGATGTCATAACCCACTCCCCCGGGGGATACGACCCCTTCTTTCCAGTCGAAGGCGGCCACGCCCCCGATGGGAAAGCCGTAGCCCCAGTGGATATCCGGCATGGCCAGGGAATACCTCTGAATTCCCGGAAGATGGGCCACGTTGGCGACCTGCTTCGGACTCTCGTCCAGGTTTATATCCCTAAGCATTTCCTCGGAAGTGTAGATGACTCCATCCACCTGCATCTTGCCGGTTCGGGGGATCCGCCAGCGGAACTCGTCGATCTTTTCCATGTGGATTTTATCCTGACTGCTCATGGACGGCCCTCCATTCGGCGAATTTACACATCAAAAACGACCCTTCCTTCCCAGCCCCTATCCTTTTGCCGCACTTCAACCTGGTGATACGTAACCCCCTTGATTTCGGTCTTGAAGCGATGGCGGGAAGGATCGAAGATTTCTCCCCGGGCCAGGGCCTTCAAGGAATTGGAGTCCAGGCTGAGAATGGAAAAATTTTTAAACAGGTACCCTCGACTCTGGCAAAGAAACAGCAGTTCACCCAGCCACCGGATCAGGAGGTCTTCCTGGTCCGATCCTTCCACGGAAATCTCCTGGACCGCTCCGTCCCCGACCTGTGTCAGGTCCGTCAATTGGTCGAAGAGGGCGTAAGCGGCATTGACAAAGACTTCTTCCACGGTTCGCCCGAAGACCCGGACCCCGATATCCGCCGTGTGGTCAAAGGTTTCGTACCTCTTCATCTTCGAAGTTAGAAGTTGGATCGGTGGTTCAACTATATTATAATCCTACCCGGATCGAATAGAAAAAGAAGTTTCGGGGTCCGCGTTACAGCGAAAAGACGCTCATGCTCAAACCCGGGTAGATAGCCGGGCGGAGAAGGGAATGGCCGGGGCATTCAATCCGCAATCCGCGATCCGCAATCCGCCGCCGGAAATTTTTTTGCTTTTGGGAATTTTCCTGACCTCGGCCGCCGCCCTGACCCTCCAAATTTCCGTCATCCGCCTTCTCTCCATAGCCCAGGGACACCACTTTGCCTTCCTGGTGGTGAGTATGGCCCTTCTGGGTTATGGGGCGAGCGGCTCCTTTTTATCCTCTTTTCCCTCTTTCCGAGACCGGGACCCCCTGAATTTTTTGATCAAAGGGAGCGGGCTTTTTTCAATAAGCTCCCTGGTAGCTTATCTGGCCGGGAACCAAATCCCTTTTGACCTGGCCCGGATGGCCTTCGATCGGTGGCAGGTCCTCTACCTTTTCCTTTTTTATCTGCTCTTTTCTTTGCCCTTCTTCTTCTCCGGCTTGGTCAGCTCCTTTGCCCTGACCCAGTGGAGCGGGGCAGCCGGGAAAATCTACTTCTCCGATTTGGCCGGCGCCTCCCTGGGGTGTGTCCTTGTCCTCGGGCTTTTCCAAATTTTCGGGGGGCCGGGGACGGTCTTGTTTTCCGGTCTGCTTGGCGGATTGGCTTCTGTAGTTTTCGGGGGAATCAAGGGACAAAGAGCTGCCTTTCCCTGGGTATGGACCGCCTTTCTCGCCTTTCTTATCTTCTGGCAACCTTCCTGGATGGACCTCCGCCTGTCCCCTTACAAGGGATTGAGTACCGCCCTCCGGTTTCCGGGTGCCCATTTATTGGAAACCCACTGGAGCGCCACTTCCCGGGTGGATGTTCTGAAAAGCCCGGCAGCCAGGACCGCTCCCGGCCTGAGCCTGGAATATTCGGGCCCCATTCCGGAACAGCTTGGACTGGCGGTTGATGGGGACCAGCTAACCGCGATTACCCGCCTCCGAGGAGAGCCGGCCGGGGCGGACGAGCTCAGATTCCTGGGTTTTCTTCCTTCCGCTTTTCCTTACCAAGCCGCCCGGCCCCGGAAAATCCTGATTCTTGAGCCCAAGGGAGGGCTGGAGGTCCTCACCGCCCTCTATCACGGGGTCACGGAAGTTGTGGTGGTGGAAACCAACCCTTCCATTGTGCACCTCTTGAAAACCCGATATGGGGAGTTTGCGGGAAAGATCTATGACCGCCCGGGGGTTCGGGTGATCGTCGAAGATGGGAGAAGTTTTCTTCATCGATCTCCTTCTTCTTTTGACCTCATTGTGGTCCCTCTCTCGGAGAGTCTGGGCGCTTCAACCGGGGGGATCATCGGATTACAGGAAGATTACCGACTCACCGCGGAAACTTTCCAAGTCTATTTGAAAGCCCTTCGACCGGGGGGGTTCCTGTCCTTCAGCCTTTTCCTCCTTCCGCCTCCCCGGGCGGAACTGCGCCTGGTTTCCACCATCCAAAGAGCCCTGGAGAAGGATGGGAAGCGTGCCCCGGATCATCTTCTTTCCTTTCGCACCTGGGGGACCTTTTCGCTCCTGGTGAAGAAAGACCCCCTGGGTCCAGGGGAGACAGAAAAGCTCAAAGATTTTTGCCGGGAGATGCGGTTTGACCTGGTTTACTATCCGGGCATGTCTGCGGGGGAAGCGAACCTGTACAATCGTTTCCCCCGCCCCATCTATTTCGAAGCGGTGGGGGACCTGCTGCGGGAGAGAGAGGGTTATTATTCCCGTTATACCTTCGATTTAAGCCCGGCGACCGATGACCGCCCCTTTTTCCATTCCTTTTTCCGCTGGAAATACTGGGAAAAAATATACCGCCTGGCGGGGGAGAAGTGGCAGATTCTCCTCGAAGGCGGGTTCCTGGTCCCGGTGGTTTTCGTCCTGGCGCTCCTGGTCAGCGGGCTTTTCATTCTTCTCCCCGCCCTTTTGGCGGGAAGGGAGAAGAGGGAGGCTGACAGGAATTCCCTCATCCCCTGGCTGGCATGCTTTGGCTCCCTGGGAGTGGGGTTCATGCTCGTGGAGGTCTCTCTGATACAGAAATTCGTCCTTTTCCTGGGCCACCCCGTTTATTCCGTTTCTTTGGTTTTTTTCTCTCTCCTGGTCTCGGCGGGAATGGGCAGCCGCTTCTCCCAGCGCTTTCATGCGCGCCCTCTCCGGCAGTTACGGAGGACTCTTCTTTTCCTCTCCGGGCTTCTTTTGCTCACGGCTTTCTTTTATCCCCTCGTCCTATCGTTTTTCCAGGGGCAATCGGCGTTCCTGCGGTGGGTCTTCACTTTCCTCCTGATCTCGACGCCGGGATTCTTCATGGGAATTCCTTTTCCCCTGGCCGTCCGCGTGGTGGGCTCGATGCAGCCCCGCTGGGTTTCCTGGGGGTGGTGCGCAAACGGCTGTGCTTCCGTATGGGGGGCCATTTTACCGGTCCTGATTGCTCTGAACTGGGGATTTCAAGCGGTCTTTTTCCTGGCCGCCCTTTGCTATTTGTTCGGGTTTTTGGTAATCT
>JACAEW010000293.1 GCA_013388675.1 Syntrophaceae bacterium | reverse complement strand
GCCTTCATCTGTGGGGGCGGAAATGTACGTAAAAGAGCTCAACGCGAGGGGCGGAGTCCTGGGAAGGCCGATTGATTTAATCATTCGCGACTGTGGGAATACTCCCGAGGAAGCCACTCGAGTCGCCCGGGAGATTATCCTGAAGGAAAAGGTGGACTTCATGGTCGGCGGCCTGACCGCATCTCAAGGTTTGGCGCTCTCGGAGGTTGCCAAGACCGAAAAGGTCGTCTACATCGCGCCCATTTCCAAGTCCACGGCCATGACCGAGCCCGGCAAACTGCATCCCTATGTTTTCAGGGCCGCCGCCAACACCAACACCGAAGGCCGAAGCGCTGCGGTTTTTATGGCCAAGAATCCCTGGACCAGGATCGCTACGCTCGGCCCGGATTATGAATACGGCCAGATGGTCACCAAGGCCTTCGTGGAGTGGATGAAAAAGATCAAGCCCCAAGCCCAGATCGTCCATCAAGGCTGGCCGAAACTGGGGGAGACGGACTATACCCCATTCATCGCTCCCCTTCTGGCCGCCAAACCGGATGCCGCCTTCCTCTCTCTTTGGGGCGGTCATTTTGTAACTTTCTCCAAGCAGGCGAAACCCTATGGGTTCTTCGAAAAGGTGAAGGTCGTTGCAGCCGGTGAGGGAGGCTCTCCGGAAACCGGCATGTCGCTCAAGGACGATCTTCCGCTGGGAATTACCACCAATGCCTATGATGTTTTCTATTATCCCGACACGCCGGAGCACAAATCCTACGTGGAGCGGCTGAAGGCTTATACCAAGCAGGAATATCCCCCCAGTTGGGCGATAACGGGTTATATCGCCGTGCAGTTTTTGGCCGAGGCGATCCAAAAGGCCCAATCCACGGATAAGATGAAAGTCATCAAGGCCTTGGAGGGCCTGACCATTAACACCCCCATCGGTAAACAGACCATGCGGGCCAAGGATCACCAGGCCACCCGGGGACAGGTCTGGGGAACGACAGCCAAAGTCCCGGAATATCCCTTCCCCATCCTGCGCCCGGTGGAGTATATTCCCGCAGATGATCTGATGGATTAACCTTCGTTGGAACGCGCCTGGGGCAAAGGATCAACTTTGCCCCTGCGCCTCTCTTTTTCCCGCGGAAAACAAGGGCATGCCGGATCCGTCTTTTCTGCTGCTTCAATCATTGAACGGCCTCACCTATGCGATGTTTCTTTTTCTTATCGCCTCCGGCCTCTCGCTCATTTTCGGTATCCTGGGAATTCTAAACTTTGCCCACGGTTCCCTTTACATGCTGGGGGCCTATTTCACCCATCAATTCGTGTCCCTTTTTATTGACGCCCCGGGGCAATTCTGGTGGGCGGTGATATTTGCCTCTCTGACCATCGCCGCCCTCGGGGCGGTCATCGAGCGGTTCTTCCTCCGCCACCTCTATGCCCGGGAAGAACTTTACCAGCTTCTCTTTACCTATGCCCTCGTCCTGATCCTGGCCGATTTTGCCAAAATCGTCTGGGGCACCGGCCAGTTTTCCGTAACCCGGCCAGCTCTTCTGAAGGGAGCGGTTCCCATTCTGGATCAATATTTCCCGACTTATAACCTGGTCATCATCTTCCTGGGGCCCTACATCGCCTTCACCTTTTGGTTCACCCTGCTGCGCACCCGGTGGGGTAGGAAAATACGGGCGGCCGCTCTGGACCGGGAAATGTTAAGTTCCCTGGGAGTCAACGTGAACCGTTTGTTTACCGTCGTTTTTTTCATCGGCTCCTGGATGGCCGGATTGGGCGGCGGCCTGGTTTCCCCGGTTTCGGCTATCGTCCCGGGGATGGATGTGGAGGTCATCATCAATGCCTTCATTGTGGTGGTTATCGGGGGGTTGGGAAGCTTTTGGGGGACCTTTCTCGGGTCCCTGATCGTGGGCCAGGTCTATGCTCTGGGAATTTTGGTTTTTCCCCGGCACTCCCTGGCCTTCATTTACATCCTCATGGCTTTGGTCCTGATCATCCGGCCCTGGGGACTCTTGGGAAGGCCTTTGCAGCGGTAAGAGAACCATGGCCAAAGAAAACTGGATTCCGCTTCTTTTCATCCTCTTCCTGCTCTGCATCCCTTTAACCGAATCCCGGTTCTACGTTTTCCTGGGGACCGACATCCTCATCTTTGGCCTTTTTGCGGTGAGCCTAAACCTCCTGCTGGGGTACACCGGGCTGGTTTCCTTCGGCCACGCGACTTACTTTGGGATCGGAGCCTACACTTGCGCCCTCCTGATGAAGAAGGCTTCCGTTCCCTTTCCGCTGGCCTTTGCTGCGGCAGGCGTGCTGGGAGGAATCTCCGCGCTGATTATCGGCTTCTTTTGTGTCCGTTTGACCAAGGTGTACTTTGCCATGCTGACCCTGGCCTTCTCGCAGATCGTCTGGGCGATCGCCTTCAAATGGAATTCGCTGACCGGGGGGGACAATGGTTTCGTCGGAGTCCCCTTTCCCCAGTTTTTGGACTCCCGGGAACGCTTTTACTATTTCACCTTGGGGATTGTCGTTGCCTCCCTTTTTATCCTCCGCAAAGTGGTGAACTCCCCCTTCGGGCGGATTCTAACCACCATCCGGGAAAATCCCGAGCGAACCGAATTCATCGGAATCAATGTGAAGCTTTTCCAGTTGGTGGCCTTCATGATCTCCGGGGTCTTTGCGGCCTTGGCGGGGGCCTTATTCGGGATTTTCAACCACAGCGTCTTCCCGGATATCCTATTCTGGCCGGCTTCGGCAGAGGTGCTCATCATGACCCTCCTGGGGGGCATTTACAGCTTCTTCGGGCCTGTCGTGGGAGCGGCCGTTTTGCTTTTCGTGAGGATGCAGGTAACCTCCTACACCGAACACTGGCCCATTATCCTTGGATTTACCCTGGCATTTCTTCTCTTCTTCTTCCCCGGAGGAATCATGGGATTTCTGCAGGCCCGCTTTGCCCGCCCGGGAGGGAATCGATGATTCTCGGGGTGGAAAAGGTCAAAAAATCCTTCGACGGATTCGTGGCCATCAATGGGGTGAGCTTTTCTCTTAAGAAAGGAGAAATCTGCTCCATCATAGGTCCCAACGGTGCGGGCAAGACCACCCTTTTTAACTTGATCACCGGCCACCTGCCCATCGATGAAGGGAAGTTGATTTTCAAAGATGAAGACATCACCAACCGCCGTCCTTACCAAATCTGCCGGTTGGGGATCGGCCGCTCCTTTCAACGAACCAATATCTTCCCCCGCCTGACCGTTTACCAGAATATCCAGGCGGCCGTCCTCGTCCACCGGGGAAAGAGCTTCACCTTCCTTCGGCCCGTTGATTTTTTCTTTCAGCAGGAGACCGAGGAGATTCTGGAACGAGTCGGCCTGAATGAATACGCGGGAACCGTAAGCGGGTCTCTTTCTTACGGTTTTCAGAAGCAACTGGAGCTGGGAATCGCCCTGGCGAGTGAGCCGGAGCTTCTTCTGCTGGATGAACCCACGGCAGGAATGTCCGCCCAAGAGACGCACCACACCATGGAATTGATCGGAAAGATCACCCGAGAAAAAGGGCTAACGCTTCTCTTCACGGAGCATGATATGGAGGTGGTCTTCTCCATTTCCCAACGGATCATGGTCCTGCATCAAGGGCGACTGATCGCCGAAGGGGATCCTGGAGAGATTCGAAGGAACCCCGAGGTCCAGAAGGTTTACCTGGGGGAAGGGCGATGATTCTAGAGGTTGACAATATATACACCGCTTATGGGTTGAGCCAGGTCCTTTTTGGCGTTTCCCTGAGGGTCCAGGAGGGAGAGGTCATTTCTCTTCTGGGGCGAAACGGAGTCGGGAAGACAACGACCCTCAGGTCTATCATGGGGCTGACGCCCCCGAAATCCGGCTCCATCCGATGGAGAAAAGAAGAGATTGCCGGTAGGCCGACCTACGAGATTTCCCGGTTGGGAATCGGGTTTGTCCCGGAGGATCGGAGAATCTTTTCGGACCTGACCGTCTGGGAAAACCTGGACGTGGCCATCCGCCCGAGCGGAAAAAAGGAAAACGTCTGGACTCTGGGAAGAATTTTTGCTCTCTTCCCGGCCTTGGAGCCCCTCCAGAAAAGGAAGGGAGGATATTTAAGCGGGGGTGAACAGCAGATGCTAACCATCGCCCGAACGCTCATGAGCAATCCAGACCTCCTTCTGCTGGACGAACCCTCCGAAGGGCTGGCTCCCCTCGTTGTTCATCAACTTGGCGAACAGATTTCCAAATTGCGCCGGGAGGGAATGACCATTCTCCTTTGTGAGCAAAACACGAGGTTTTCCCTCGACCTAAGCGATCGTCTCTATATTCTTGAAAAGGGAACGGTGAAATACGAGGGCACGGTGCAGGATTTCAGGAAAGATGAAAAAATCGGCCGCGCCTATCTTGCTATTTGATTTTTTTCCCCAACCTGCTAGCGTGCTGTCCGAAGAGGAACAACCCCCCAAGAAATAAGGAAAAATTCCCCCTACATCTGCTTCTATGAATGGCTGCCGTCAGACTTTCCGGTTTTTTCTGGCCGCTCCAATCCTCATGCTACGATTAAAAATGATAGGAAATTTGACAGAACGGGATAACCATGGTAGAAAATCCTAAAGGTTTTCTCATGGATACCGAATCCATATTGTCGGGCGAAATCTTGGAGAAGGCATTCAATCCTGAAAATGAACCCTTTTTTCACCTTTCTATCCGCCGCTTATATTTTTTGTATCGTTTATTTAGCGAATTCCCCTTTTGCCGGCTTTGTGGCTAAATTCAATCCTTACAGCTTGTTGCATATCCCGCTCTATGGAATTCTCACGATTCTTCTTCTTTTGGCCTTCGCTTCAAAACCGGAAACCAGCCGCCCATCCCGGTATTGGATGGCCGCTTGGATCGCCATCGCTGTTGCGGTAGTTGACGAATACCTCCAGTCCTTCATTCCCTCCCGGGAGGGTTCCCTTGGCGATATATTGTTGGATTTCCTGGGGATTGTCCTGGCTATGATCCTGGCGAGACGGGTCCCCCCCTTTTTCTGGATATGCGCGCTCCGGAAACTGAAGGAATAGCCTTCCTAATCCGATATATATGGAAAAATCCTTTTTAGGGGGAGTCATGCAAAGCAAAATGAAACCCATCGTAATGATCGCCTCTCTGGCGTTTCTCTGGCCGGCTCTCTCCTGGGCCCAATTTGACCTGTTCAATGCCGAGGATTACAACATCGAAGCGGAGGGGCGATACTGGAACCCCAAGCTTGCTTCCAAGATAAAAGTAGTAGAAAGCAGCATAGGCACGGAATTCGATGCGGTGAACGACCTGGGATTCGACGAAAAGAAAGGTTTTGGAGAAGGGCGGGTGCAGATCAAGATTTTCAACCGGCACAAGTTTAATTTTTCTTACCTTCCCATGAAATGGGAAGGGGACAAGGTTTTAACCAACACCATCCAGTTTGCGGGACAGACCTACACCGTGGGGACAAGCGTTCAATCCCAGGCCGACCTGAAATTTTTCAAAGGGGGGTATGAGCTCGATTTCATCGTCAGCAAATTCGGATTTTTGGGGGGAACCTTGGACGTGATGGTGGCCGATGTCAATGTCCAGCTCAAAGCCCCCTCTCTAGCCTTGGACGAGAAAGAAGGCTTTACCCTGCCGATCCCCATGGTGGGCCTGATCGCCCGGATTACCCCCATCAAATGGATAAATCTGACGGCCAAAGCCTCGGGACTTCCCATGGGAAGTTACGGACACGTCTTTGACGCCGAGGCCTACCTTGAGATCAACCCCATCAAATACGTGGGAATCTCCGGCGGATACCGGTATTTCAGCCTTTTGGGCGAATATGACGAAAACAAGCTCGAGTTCAAACTCGACGGGCCCTTTGCCGCGGTGAAAGTGCGCTTCTAGGTGGTCTTTTTAAAAGGCTAAGTCCGGGCCTTTCCCCTAACAATCTCGCTCCTTTTTTATAAAATCAAGCAGGGGCACGGTGTCCCGCGAAACGCGGGGTGCCCCTGCAGTCCATTTGAGCAGGATTCTCCCTTCTCTCCCCCTTCTTTTTCCATTTGACACCCCGGCAGGCTTCTTCCTATACTGACTCCGTAAAAAAAGCATTCATTCCTTGCACTGAAACAATAACCGGAGAATGATTGTTCTCACGAAAGGGGAAAACATGGGCGACATTCAGGTGGGCGATATTAAGAAAGTTACGGTCATCGGAGCTGGGCTTATGGGGGCCCAGATCGGGGAGCTGATGGCCCGGATCGGGAAATGCCGGGTTACTCTCGTGGACATAAAGGATGAGTTGGTGAACAAAGGACTGGCGGGCATTGAACAACGAACGGAGAAATTCTTCGTGGCCAAGGGGAAGATGACTCCCGAGGAGAAAAAAGAACTTATGGGCCGCATCAGCGGCACCACGGACATGGCCCAAGCCGCAGCCGGGGCGGAGTTCATCCTGGAAGCGGCCACCGAGAATATCAAAATCAAGAAAGAGCTCTTCAAAAAAATGGATGAGAGCGCCCCCTCCCAGGCCATTTTTGCGACGAATACTTCTTACCTGAGCATCACCGAAATCGCCTCCGCCACGAATCGTCCGGATAAAGTTGTGGGGATGCATTTCTTCAATCCCGTGGGGGTGATGAAGCTGGTGGAGGTGGTGAAGGGGGCGAAGACCTCCGAGAACACGGTGGTAGTTACCTCCGACCTGGCTCGCTTGCTGCAGAAAGAGCCGGTTGTTTGCTGGGATGCGAGCTACGGATTCCTGGCTAATCGGGCCTATTTTGCCATGCGCATGGAGGCGGTCCAGATGGTCTATGAAAGAGTGGCGCCCCCGGAGGAGATCGACAAGGCCCTGAAGCTCGGCTACAACCTGCCCATGGGGCCCCTGGAATTGGCCGACATGGGAGGGTCCTGGGGAATCTATGCCAGCTCGGAAGAAGACCGAATCCGGGAGTTGGGTTCGGAGAAGGGAAAGCTGCATCCCCTCATTCGCCTGATGGTCCGGGCGGGCTACACGGGCGGGGCGGGTAAAAAGGGAATCTACGACTTTTACAAGGAGGTGCTCTCCAAAATGAAGTAGGGGCGCTTTAAAAAATCGCCCTCCGACAGAATAACTCAGTCCCTTAGCAGGGGCAATTCATGAATTGCCCCAATCGGGTTCATTTCCGATAAAATTTCGGAGAAACATGGAAACAATCGTTCAGGCAGAACATTTGCGAACTTTCGTGGAACAGGTCTATCAAACCATCGGGGCTCCGAAGGAGTATGCTCAGACCTCGGCGGAGGTGATGGTGGAGGCCAACCTGTGCGGGGTGGACTCGCATGGAGTGAGAATGCTTCCTGGTTTTGTCACCCTGGCCCGCAACGGAAAGATCAATCCAAAAGGAAAGATCGGGGTGATCAAAGACACGCCGGTCATCGCTCACCTGGATGGAGGCCTGGCTCCAGGGCATGTCGTCTCCGTTAGGGCCATGAAGATGGCGGTGGAGAAAGCCAGGGGGGTGGGCATCGGGTTCGTCCTCGTGCGCAACTCAACCCACTGGGGAAGGGCGGCCTACTATCCGGTGATAGCGGCGCGGGAGGGCTGTTTGGGAATCTGCTTTGTCAACACCGAATCCAACATGCCCTATTGGGGCACCCGGGCGCCCCGAATCGGGAACAATCCCCTGTCCATCGGCGCCCCGAGGGCTTCGGGCGACCCGGTCGTCCTGGACATGGCCATGTCCCAGGCGGCTTTTTTCAAGATCGTGCTGTACAACCGGGAGGGCAAAAAAGTGCCCCTGGGGTGGGGAGTGGATGAGCAGGGCCGTCCCACGGACGACCCCGCGGCGATCATCAAGAGCAAGCGGCTGGTTCCTGCGGGGCAGCACAAGGGTTCGGGGCTGGCCCTGATGATCGATATCCTGACGGGGGTCCTTTCCGGAGGGATGTTTTGCGGGGAACTCCTGAATGAGGCGAAGGGAATGCCCCATGCAACGGCTTATTCGCAGGCCTTCCTGGCCATCGACATCGCCAGTTTTCTTCCCCTGGAAGCGTTCAAGCGAAGGGTGGATGAGCTGTTGACCTATGTCAAAGAGGGGCCGCTGGCCGAGGGCTTCAGCGAAATCAGCATTCCGGGAGAGAGGTCCTGGAGGGAAAAGGCCCTCCGGGAGAGGGTCGGAATTCCTCTGGATGAGATTACTTTAAACGAACTCCGCGCCCTGGCCGAGCAGACAGGAATCCCCTCTTTTCCGGTCAGCGCAATAGAACCGTGACCGGCAAGCCATACCGGGTTGAAATCCCTCTTTCCCTCGGATTGGGGAAGGGGAGCTTACATGGATTTATCTCCGGGCCTTCTACAACTTTTCCGGGGCGCAAAGCTGTTTTTCGTCGGCGGCCACCCGCCCGCACCCCTTGCAAACATATTTTCCGTCTTTGACCAATTTTTTATACTCCTCCAATTTGTCTTTCACCATGCCGATGTTGTGCAGGAAGCACAGGTGTCTTTCGTGTCCCGAGTGGGGCATATGGAATTCAGCCATTTTCACCCTCTCCTTTCTTGGGCCCTTTTTTGAAAATTTGATGGGCCAGATGGATAATCTATTCTACCCGGGAATCTGAATCGGGTAAATGAGTGAAAAACGGTATTTTTCGCTGAAAGGTAGGCGCTTAGCGCCTCATTCATACAAACATGCTGGTAAGAAAACAATATCCACTCTGCCAGACATCTGTAAGGGCGGTTCGCGATCCGCCCTTACGGACTTCAGCGGCGAAGCCTCTTTTTCCGCGCAAGGCCGCGGAAAAAGCATAGATTCTTTTTATAGCGCCCGAGAACAAGAAAAGGAGGTTTCAATGGAAAAAACCTATCTGCAACCAGAAAGTGTTCCCAGACCGGCGGGGGATTATTCCCAGGGTTTGAAAGTCAAAGGGGGCACCTTGGTGGTGATCTCCGGGCAGGTAGCCTGGGATGCCCAGGGGAATCTGGTGGGAAAAGGGGATTTTCCGGCCCAAACCCGGCAGGTTTTCGAAAACCTGAAAAATATGCTGGCCAGTGCCGGGGCCACTTTCAAGGACGTGATCAAACTGGGCATATTCCTGAAGAATCGTGAGGATTTTGCGGCCTTCCGCCAAATCCGGGCCCAGTACCTCACGCCCCCCTTTCCTCCCACCACCCTTTTGGTGGTAAAAGACTTGGCCCGCGAAGAATGGCTGCTGGAGGTGGAAGCCATGGCTGTCGTTGAATCGTAGGGGCAAGATGCTTCGTGTCCCTGCATGCGCCCCAACCGGCCCACCCTTTTGCGAGGAGGATATGGGGAAAACCGTGACGCTATGAATGACTGCAAAAAGGAAAAGCGGCGATTTGAAAGGCAAGAAAGATTCATCGGGCATTAAAATACTGCTGGTCCGTCACGGGGAGACCGACTGGAACCTTGCCGGCCGGTTCCAGGGCCGGAGCGATGTGCCCCTGAATCGAAAGGGGGTAGAGCAGGCCAACGCCTTGGCATCTGCTTTAAGGGGAGAGTCTATCGCCGCAATTTACTCCAGTCCTTTGGCCAGGGCCAAGGAAACGGCCCGGCTGATCCAGGTTTTTCATCCTACTGCTCCCCTCCATGAAGAAGAGGGCCTGGCGGAAATGGACCTGGGGGAGTTTGAAGGAATCGAAGGACCCCGTTGGGCCGAGCAAAACCCGAAATTTCGCCGGGCATGGCGGGAAAACCCGGCATCGGTCAGCATGCCGGGCGGGGAGAGCCTCGAGCAGGTTCAGGCAAGAGCCGTGGCGGCGTTGGGGCGCATCACCCGTTCCCATCCTCACGGAAGCACTCTCCTCATCTGCAGTCACAATTTTGTCATCCTGACCATTTTATGCCTTGCGTTGGAGCTTCCCTTGAACCGGTTTCGGGAGTTGAAGCAGGGAACGGCGGCGCTCAACATTCTTTATATGCGAGGGGGGAAATTGCTGGTCGAGGTGGTGAATGACCGCTCCCATCTCGAACCAGAGGGGGATAGGAAGAAAGCATAGTCCAAAAGGGGACAAATCCCCTCTTTTGAAAAGGGGGCTGCTCCCAATCGAGTGGGTAAAACGGGACAAAACGGCTCCATCGCCCAGGCCCAGGGGGGCATCCCGCCCGGGGCGGGGCAGCCTCGGCGGGAAAAATCCGGGGTTCCGGAGAGCTGGCCCGGCTTCCACAAGGCACCGATCCCCGAACCCTTCGCCTCAAACGAAATCCCAGCTTAAACAGGGACAACCCCATTCATTTCCGACGCGACCCGATGGAACAACCGCTGCCTCAGGATGTCCGGCCCCGGGC
>JACAEW010000287.1 GCA_013388675.1 Syntrophaceae bacterium | reverse complement strand
TCCCGGCGATGAAGAAAGACCGGTACCCTCCGGAGTTTGCCGCCGCCCTCACCGGGGCGGCCGCCACCTGTGGCCATATCATCCCCCCCAGCATCCCCATGATCCTGATCGGGGTCATGCAGGAGTTGCCCATCGGCAAGCTTTTCCTCGCCGGAGCCATCCCCGGCCTTCTCCTGGGTTTCTCCCTCATGGGGACGGCCTATCTAATCAGCCGTCGCCGGAATTACCCCCGGGAAGAGAGACGCTCCACCCTCCGAGAAATGGGCCGGGCCTTCCTCGACGGATTTCTGACTCTCATCATGCCGGCCATCATTATCGGGGGGATCGTTTTTGGGATTGTTACCATCACCGAGACAGGCGTCCTGGCCTGTATCTACGCCTTGGTTCTGGGATTCATCTACCGGGAGATACGCTTGGAGAATTTCTGGGCCATGGCCAAAGAAACTTCCAAGGGGGTGTCCAACCTTCTCATTATTCTGGCGTCAGCAGGTTTCTTTGGGTATGTGGTCATGAACACCGGGGTTGGAGAAAAGCTGGTGGGCTTGATTCTCTCCATCAGCACCGATAAATACATGGTGCTTACCATGCTGGTGGTATTCCTGCTGATCGTCGGCTGCGGCTTGGATGTGATTGCCATCATCTTCATCTTTGTTCCGGTCATGTACCCGCTGGTGGATAAAGTGGGATTGGACCCTTACCATTATTCGGCCGTATTCGTCCTCTCCCTGGGAATTGCCCTCCTGACTCCCCCGGTGGGAGTCCTGCTCTACCTGGTTGCGGACATGGCCGAAGCTCCCTTGGCGCGGGTGATCAAAGAATTGTTCCCCTTCATCATGGTGGAAATAGCGGTATTATTGCTGGTTACCTATGTCCCGTTTCTTTCCACCTGGCTTCCTGCTTTGCTGTCGAAGTAAAACCAATCTGCAGGAGACCCGAAGAGGCGCGAAATTTCGTAAATAAGGAGTCCGGGAATGAATCGAATGCTGCGAAGGTCCACTCTAATCCTGCCAGTGAATATCCCGCGTTTTGTGGAAAAGGCCTACCAGCGGGGGGCGGACGCGATCCTGCTGGACCTGGAGGATGCGGTTCCCTGGGCGGAAAAGGAAAATGCCCGAAAATTGGTCAAGGACTCGATTCCCCTAGCCGCCAAGGGAGGAGCCGAAGTGGGAGTGCGCATCAACAAGGACCCCAAATGGCTGTCCCAGGATTTGGAGGCATCTGTTTACCCGGGGCTGGACGGCATCACTCTGCCCAAGACCGAATCGGCGGAAGAGGTGCGCAACCTGGAGAGAATGGTGGAAAGGCTCGAGCGGGAGAGAGGAATCCATCCGGGCACGGTCCAATTTTCCATCCTGATCGAAACCCCCCGGGGTTTGCTGAAAGCCCAGGAGATCGCCACCGCCAGTCCTCGGATCGAGTCCATGTTCATCGGCCCGGAGGATTACTGCCTGGAGCTCGGTGTGGAGCCCTCTCCGGAGGGAATGGAAATCTTCTATGCCGTCTCCTGGATCGTGACCGTGTGCAAACCGGTGGGGGTTCGCCCCATGGGACTCTTAGGCAGCATCGGCGGGTTCCGGGACTTGGAGGCCTTTGAGAAGGCGGTGGCGCGGGGGCGGCAGCTCGGCTGCGAAGGCGCGTCCTGCATCCATCCCGATCAGGTGGAGGTGATCAACCGGGTTTATTCGCCCCCCGAGGATAAGGTGGCCTTTGCCCGCAGGGCCGTGGAAGTTTTCGAAGACGGGGTCAAGAGAGGGACGGCTTCGGTCAACCTGGATGGGAAGATGGTGGACATCCCGGTCTACAATAGGGCCAAACTGATCCTGGCCCGGGCCGAGGCCATTGCCGCGGTGGAGAAAAGGAAGGCGGACGCGCTGGCGAAGATAAAATAATAATGGTTCGGGGTGCCGGGCGCGGGGCTCGAGGAAAAAGCGGAAGCCCCAAAGCCGAAACTCGAAACATTCCCCTTCCATCAAGGAGGAATGAATGGCAGCATACCAAATCGTCGTTCTCCCCGGGGACGGAGTGGGCCCCGAGATTATTGCCGAAGGATTGAAAGTCATTCGGGCGGCCTTGAAAGCCGTTTCTCTGGAGGTCCAATTTACCGAACTGGAGATTGGCGCCGCCCGCTATCGAAGAACGGGTACGGCCTTCGGCCAAGAGGACATCGAAAAAGTCCGTAAGGCGGACGCGGTCTATTTCGGGGCCGTGGGTCTTCCCGATGTGCGCCTGCCTGATGGGAGAGAAGTTCAGTCGGGATACATCTACCGGCAGGACCTCGACCTTTACGCCAACATCCGGCCGGTCAAGCTTTATAAGGGTGTCGAATCTCCCTTGAAGAACGCCCAAGAGAAAGGGATCGATTACGTCATCTTCCGGGAAAACACGGAAGGCCTGTACACCTTCGGGAAAGGGGGGTTCAGAATCGGAAATGAAGCGGCGGTGAACCCGCTGATCATATCCAGAAAAGGAACGGAGCGGATCGTGCGGGCCGCTTTCCAGATGGCCCGCCGGCGAAAAGGGGCCCCGGAAGACGGCATAAAAAGGGTCACCTGCGTGGATAAGTCAAATGTGGTAGAGGCCTATGCCTTCTTTGAAGAGGTTTTTCATGAGGTGGCCAAAGAGTTCCCCGATATTCAGAGCGAACATTACTACACGGATGCCATGACGGTCATGATGGTGCAAAGGCCATGGCACTTCGACGTGGTGGTGACCGAGAACATGTTCGGCGACATCCTATCCGACCTGGGCGCGGGAACCATCGGAAGCCTGGGCCTGGCTCCTTCCGCCGAAGTGGGCGACAAGCATGGTCTCTTTCAGTCCATCCACGGAAGCGCCCCGGACATCGCCGGCAAGGGCATCGCAAACCCCATCGCCGCCATCCTCTCCGGCGCCATGATGTTCGATTGGCTGGGAACGAAGCACAACGATCCCCAAGCGGCGGAAGTGGGAAGAAGGATCGAAAAAGCGGTGGAAACCGCCCTGGCCAAGGGTCGGGTGAGAACTCCCGACCTTGGCGGAAAGAACCCCACCGGCCAGATGACCGAGGCGATCATCCGAGAGATGGAATCATAGGACCGCTTTTCCCGCCAGCTCCTCCACCTTCGCCCTAAGCTGGGTATAGAGATCCCCGCTTCCGGCTTCTTCGATGGAGCGGATCAGCGCCGTGCCCACGACCACTGCGTGGACGTTCGGAGCCAGCAATTTGACCTGTTCTCGGGTGGCCACCCCGAAGCCCGCAAGAATTTTCTTTCCGTGGGCATGGATTCGCCTCAGGAAAGAAAGGTTCTGCTCCCCGATCGGAGTGATCCGGCCGGTGATCCCCGTTCGGAGGCCGGCATAGATGTACCCGCCCCCGCGCGCGCAGATCGCGGCGAGCCTTTCCTCCCGTACCGTGGGGGAAACCACCGGGACCACCTCGATACCTCTGGCTAGGGCATATTCGAAGAGCCCCTCGTCGTAGCCAACCGGAAGATCGGGAATGATCAACCCGGAAGCCCCCGCCCTCTGGATGTCCTGGACGAAGCGCTCGACTCCCCGGGCGTAAACCAGGCTGGCATAGCTCATCACGAAGATGGGGCTTCCGGCAAACCGGCTGATCTCCCGTACCAAAGCCAGGCCGCCATCGACGCGGAACCCGGACTCCAGCGCCCGCGTGCAGGCCGCCTGGATCACCGGGCCGTCCAGGGAAGGGTCGGAGAAAGGAAACTGGATTTCCAGGTACTTTGCGCCGCCGTCCAAGAAGGCTTTGGCCACTTTCATCGAGCGCTCCCGGTTCGGGTAGTAGGCGACCATGTGCGTCATCAGGGATTCGGCCATCGCTCCCACCTTTCCTTTTTCACCCCGCTGTGGGTGGTCACTTCATTCGCCAGGAAGGTGAGCCAGTTCTCCCGGTCCAAGCAAGGGGCCAGGATAAAAAGATCCTTATCGCCCCTTCCCGACATGTTGATGATAATCGCCTCGTCCTTCCCATATTCCGGGGCGATCTTGAGGGCCGCCGCCCCAGCATGCGCCGGTTCCAGGGCAAAGATGAGGCCTTCCATCTGGGCGAAGAAGCGCACCGCCTCCAGCGCTTCCCCATCGCTCGCGGTGGTGAACTCGATTCTCCCCTTGCTTCCCAGGTGGGCAAGCTGGGGGCCGATCCCCGGGTAGTCGAGCCCGGCGGAGATCGAGTGGGTGGGCCGCACCTGGCCGTCGTCATCCAGGAGGAAAAGCGACTTATACCCGTGGACGATCCCCTTCCTTCCCCGGCCGCCCATGCGGGCGGCATGATCCCCCGGTGCGGGTCCTCTTCCCCCGGCTTCGACGCCCACTAG
>JACAEW010000265.1 GCA_013388675.1 Syntrophaceae bacterium | reverse complement strand
CTATCGACCATTCCTTGCGCAGGTGGCCCGGCGCCGTAGGGCTTTACATCTATTCGATGCTCGACGATGCTCAAATCGATGGCCTGAGAAACGGGGTCTTCGCAGGAAGGTCAACTATGAGCCTCACGAAGCGAAGCGGCTCCAAGAGATGAATATCATCTGGATGAAACGCCTGGATTCCTGGGTGGGGTTTCTGTTGTGTTTAGCCCTTTCCGCCCTGCATCTGCCTTTTGCCCGGCAGCCGCAACGAGTGAAGAACCCTCCCGACCGGATCCTGTTGATTAAGTTTTTCGGATTGGGAAGTATTTTGCAGGCAACTCCGCTGTTGAGGTCTTTGCGCAGACATTTTCCTCGAGCCTCAATCGGGTTTTTGACTTTTGAAAGCAACCGTGTACTCCTGGATCGCCAGCCCTTTGTTGACCGGCTGTTTACGATCCGGCGCGAGGGATTATTGCGCATTGCGGTGGACACTCTCGGGGCCCTGTGGAAGGTTCGGAAATACCGGCCCGATGTGACCCTCGACCTCGAATACTTCGCCAAGTTTTCTACCCTCGTGAGTTTCTTGAGCGGCGCCCGTACCCGAATTGGTTTCCAGCTTCCGAAACTATGGCGCGGGGCCTTATTGACACACCCGGTGTTCTATAATGATCACCGCCACATATCGGAAATATTCGGCGCCCTGGGGATACCCTTGGGTCTTAAACTGGAAGAACTGGATTTCCAATTGGGTCCCCTTCACATATGGCCCAGGGAGCGGGAAATGGCCGTCAGGCTTCTGGACGAGTTCGGTTTTGTATCAAGCGGGATCCTTGTCGGCATCAATCCGAATACCAGCGATCTTTGCCTGGAGAGGCGCTGGCCTTTGGAGCGCTTTGCCGCCCTGATCGAACGGCTGAGCAGGGAGGAGAACGTGCGTGTTTATCTGACGGGATCTGCCGAGGAATCTTCCTATGTGGGGTCCCTTTTGAATCGCTTAACCTCTCAGGCGCGCACCCGCACGGCTGATTTAAGCGGCCGCACCGGCATAGGCACCTTCCTTGCGCTCCTGGAGCGTACCGCGCTGTTCATCACCAATGACAGCGGGCCCCTGCATTTTGCCTGCGCCGTGGGGACACCGACCCTTTCTTTTTTCGGCCCCGAAACACCCGTTCGCTTCGGACCCCGCAGCGGTTTTCACCGAACCCTGTATGCGTCTCTCTATTGCAGTCCCTGCCTGAATGTCTATTCGAACAAATCGGCCCCCTGCGGAGGACAGAACCGTTGTATGACTGCCATCAGTCTGGAAGACGCCTGGAGTCTAGTCCAACTCATCTTGCAAGGAGGGACTGTCAAAGAACGTGTCGCCGTATAGTCCCCTGATCCCCTGTTCCCTTTGCGGCCACCCCTCGCGATTGCACGGCAGCAGCGTCATTCGGCTGCCCATTTACCGGTGCGCTGAATGCGGCTTTGAGCAGTTGGCCCCCGGTTCGATACCCGATCCGGCATCGATCTATACCAAAGACTATTTCCGCCGGTGGGGCGGGGAAAAGATGCAGGAGGAAGTCCGCAATCTGAAAAAGCTTACCTTTCGGAGAATCTTGGCCCGGATCGAAAAATACTCAAAACCCGGTCGGATTCTGGACATTGGCTGTGCCAAGGGGTATTTTTTGGAGGAGGCCGCGGAGCGGGGTTGGGACCCCTTTGGGATCGATATCAACCCCGATGCAATTCGGGTTGCCGGCCAACGATTCGAAGGCCGGGTGCTAATGGGAAGAGTTGAAGATTTGCCGGATCGCTTTGATCGGTTTGATGTCCTGGCCGCAACCGATGTAATCGAGCATACTCCCCGTCCTTACGATTTCCTGATCGCCGCCCGCCGCCTGCTCCAAGACGGCGGCTTGATTGTTTTGACGACCGTCAATACAGCTTCCCTTAGCCATTTTTTCATGGGCCGCTTCTGGCCCCATTACAAGCCTGAGCATCCCTGCTATTTCGATCCTCGTAACCTTAACACGCTCCTGCGAAAAACGGGTTTTTGGCCGCTGGAATTCTGGAACACCCTTAAGACCCTCTCCCCCGGCTACTTATTCAGCGTCCTCAGGGAGGATCATCCTCCGCTGCTGGGAATCCTGGCCAGGTATTTGCAAACGATAATGCCCGATTTCTTGCAGAGATTGCCAATTCCCCTTTTGCTTGGCGAATTCTCGGTCATTGCCCGGTGCGAATCCCATCCGTTCGATCTTCCGAAAGCCGCCGGGACATAGTTTCTTCCAATAAACACGCGAATTGAGGCAAAGGGAGTTGCTTCCTCAGAACATGAGTCGCACGAAAGTAACCGTTACAGCGATCCTTGCAGCAGCTCTCGCCTTAAGGTTAGGATACTTCTTTTTGATTCCCGATGATGTATTCCTGGCGCATGTCAACCAAAGCGATTCTTACGCTTATTTCTTTAAGCCTGCCCAGCATCTTCTGGAACATGGAGAATTACCCGACCGGATGGTTCATCCTCCGCTCTACCCTTTTTTCATTGCCGCTTTTATCAGGCTCTCAGGTGATACCCTTCTTGGCCTGCAAGTGGTGCAATTTCTCCAAATATCCCTTTCAGTATTGGCATGCTTTTTGATTTACAAGTTGACCAGAAATATTCTGGATGAATTTTCCGGGAAGCTGGCAGCATTTTTTTTCGCGATAGAACCATCCTTCATTCTCTTTTCCAATTTGATCTTGGTCGATATGCTGATGATCTTGCTCCTGGTTCCAGGCTTGCTCCTCATCCTTCTTTATCTCAACCGAGAATCCAATGCGCTTCCTCTTTTGGGCGCGGGCACAGTGCTGATATCCGCCTCGATTTACCTGAAGCCCATGGCATTGTACCTTCCTTTTTTTCTTTTGGCGACGGGTCTTTTGCTCATTGGAAAGCGAAAATACAGGAGCAAAGCATTCCCCGTGATGGTTTGCTCGGTATTCATTGTACTTGCCGCCCAACCCTGGTTTCTTCGAAATTTTGCAAAATACGGGAAATATGAATTCGGGTCCATCGGAAACATCATGCTTCTTCATTATAGTTTGAAGGTGGAAACGACAGCCCAATGCAAAGACCCATCCCACTTTCATGAGGGTGTGTATTCCGAGGAAAATGGGGTCAGAGTATTCCTGCAGACGATCTTCAGGCATCCGTGGAGTTTTTTCAAAGGAACGGCCCTCCAAACAATTTACAAGATGGCCGAACCTGGAACCAGTGGCTTTTTGGATTTTTTGGGGATCGAGAACACTCAATGGGGAACCCAGTTCAAAAGGGGTCCCGCAAAAGACCCTCCCGAGGTGACGGATTGGATCCGCAAGGCCGGAGTCTTCGATTTGTTTAGAATGTGGTGGAACAGTAAAAGTTCTATCGCTATTGCCATGGCCGTATTTTATTGTACTTTCTTGGCCCTTTTGTACGGCGTAGGCGTTTGGGGACTCTGGGAGGCAGTCAGAAAGAAGGAAATGAACTCGGTGACTGCTTGTTTTGCTTTCCTTTTTATGTTTTACTCCCTGGTTCTCGTTGCTCCTCTTGCGGGAGGAATGAGATACCGAATGACCTTCGTTATGCTCATTCTCCCTTTTGCCGGGAGGGGCATGGCGGGAATATTCCCAACGAGAAGGGAGACCCCCGGCGAACAATCCCGGCTGAACACCCCTCGTTTACTGCACGTTCAGGCTATTTGCCCGCTTCTCTCAATCCTTTACCATAAAGCCAAATGAGCCGAATTCGGACCCTGATTGCCAACACCCTATTGAATAGCGCATCTTCCGTCTTCAGCCAGGCCATGGGCTTCGTGATGCTGCCCATGCTTCTGAAGCAGGTAGGCTTGGAAGATTATGGAATGTATGCCCTCGCAACGTCAGCCATCGGCTATTGCTCCATCTTTAGCCTCATGGCGAGGTCGTCGGTCGTAAAGTATGCATCGGAATACCGGGAAGGGCAGGAAGACCGGATCGT
>JACAEW010000245.1 GCA_013388675.1 Syntrophaceae bacterium | reverse complement strand
CCTCCGCCTTCTTTTTTGGCCCGAGCTTCGCTGACCGTTATGGTGTTGCCCAAAAGCTGTCCGCCGTTAAACCTTCGGATGGCCTCCTGCGCCGCCTCTTCGGTTTCCATCTCCACGAACCCGAATCCCCTGGAAATCCCGGTGTACCGGTCTTTGATGATGTTTACGGAGACGATTTTACCCACTTCGGAAAAGTTCGCCTTCAAATCCTCTTCGGTGACCTTCATGGACAAATTTCCGATGTAAAGATTCTTACTCATAACGGCCGTCCCTCCTTTTTCATGATTCCTCTTTCGGATTTGAAGCGAAAAATCTTCAGGAGGCTTCCTTTTTCCCGGGCGATCTCTTTTGCGACCCGCCTGCCTTAAAGAAAAAGCCGCCCCAGCCTAAAGAGCCAGGCGGCTTGCCCATTCGGTACCCAAGCTCTTTAAAAAACTTATATTTCAGCATAAATTCAATGACCGCGGAAGTCAAGCCCTATTTCGAAAGCCTTAAGGATCTCCCGCGTTATCATTTCGAACGATTCCCTTCTCCATCCGGACGGAAATAGGTTGACACTCCTCCCGGGAAATTGTATACATAATTGTATTTAAAAACCGAAAGAATCGGGAGTCCATGATTCCTTTAGTCCAATCCACTCGAGTCGTGCAGGAGATGGAAGCGGCCATCCTTTCCGGTGCGCTCAAACCCCGGGAGCGCCTGGTGGAGATGGACCTCATCTCCCAATACGGCGTCAGTCGGACGGTCATCCGGGAGGCCCTAAAGCGCCTGGAGGCGCGCGGCCTCATCCGCACCGCCCCTTTCCGGGGGGCCACGGTGGCGGATTTGACGGCGGAGGAGATCGACGAGCTTTACTTCGCCCGGGTGGCCATCGAAAAAATCGCCGCCAGGCTCGTCCTGGATCACGTCCGCCCGGAAGAGGTCCAGAGGCTGAAGACCCTGCTTCGTGAGGTGGAAGACCACCTGCGACATAAGACCCCTCAGATGATCGAAAAGGACCTGGAGTTCCACCGGGCCGTCTATCGGACCTGCCGCAACCGGTACCTCTGCGAGGTCATCGACTTTCTGCGAACCAAGGCCCATATCGTTGGGTACAATGCCTGGTCCCTGCCCCAGCGGATCGAACAGTCGATCCTGGAACATCGGGAGATTTTGCGGGCCATCGAAGAAGGCGACCGAACCCGGCTGGAGAAACTGGTAATCGAGCACATCACCTTTTCGAAAAAAAGTTATCAGGAACAGCTGAAAGGGTTGAATCAGACGGGGCGGGGAGGGAAAAAAGCCTTTTTCCCGCAGGCGAAGGGAAGGACGAAGCCGGAGAAATCAAAGGAAATTGGACAAGGGAGGAAACACGTTGCCCAAGGTGCGAATCTACCGCGATCTCTGTAAGGGGGTGGAGGAGTGCGGCATCTGCGTCTCCGTCTGCCCCAAGGAGCTTTTTCAGCCCTCCCATGCTTTGAACCCCAAAGGGTACCGGCCCCCGGAAATGAAGGACGAGGCGGACTGCACGGGCTGCGAGAACTGCATGATCTACTGCCCGGACCTGGCCATCGCGGTGAAAAAGGATAAGACCGCGAAGGGGGCGAAAAAATGATAGGGAAACGGGTTCAGACGGGAAAATATTTCATGATGGGAAACACCGCCTGTGCCGAGGGAGCCCTCGCCGCGGGATGCGATTTCGCCGCGGGATATCCGATTACCCCGGCCACGGAGATCGCCAACCGGCTGGCCGAGAGGCTTCCCCAGGTGGGGGGCGTGTTTTTGCAGATGGAGGATGAGATCAGCTCTATCGCCGCTATCATCGGCGCCTCCTGGACCGGAAAGAAGGTCATGACCGCCACCTCCGGCCCGGGAATCAGCCTCATGCTGGAGAACATCGGGTTTGCCGTCGGGGTGGAGACCCCCTGCGTGATCGTGAACGTCCAGCGCGGAGCGCCCACCACGGGCATGCCCACGGCGGGGGTTCCGGCGGACATGGTCCAGCCCAAGAGGGGCTCTCACGGGGACTACGAGATCATCGCCCTGTGCCCGGCCTCTCCCCAGGAGATGTTCGAACACACCGTTCTGGCCTTCAACTTTGCCGAAAAATACCGCGTCCCCGTTTTTATCCTTTCCGATGCCTTCGTGGGGCATATGCGGGAAGAAGTGATCATCCCCGAGGCCGATCGAATCGAGATCGTCAACCGCAAGGTCCCCGAGACCGGGACCGACCCCCAGAAGGTCAAAGGGTTCCTGGACGAAGACGTGGCCCCCATGTTCCTCTTCGGCAGGGGATTCCGTTCCCACGTGACCAGTTCCTGCCACGACGAATATGGGAAGCGGAACCTGAGCGACCTCTCCGCCCTCGACAATTTCATCAGGAAACTTTCCGGAAAAATTCTGAAGCACAAGGAAGACATCGTGAGGGTCGAGCGGGACTACGAGGGAGCCGAGGTGGTCCTGGTCTCCTATGGCGCCGTTTCCCGGGCGGCCAAAATGGCGGCCATGCGCGCGCGGGAGGAGGGGCTCCCGGTGGGAACGCTCCGCCTGATTACCCCCTGGCCTTTTCCCGGGGAAGAGATCGAAGCGATGGCCCGGAAGACCAAGAAGGTGATCGTCCTGGAAAACAACTTGGGGCAGCTTTATCCCTTCATCAAAGCCGAGGCCGCATGTCATGCGGAGGTTTCCTTCCTGCCCCCCCGGGTCATCGGCGAGATCCAGGACCCGGAGGCCATCCTGAGCCGAATCCGAGAGGTGCTGAAATGAACGAGATCGTTCACCCCCTTCACCGGTTCATTCGTCCCTACGTTACTTCCACCACCAACTGCCCCGGCTGCGGCAACGGCATCGCCGCCCAGGCCATCCTGCGGGCCGTCGATGAACTGGGCATGACCCTGGACGATTTTATCTTCGTCACCGGCATCGGGTGTTCGGCTTGGATTCCCAGCCCCTTCTTCGACGTCGATGTCCTCCACACCACCCACGGCCGCCCCATCGCTTTTGCGTTAGGGATCAAGATGGGCCTGCCGGAGAAGAAAGTAATGGTCACCAGCGGGGACGGAGACCTGGCGGCTATCGGCGGCAACCACCTGATCCACAACGCCCGGCGGAACGTGGAGATGGTGGTCATCTGCCTCAACAACGGAATCTATGGAATGACCGGGGGCCAGGCCGCGCCGACCACCCCCATGGGGCTGAAGACCGCCACCACCCCTTACGGGACCTTCGAGAATCCCTTCGACATCTCCGAACTGGTCATCGCTGCGGGGGCCACCTTCGTGGCCCGTTGGACGACCCACCACGCCCGGCAGCTGACCGCCTCGATCAAGAAGGCGATTCAGAAAAAAGGATTTTCCTTCATCGAGGTCATCACCCAGTGCCCGGTGCAATACGGAAGGAAGACCGGGTCCGGCAGCGCCGTACAGATGATGAAGGAGTACAAGGAAAAATCGATCCTGGTGAAAGAGGCGGCCAAGCTTCGCAAGGAAGATTTGCAGGGGCGGATCGTTGTCGGGGAACTGGTGGACAGAGAGGCTCCGGAGATGCTCGAGGAGATCAACCGGATGAAGGGAAAGGTTGCGGGAGAGAAGGCATGAAGCGAACCGAAATCCTGATCGGCGGAGTGGGGGGGCAGGGAGTTATCCTGGCCGGAATCCTTCTGGGATCGGCCGCCACCGTCTTCGACAACAAGAAGGCCGTTCAAACTCAAGCCTACAGCTCAGAGCAGCGGGGAGGAATGGCGCGGGCCGAAGTCATTTTATCCGATGAACCGGTCACAGACCCTCAGGTTCGCAGGCCGGACATTCTCATCGCTCTGGCCCAGGATGCGATAAACCGGCACTTGAAAAAGATCAAGCCCGGCGGGCTTCTGGTCATGGATTCGGACCTGGTGCAGGAGGTGGAAAAGGGGGATTTCGAAATCCTGTCCATTCCTGCCAGCAGCATCGCTGATAAGGAGATGGGAAGCGTGGTCGTGGCCAACCTGGTTCTTCTCGGGGGGCTGCTCAAGAAGACGGCGGTTCTTTCGATCGGGGCCATGGAAAAGGCCATCGAGGCCAACGTGCCTGCCAAGGCCAAGGAGATGAACCTCAAAGCCTTCCGCAGAGGACTGGAATTTTAAAGGGTCCATGCACCGCAGAAGAATGCAGATTTACAGGATCCTCCGTCCGCCCCTTTGAAAAAGGGGGGCGGAGGGGGTATTGGAGACGGGCATTTCAAAATGCCTAATTCATAACGAAATTCAAGCATTTCAAACTTTTTTTCCAAAAGGAGGAGGGTATGGCAGTTAAAACCTTAGAGGAGTACGTGGAGAGCCTGCGGAAGTTGAAGCCGACGGCCTACATGTTCGGCGAGAAGCTGGAAAACGTGGTGGACAACCCCCGAATCCGGGGCGGGATCAACGCCACCGGGGCGACCTATGAACTGGCGAATTCGGAAAAATACCGGGACTTATTTACCACCGTCTCTCCTTTCACCGGTGAGCGGATCAACCGTTTCACCCTGCCCCCTCAATCTATCGAAGACCTGGTTTGCAGGGTGAAGATCAACCGTACCCTGGGGAACCACGTGGGGACCTGCCATCAGCGCTGCACGGGGCTGGACTGCATGAGCGCCCTTTCCATCGTCACCTACGACATCGACAAGAAATTCGGGACCCCCTATTACGGCCGCTTTCTGGAATTCTTGAAGCACATGCAACGCAACGATTTCACCGCCAACGCCAGCGTAACCGACGTCAAGGGAGACCGCAGCCTCAGCCCTCACGAACAGGCGGATAAAGACCTCTACTTGCGGGTCGTGGAAAAACAGAAAGACGGGATCATCGTCCGGGGGGCGAAGGTGCACCAGACGGGATCGCTGAGTTCCCACGAACTCATTGTCCTGCCTACCCGGGCCATGGGTAAAGGAGACGAAGATTATGCCGTGGCCTTTGCCGTCCCCGCTGATACCAAAGGGGTCATTCACGTGGTAGGAAGAAACACCCTCGATACGCGGGAAATCGAAGGGGTGGACTGCGGAAACAGCCGCTACAGCAAATACTGCCCCACAGTGATCTATGACGACGTGTTCGTCCCCAGGGAGCGGGTCTTCATGTGCGGGGAGATCGAATTCTCCGGGGAACTGGTGAACCGTTTTTCCGCCTTCCACCGCCAGTCCCACGGGGGTTGTAAGTCGGGGAAGATTGATGTCATGACCGGGGCTGCCCTGGCCATGATGGATTACAACGGCTCGGCCAAGGTGAGCCATCTCCGGGAGAAGATCGTGGATATGATCTACCGCGCGGAGACGCTCTATGGGTGCAGCCTGGCCGCCTCTTATGAAGGACGGAAGGAACCTTCCGGAACCTATTTCATCAATTCCGTCTTGGCCAATGCCTCCAAGATCCATGAGGGCAGAGAGATGGCGGAAGTCATACGCCTCATGGTGGATATCGCCGGGGGATACGTGGCCGACCTGCCCTCGGACCGGGATTTCAAGAATCCGGAGATCTCCGGGCTGCTGAAAAAATACCTGAAGGGGACAGCGGAGGCACCGGTGGAACACCGGGTGCAGATGCTCCGGCTGGTGGAGAAACTGGCCATGGAGAGCGCCGACACGGTCTCCGACCTCCACGGCGGCGGCTCCCCCCAGGCCCACCGCCTGACCATCCTGCGCGAGTCGGACCTCAACAAACGCAAAAACATCGCCAAGCGGCTGGCGGGGATTGAATAGAGGGGAAAAGCATTTAAACCTCATAAGCGAGTTAACAAAGAAAGGGCGCGGATAAGCGCCCTTTCTCATACCTGGAAAGATTTTGCACCCCCGGATGGAGCGTCCAGAATCCTTTCGAGGAAAAGGATTGTTGGCCTTTAATCCCAAATAGCTCTAAGGTTCTCGGGAGGAATAACTTCGGAGGAGGGAATGAATAGGAAATACGGGCGGGTCCTGACCGTCAATTTGGAAGAACGAAACTCCAAGACTATTGAAATTGAACCCGACCTATTAAGGAGATATATCGGCGGGGCAGGACTCGCGGCTTACCTTTACACCCAAATGGTTAAAGAGAATATTCCCCCTCTCGATCCAGCAAGCCCTTTTATTGTCATGACCGGCCCGCTCACCGGGACCCCGGTCGTGCTTTCGGGGAGGCACGGGGTTGCGGGGAGGTCGCCGTTGACCGGATTCTGGGGAGAAT
>JACAEW010000272.1 GCA_013388675.1 Syntrophaceae bacterium | reverse complement strand
GGTGGAAAAAGGAAGAAGGAGGGTCGGCCGGACCTTGCGCCATCCTTTCCGGATCATCTCTTTTCGGTATCTCTCGGCCGAAAAAATTCCCCCGGCCCCGCCTCCGATGAAGATTCCAACCCTCTCCCGATCTTCCTTCTTTAAATCCAAGGCCGAGTCCGCCAGCGCTTCTCCAACCGCCTTCATTCCCAGTTGATCGCAGCGCGACATTCGTCGCAGCCTGCGAGGAGAAAAGAACTGTCCAGGGTCAAACCCCTTCACTTCGGCCGCGTTCTGCACTCGGTACCCGGAAGGATCAAAAAGGGTGATCCGGTCGATGCCGCAAACTCCCTCTACCAGGCTCTTCCGGAAGGAAGGAATATCATGGCCTATGGAGGCGATAATGCCCAATCCGGTGATGACCGCTCGTCGTCCCTTCATGGCGAGATTTTTTCCAGCACCTTCACGGTAGGAGGTATGCGGAGGGCTAAATCTTCGTCGTTCAGGGGTGGGTTGATTTGGAGGTCCTTGAATTCCAAGAGCAAACGATCTCGATTGGCTTCAATCATTTCAAATCGTAAAATGGCCCCGGAAGCCCTGTCGATCCAAACATCCACCCGGGAAAGGAACTGTAAGACCTTATCGTCCTTCGGTTGCAGGCGGAAGCAATAAAGGTGACCGAGCTCCTCCCCCCGATAGCCGATATGGTATGTTTCAGCAAGTTGGCCAAAGGTTTTTTGAAAAATGCCGGTCACCGGCTCCAGGTATTGGGTTACCCTTTTATTCCCGGCAAAGGAAAATTTCTCCGCCTGGGACCGAATCGGGTAATAAATCCAAATCGTTTTTCCCTCCAGGGCCATTTCCATTTGCTCGGGCTTGGAATAAATAAAATGGACCCGGTCCGGCCGTTTGAACTTGACCGTCCCGGAAGAGACAAGAGGGGCCTTGGCCAGGGAGGTTTCTTTCTTCTGGAAAAAATCAGCCGCAAGGGTCTGAATCTTCTTCTGCTGCTCATCGATGGCCCGGATGAGCGCCTGCCCATCCTGGCCGAAGGCCCATGAACCCCCCGAGCTGGTCTGCAGGGCGGCAGCCAATATGGAGAGGAGAATAATCCAAACTTTTCTATTCATCTTGCCGTCATTGCAAAAAGCATTTGCCGCTAGCCGATGTCCGTTGTTTTTCTTTTCTCATTGGCCATTGCTCATTGCCCATTGACAATTGTCCATCGATCATTGTTCTTACCCGCTTCTTTGCTCATCCCCAAGAGCTTGTCCAGGGTGAAAAACTGCATTCCCCGGTCTTTCAACCCTTGAAGAATCAGGGGAAGAGCCGCCAATGTCGGGGTCCGGTCCCTTTTCCCATCCCGGTCCCAGCCGTCGTGGAGAAGGATGACCCCTCCGGATTGGAAGGATTTCAGGATTCTCCGGGCGATCGCCCGGGGGTCTTTGGCCACGGTGTCCAGGGCGTGCGTCTGCCATCCCACCAGGGACATTCCCATTTCTTTTAGAATACCAAAGATTTTCGGGTTTCGATACCCGGCCGGCTGGCGGTAGAAGCGGGGCCGGTATCCGACCCACATTTCCAACTCTTCCTGGCACCGAAAAATCTCCCGCCGGATCTCCCGGGAAGAAAAAAAGCTCATCGCCCGAAAATGATGGAAGGAATGATTGGCCAGAAGGTGCCCCGCCCGGGAAGCGGCAGCCGCCAGGTTTCCATACTTTTCCAGGTATCTGCCGATGACAAAAAAACTCGCCTTCGCTCCAAACCGGTCGAGGGTCTCCAGGACTCTCGGAGTGTACTCCGGGTGAGGCCCGTCATCGAAAGTCAGGGCCACTCCCCCGGGGTTTCCGCGCCAATGCACTTTCCCCAGAAACGCCCAGCGGGGATTGGCAATCTCGTTCAGGGCGAAGGCGGCAAAACCAGCGATGGGAGCCAGCCATAAGGTCATGAAGATCAGGGAGCTTTATGCCGGGAGAAATAGTCGTAAAAAGTATACCATTGGTCGGGATAATTGCGAATGAACTTCTCCAGCAAGGCGGCGATTCGCTGGGTGTTCTCGGCCAAGTCTTTGTCCCGGTTCCCGCTTCGCTGGAGGTCGATGGGGGGCTCGGCAATGCACCGGTATCGGTCGTGCGGGTCCATCAGCACAAAAGTAGGGATGAGAACGGCCTCGGAAAGATAGGCCAGAAGGGCGGGACCGATGGGGAAGAAGACCCTCTGACCGAAAAATCTGACCGGAACTCCCTTGCCGAACAAGTCCCGGTCTCCCAGGAGGGCCACCAGTTCATTGGCCTGGAGCGCTTTGAGAACGGCAAGCGAGGAAGCCAGCGAGTCGTCCAGGGTGATCACTTTGATCTTTTGCTCGTGGCGGAGCCGCACCCGGTAGTCGTGAAGCCGCTCCTCCACGTCGGGAGCGGTGATGACCGTAAGGGAATAGCCCATAAGAGACAGGAAGATTCCCCCCATCTCCCAGTTTCCCAGATGGGCGGTCAGAATGAGGGTTCCTTTCCCGCCGGAGATGGCGCCGTCGATGTGTTCTTTCCCCTCAAAGCCCAGGACCAAGCGGCGCAAATGTTTCTCCTTCAAAAGGTCCATGCGGGTGAAGTCAACCAGGTATTTGGCGTAACGGACGTAGAGACGCCGGACCATTTGCCAAACGCTGGAAGGGTCCTCCAGGATTTGGCTCAGGTTCCGGCGGACCATCTCCCGGTCATGCTTCATCGCCGCCCAATAGAAATTCCCGATAAGGACCGCGAACCAGAGCATGACCCGGCGGGGAAGGAGGCGACCGAAAAAACCGATTAAGGCGAGATAAAAATAACCGAGGCGGTGGAGGAGTCTTTTCCTTGGCATTGATGAAGAAATTTTACTTTTTCCCTCGAATCCATGTCAAGGAAAATGCTGGGCTGTAAAGAAAATTCTTGAAGTCCCATTGCGCGTTGATCCCAGTTAACAAGGCAAGAGCAGGTTCATTTTTAGGCCGTCGTTCTCATTTCACTAAAGAAAAAGATGTGAATCCAATGTCGGTGCACAAGAAATTCCCGTCTTTACTCTCGTAGGTTTCTCTGGGGTTCCTGAAGACAGTCCCACAATTTTCAAGGTTCCATAACCTTTTTGAAAACGTGATTGCCCGGATTCGAAGAATCTTGTATTTTGTGCCTAAGAGGAGCAAAGGCATGGGAATCGATGAGGTCCTTAAAAGAAAGCGTATGGATATCCTCGCCATTGCAAGTCGTTATGGCGCCAGAAATATTCGATTGTTTGGCTCAATGGTCAAAGGGACGGCCACGGAGTCGAGCGATGTGGACCTCCTCCTGGAAATGGAATCGGGACGTAGTCTGCTGGATTTGGTTGCCATCAAACAGGAATTGGAGGACCTGCTGGGGAGGAAAGTGCGTGTAGTTACGGAGCCTTCCCTTAGCCCATATCTTCGGGAGTATGTGCTCAGGGAAGCGGTAAGCTTATGAAAACGGACCTTGTCTATCTGCGAGTAACAGTTTAGTCCCTATTCACCCGTTGGCAAACGATGCCTCAGCTTGAGTTGTTATAGAGGGCAGCTTGAGCCGTGGCCGCATCTGCGGTGAGGAGGGTTTGGAGAAACTTCCTTGGGTGGACGCCTTGTCTTCTGGCGGTTTGCACCAAGCTGGGAAGGATGCTGTGGGTTTTCAGTCCACTATCCGATCGGGTTCCGAAGCATATCTTGCGGAAGATCACCAG
>JACAEW010000244.1 GCA_013388675.1 Syntrophaceae bacterium | reverse complement strand
TGGCTTGGATTTGCCTCAGCCTTCAGCCTCTGCTGCGTCGTCGTCTATTTCTCCATCAATGCACTGCCCGAGCCCTACACCCGCCCCATCAACGAACATACCGCCCGGATGCTGGCCCGTGTCCTCCAGGCCTTTAGAATTCGGGTTCTTGTGCAGGGGGATACCGTTGCCGGGAGCGGGATTGGGGTTCGGATCATTACCGAATGCACCCCGGTCTTCATGTGGGGCCTCTTTCTTCCCTTCGTCCTTTTCTACCAGGCTCCGATTGAGAAAAAAGGCTGGGGACTGGCCGCGGGGATTCCCGCCCTCTATCTTGGCAACCTTGTCCGCCTGGTCGCGGTATTCATGGCCGGCCGGCACGACCGGAGGCTTTTTGAAATCGTTCACGTCTACCTGGGGCAGGTATTCACCCTTTCCCTGGTCCTCCTGGCCTGCGGAATATGGTTGAAATGGATCGAGCGCGAAAAATCCGGTCAATCCATGGGGATGAAATCCTGGGGTTTTCCTGCCCGCCTGGCTCCCATTTCGATCGGGCTTTTTTTCCTGTGGCTCCAAGTCCACCATGGATATCTGCGAATCATCGACCGGGTGATGTCCTTCGGTTTTTCCCTCCTCAGCTACCGCCTCATCATTCCTTACGAATACGAGATATATTACGAGACTTTCAACACCGTGGCTTTTTCGTCCCTGGTCCTGGCAACGGGATCGATTCCCGCGGAGAGAAAGATCAAGGGCCTTCTTGCCGGGCTGGGAATTCTTTTCCTGGTCCACCTCCTGTACCGCACCTGCAATTTATTGGTGACGGGCTTTCATCTCATTCCCTTGATCGCCGTCGGCCTGACCCTGGCCTCCATCGGCCAGTATCTCCTTCCGGTCATTCTCTATCTGCGCCTTGCTGCCCCGAACGCCCTCTTCCCCTCCAAGGCTCCATTCAAAGCCCGTGAGTCGTGAGTCGCAAGGAGATTAAGACCTTTTTCCCCTTTCGTGATCATCCTTGTTGCCTTGGTTCAATTTCTGGTTTTCTATCGCTCATTCATTACCCCAAATTCCAGGTTATAAGCTATCGGTTTCTTCGGATTGCGGCCATGCCGCTCTTGTTTATCTACGTCCCCGCCCCCGGCCAGCATTTTACAATAGATTTGCATGGAATTGATGAAGACATAAAACCGGGGGAATAGAGTGATTCAGATGAAATGGAAAAAACTGATCCATGCAGGGATGAAAGGGGATATTCATGTCAAACGACGACCCAATCGCTTTTCAGAAAAGAGGGATCCAGTGCCGGAGGTGCAACGGCTTGATGGGGTTGGAGAAATTCTACGGGCCGAACGACACCTTCTTCGGATGGCACTGCCTTCACTGCGGGGATATTCTCGACCCCGTCATTCTGTTGAATCGCTTAAGGCCTCGTCCCCGCCAATCGACCTCCGAAAAGAGGGAAGAATTGATTTCGATGTTCCAGAAATGGATGGAAGCTTGGCCGGAGCCTGTTTAAGCATCCGAGAATTCAACCACCGATTCTTTTTATGAAACATACACAAGCCTTTCACATGAATGCAACAAAAATTTGATAATGTCCCTGTCCGTCGGGACGTTTCTTGGTTCCTGAATTCTCGGGGATGCTCCATGAATTTCTTTTCGGGCAATCAGTTCGAAGATGAGGACGAAAGGTGGAATTCAAACTATGAACCAATTAAAAACGGTTTTGCGGAAAATGGAGGATCGCTATCCAAGCAAGTCTATGCTTTTTTATGCCAAATCCCTGTTGATTGCTGCGGCAGCAGTCGCTGTTTTATCCTATAATTGTGTGGCTTCCGGGCTGGACCTCGTCAAGCCGGGGGATGAAGTGGATATCCATTTCACTTGCCGGCTGAAAAGCGGGGAGATCGCAGCGTCGTCATATGACGATGTTGCCGCGGACTCCTCCCTCCCGAAATCGCCGATCTTCATCCCCCGAAAACTGAAAACCCCGATTACGATCACAGCCGAAACCAACCCTCCCTTGCCGGATGTGCCCGGGGCAGGAGGTTTTGAAGGTGAGATTCTGCGCCAGTTATCCGCGGCGGTGGTGGACAGGGAGCCGGGAAAGAAACAGGAAGTGGAGTTGCGGGGGGATCCGTATTCCGAACAGCAGAAGGATGAATGGATCGTCAAGATATCCCGGGTAAGGCGGCGGGACAAAGAAATTCGATTTACCCCGGATCAATACAAGGCGAATACCGGAAGGATGCCGGAGGTCGGGCAGGCTTTCTCTTTGGAGCCCGCCCTGCCCGGCAGGGTGGATTCGGTCAGCGAGACGGATGTAATCATCCGTTTTGCGCCCGATCCGAGCAAAGAGATCTTCACCCCTTTCGGCAAGGGAACCGTAAAGGAATTGCCGGAACGTTACGAAATCGTGATTCATGCCCTTCCGGGTAGCTTGGTGAGAACCGGTGCCCTTGTCGGACGTATCGTGAATGTGGATGAAAGTGAAATCACCATCGATTACGGTCATCCTTTCGGAAGGGAGTCACTGCGGTGTGATGTGGTCATTGAATCATCCAAGCCGGGGAATCCTGAAAAGAGGTCGGCTTCAATTTCTCGAGCGGCCGGGAGCCATCAGGTAAAGGAAAACGATCTGGTACGGGTGCACTACACTGTTGCGCTTGAAGACGGCAGCGTGATTTATTCCACTCGTTCGGATGCGGCCCGGGAGCCCGGGATGAGAAGGGCAGCCGGATACCGTGAACCGAGGGTTTTTGGTCCGGAAGAGGTTGTCGCAGGAAAGCCGGCATTGATTCCGGGCGTAGGCCAGGCGGTGCTCGGAATGGGCCCGGGAGAAAGAAAGAAGATAACGATCCGCCCGGAGGCAGCCTACGGTCCCTCGGACCCTCGAAAAGTGCAGACCATCCCCACCACGCAGACTTTCGCCAAGAGACTCCAGATGTCGCCTGCGAATTTTGTTCAACAATTCAAGGTTTTTCCGATCCAGGGGAAGGAACTGCCTTTCTCTCCTTATTTAAAGGCGAAGGTAAAGGAGGTTACCGAAACCTCGGCCGCAGTGGAGCTGTTCGCGAATGATGGGGAGCAGTTCGACAATGATTTTGGCTCGGTTGCGGTCCGAATGAATGGGGATGAAGTTAATGTCATCCTGAAGCCCCGGATCGGCGCTTCCTTTAAAACCGAGGCGGGAGAGGGGACCATCACCGGGACGGATGGGAAAACCTTCACTGTCGATTTCAATTCGCCCTTGGCGGGAAAGACGGTCGTCCTGGACATTGAGGTAATGTCCATAACTCCGGCCTCCGCCATTCAGTCGATCCCGATCCCGTGGATCGATGACCACGACCAGGGCCTTGCCGAAGCGAAAAGGGATGAGAAACCCGCCCTCCTGGTCCTCTACGCCGACTGGTGCAGCTGGTGCAAGAAGCTCTTCAACGAGAGTTTCCAGGATCCCCGGATCAAAATTATGCAGGATCGGCTGGTGTGGATCAAAGTGAATTCCGATCGAGAGAAGGAATATAAGGAGCGGTACAAGCAAGATGGATTTCCCCTTCTTCTCCTCCTGGAACCGGATGGCAAAGTGGCCCGGAGAATCGATGGTTTTGTCGACGCCGCAGCGTTGCGGGAAGCTTTAGGGGTATTGATCGACCGTCCTTCCAAGGAGGGAACCTGAGACCGTGGACCGATTATGCCCCAGGCCTCCAGTTCGGACCGGCGGCCTGAATATTGTCTTGGGTTTTTTCCTGATAGCCTTGGCCGGAGTGGTTTTGTCGGCTATCCGTGTTCAGGCCGCGGAGCGGGAGACCACCTTTACCATCCTATCCTTTTCCATCGAAGGAAACACGCTGTTCCCCGGGAAAGACCTGGAGAAGGTTCTTCGGCAGCATCTGGGTCTTGGCAAAACGGCAGCGGATGTGGAAAAGGCCCGGAACGCCCTCGAGAAATATTACCATGACAAGGGATACCCGGCGGTCCTGGTGAATATACCCGAGCAGACGGTTCAGGAAGGAACCATCCGGCTCCAGGTGATCGAGAGCAAGATCGGAAGAATCCGGGTCACCGGCAACCGGTTTGTCACCGAGGGCAAGAT
>JACAEW010000193.1 GCA_013388675.1 Syntrophaceae bacterium | reverse complement strand
CGCGGATTAAAGATAAACCTGTACATCTTCGCCCGGGTGGACACGGTGGATGCCCCCCTTCTGAAAAAATTACGAGAGGCGGGCTGCCGGATGATCTGCTTCGGCCTGGAGAGCGGCAACCAGAGGGTCTTGGACCTGGCCGGCAAGCGGGCCACCCCGGAAAAGGCCCGGCAGGCCGTTGCCCTTTGCAAGGAGGCCGGCATTTCCCCCCTGGGTTCTTTCATCCTGGGCCTGCCGGGAGAAACGAGGGAGACCATGGAGGAGACCATCTCCTTCGCCCGGAGCCTGGAAATTCCTTATGGCTTCCATCTCTTGTCCCCTTTTCCCGGAACCCGGGTCCGCTCCAAGGCGGAGGAGTATGGCCTCAAAATTCTTACCGACGACTGGTCCCTCTACGACGCCGACCATGCGGTAACCGAGACCGAGGGGGTTTCGGCGAGAGAGGTGCAGGATTTCGCCCAGTCCTTCTTCGGCAAGCTCAGCGCCGATATTGAGGAGATGAAACGGGGAACCATCGCCGGAACCTACCGGGGCCCTTTCCGGGAGGATATGGAGAACCGCGTGGAAGTGGACTTTGTCTGGAAACTCCTTTCCCGAGATTTGATCGAAGAAAAGGGCTGGATTCCCCGCGGTGAGGTTCGAACCAAGAATAACCCCCTAACCCCCCTGGCAGATCGTCTTGCAGGAGCGTTGTCCCTCCCCCTTCCCTTCGTGGAAACCAAGCTCCGTAAGCTGGCCGGCCGAAAATATCTTCTTTGCCGGGAAGAGGACGAGGTCTTTCGGTGGGAATGGAGCCAAACCGGACGTTTTCCCCGCTCCTGAGCCCGCGCGAAACGGGCGGTCTTCCCGTCCGGCGCCTCGATAGAAGAGATCAACTTTCAGGGGTTGGATTCACGGGCGGGACGGAAGCGGGTAGAATTCCTTCGCTCCCCAAGGTCTTCCCCTCCCCGTCGAAGACCCCGCCCGGGTCGATGACCAAGCGGGGAGAATGGACTTTTCCGAAGAGCCTCCCCGTAAGGGTGATGTGGGTGATGGCGGTGGTGGATACTTGGCCCTGGACGCGGCCGTTCAAAACCAGGGTGTTGACTTCCGCTTCTCCCTGAAGGAACCCCTTTTCTCCGATGATCAGGGTCCCCTGCCCGGATATCTTTCCCTCCAGATGACCGTCCAGGCGAACGACTCCGTCGCCGAAACGAATGCTCCCCACGACCGAAATCCCTTCGCAGAGAATGGTCAAGGGCTGCTCTTGGCGGGAGAAAAAGTGGCCGAACAGTTTTTTTTCCTTCGGTTTCATGGCCGAACCTCGATTCCTTCCCCCGATCTAATTTCAAGCTTTGGGAATCTCGGCGGTTTTCTGCAAAATGAGTTTTCCTTCCGGGGAAAAGACGAAGACCGTTAAGCTATGGAAGACCTCTTCCGGGTTGTTGTCGAAAAGCGCCTCCACGAACCTCTGCCCCTTTACCTCGAAAGGCTTCCCTTTTTCCGGCTGCCGGGGAATCCCCTTCTCCAGGGGCATTTCCGGGATTACCCGGTAAACGGGCGGACGGAGTTTTTCATTTTTGGCGACCATGACGAGCGTTCCGGAGTAAGGGGGTCCTTCGGGATTCGATTGGGTCAGTTTGAATCGGGCGGCAAAACCCGTGCCTTTGGGCGGCCAGACAACCTGGAGCTCGTCGATCTTCAAGGGCGGAAAATGTTCCGCCGCCACCTGGCTCAGGGTTTGTTGGAGGTTGGAGACCTGAAGGCGCAACTGGCGGGTTTCATTCTTCAGGTTTGTATTTTCCAGGAAGAGAGAATAATGTCGGTAAATTCCCAGTCCCAAAAGACCCGCCAGCAGGACCCCGCCGATTCCCAGGAAAAGAAACAAGCGTTTCTCCACCCGGATGGTCCTGATGGGATGGAAAGAGCGAAGAATGACGAAAAACCAGGAATCGGATTTCATGCCCGGGTTTGATTAAAGCCATCGAACGGATCACCCTGCCTGATTCAAAATTAGAAGAATTGGTCCGATTTGTCAAGTTTTAAGGGAGTTCCTCCGATTACGACCCCCGGGGGCGCACCCCCGCGCGCCCCTGCAACCTTCATGGCCTTCCGTCAGCGATTGAACGTTTTTCAAGTCCCGGGGGACAACCAGTCGGTCGCTTCCCCATTTATCCAAAAGGGAAAACCCATTTCTCCGAACCCTGATTCCGCATTCCGCAATCCGAAATCCGCATTCACAGGTCTCCATCCCTGGAAACCTTCAAGATGAGAATTTCGGGTTCTTTGGGAAGGGTTTCTTTGCTCACGGTAATGGTGTTGGTGTTCAGCCATCGGGCGGGGAAGGGTCCTTGAATGAATTTTTCCAGCCTTCCCGTGTTATACCAGAAATGCATGGGGATTACGATCTTGGGTTTGAGCTTCTCCACGATCTCCAGCGCCCCCTCCGGGCCGATGGTGAAAGTCCCCCCGATGACCTGGAGCAGAATGTCCACGTGCCCGATGAGCTGGAGCTGATCGTCGTTGTAGGGCTCGCTGATGTCCCCGGAGTGGAGGATGCAGAGCCCGTCCAATTCGAAGACGAAGGCCGAACCTTTGAGGCTCCGGTAGTAATCGGCGAAGCCCCTTTGGTGCACGGGGATGTTGTAGATCAATACATCCCGGAAGGTGTAATGAATGGTATCCCACTCATCCTTCCCTTCCTTCAGGCCCCGGAGAACAACCGGGTTTCCTTTGGCCAGAGCCACGTTGTTATGGTTTCCATGTTCTCTTCCCACGGTCACCACATGGGGCCAGACCTCAGGCATGGGAAAGCCCATGGCGCCGAAGGGATCGGTGATGATGACCGTGCCCGAACTGGAAGTGATCTGGAAGAAGGAATGGCCGAACCATTTGATTTCCACCCTGCCCGATGCGGCCGCCGGTTGAATCAGCGGTCCTTCGCCGGCAAGGTAGGGGTTACGGCAGGCGGAGTTGACGGGCCCTGGGAAAAGATAACAACCGACGAACATCAGGATGACCAAATATTTTTTCATGACCAGCCTCCAAAGATGACAATTCGGAATGCGGAATGTGGAATGCGAAATCACTGCAATTT
>JACAEW010000110.1 GCA_013388675.1 Syntrophaceae bacterium | reverse complement strand
GTTATCTTTCAGGATGCGGTTAGAATCCGTGAAAAGGACAGGCCGATGAAAGAATGTGTCTGGCAAGCCCTCGAAGGGGCGAAACTCGTCGATGGCAAAGCGGTCTTGATAACGGGCGCGGCGGCGGGGATCGGCAGGGCTTGCGCCCTCCTGTTCGCCCACCAAGGGGGTCGCCTGGCGCTGGTGGATTTGCAGGAAGAGGGGCTTACTCAGGTATGCGAGGAGGTCCGTGCCAGGGGAGGGCGGGCGATTGGCATCCCCGCCGATGTCACCCAAACCCCGGAACTGGATCGCATCTTTCGGAGAATCGAGGAGACCTATGACGGGCTTGACATTCTGATCAACAACGCCGGAGGGGGGCTGCCCACGGATTTTTTGGCGATTTCCCTGGAGGAATGGAATCGGATATTAAATTTAAATCTTACCTCCCTGTTCCTCCTTTCTCAGAGAGCGGTGGCGATCTTTCGTAGGAAGGGATGCGGGGCAATCGTTAACCTTTCCTCCCAGGCCGGCCGATCCGTGAGCCCCACTGCGGGGGTTCATTACACCGCTTCCAAAGCCGGAGTCTTGGGGCTTACCCGCCACCTGGCCAGAATCCTGGCCAAAGATAATATCCGGGTGAATGCGGTCTGCCCGGGGATTACCAACTCGGAGAGGCTGATGAAAAGAATCCAGGAGAAAGGGTCCGAGGAGGATTTGAAAAAGGCAGTCCCCTTGGGCCGGATCGGGGACGTGGATGAGGTAGCCGCCTGCTGCCTCTTCCTGGCCTCGGACCTGGCGGGATACGTAACCGGCGTATCGCTGGATGTGAACGGGGGAGCCCTGATGATGTGAATCTAGGTCCAAGGTTTGAGGAATGAGGTTGGGGGCGTCGGAGAATGGCTTAACTCTTTTTCCGCAAACCTGGGGCCTCGGACCTAAACGCTGGGGGAGGGTGTATGAATCAAGGAAGATTGAAGGATCGTGTGGCCATGATTACGGGGGGGGCCAGGGGGATCGGGAAAGCTGCGGCCTTTAAAATGGTTAAAGAAGGGGCATCCGTGGCTCTGCTGGACATCCTCCCGGAGGATTTGGCTCGATTGGGGAAAGAGTTGAAGGCTCTAGGGGGGAAGACCCTGGGCATCGAAACCGATGTGACCCAAAAAAAAGAAGTGGAGAAGGCCGTCGAAAAAATCCTTTCCAAATGGGGGCGGGTGGACATCCTCGTCAATAACGCGGGGATCGTCAAGCCGGCCCCGCTGGAGAACGTTCAGGAAAAAGACTGGGACCAAGTAGTGGATGTGAACCTGAAGGGAGCTTTCTTCTGCACCCGTGCCGTTCTTCCCTCCATGAAAACCCACCGGTATGGGAAGATCGTCAACCTCAGCTCGCGGGCCAGCCTGGGCAAGGAGCTTCGGACGGTTTACGCGGCCACCAAGGCGGCCCTCATTGGCCTCACCCGCACGTGGGCCCTAGAATTGGCGCAGTACAATATCAATGTGAACGCCATCGCCCCGGGCCCGATCGCCACCGAACTTTTCACCTCCGCGAATCCCGCGGATAGCCCGCGAACCAAAGCGATCATCAACGGAATCCCCCTGAAAAGAATGGGGCAGCCCGAGGACGTGGGCAACCTGATCCTCTTCCTGGCCTCGGATGAATCTTCGTTTATCACCGGGCAGGTCATATTCATTTGCGGCGGGATCACGGTGGGGCTGGCGCATTATTAGGCCCTCGTTGCCCAACGAATAGACCTTCTTGGTAAGAAGGAAAAGTCCTCGCGAAGACCCGTCGGGGCGCGATGCATCGGGCCCCGACAAACGGCAACATTTTCCCTGACCTTTCTAGGAGCAATCCTCCTTCCTTTGCAGTGGCCACCGGACCGTTGTCCCTACAGGCGGTTCATCCCGATTAAGCCCAATCGCGAGGCGCAGAAAAGGTAAAAGACTACCCACCTTTTGTGGGGGCCCCATTCTTCCAGCATTTTTCTCAATTCTTTTTCGGTGAGCCGGCGTCCGGGCCCAAGGTATTTTCCCACCAGGGTCTGGATTCCCAGGTCGCCCCCAGCCACGACTTCGGTCCGGCCCAGGCCGCGGGCCAGGAGGTACTCGGCGCTCCACTGTCCGAATCCCCGCAAAGAGGTCAGGGCGGAGATGACTTCCTCGTTGGACCGCTCGCGCAGGCCTTCCAGGTCAAACACCTCTTGCGCCACCTTGCGGGCGAGGTCGATGAGGTACTCCGCTTTGCGCGTCGAAAGAGAAAGTTTCCGAAGGTCCCGAACCGTGCGCCCGGCCAGAGCTCGGGCAGTGGGGAAGGCGCGGTATTCCCTTCCCTCGACGACGATTCTCTCTCCCAGAGCCCGGACCAGGCGGGAGCGGATTTGGATGGCGGCGTTGAGAGAAATCTGCTGCTCCGAAAGGGCTATGACCGCCATTTCGAATACGGTCGAAGGGCGGAGAGGTTTCACTCCGTATAGGGCCTTGACCAGCGGGCCCAGAAAAGGGTTCTTCCGGGCCTTCCGGTAAAAGCCGTCCAGAGAAGCTTCGCCATGGAACTGCCACCGGACTCTTTGCTCGAGCAAAGAAGCATTTCGAGGCCTCGCCGGGTGGGTCCGGACGATCAGCCGGGCCCGGTCATCCTGCAGCGGGAATTCCTGTTGAACGCTGATCAGAATGGGCTCCTCTTCAACCAGGTGAAGGCGATGGTATTCCGCCGGGAGGGTTTCCCGGGGAGGAATCCAGACATCGGTTCCATCCTGAGGAAAATGGCAAAATGCCCAGGCGCAGCGGGAAAGATCGTAGGGCCCTTCCATGCGGATCTCGAAATTCATTTTTCCCCCTTCGCTTTCCTTGGATTTTTTCAAGTCTTTGTAGAATACTTTAGGGCCCGGGAAAAGAAAAGCAAAAGCATGAAGCCTGGAGGGTTTGAGGATCATGCCCCCCCGGCTCTGGCGGATAAAAATTCCTTGTTAAAAATATTTATTTTGGCTATGTTAAAAATGATGATCTCGTAAAAAGTCGAGTTCCAATACATTCCGTCATTCCGGCGAAAGCCGGAATGTATTCATTTCCATAAGTTCTGGGCCCTGACTTTCGCCGGGGTGACGGCTTAGAAGACTTTTTACGGGTTCAGCAAACCTGGTTTGACCAAAGAATCGCGGGAGGAAACTGGATGAAACCGTATTTCGAGAAGATGGCCGATTTCGGCAAGCCTTTGACGGAAAGGCAAATGAAAAGTTCCGAGGAGAACATCGCCAAGATTCGCGAAGTGGAGCGGGAGATCGCCGAAGCGGTAAAAAAAGCGAAAGCCGCCGGCATCTCCACGGAGGAGATCAATAAACGGGGGGAGATGACCGTGTACCAGAGGCTGGAATACTTGGTGGACCCCGGCACCTGGTGCCCCCTGCACACCCTCTACGACCCGATGGACGAGGAGTCCGGGACCACCGGGGTGGTGGACGGATTGGGAAAGATCGGCGGGAAATGGGCGGTCATCATCGGGTTTGACAACAAAGTCATGGCCGGCGCCTGGATCGCCGGGCAGGCGGACAATGTCCTGCGGGTCACAGACATGGCCAAGAACCTGCACCTTCCCCTGGTCTGGCTGGTGAACTGCAGCGGGGTGAAGCTGCCGGAGCAGGAAAAAGTCTACGCCAACCGGAGGGGGAGCGGGACGACCTTCTTCCGCCATGCCGAACTGGAAAAGCTCGGGATCCCGGTCCTTGCCGGGATCTACGGGACCAATCCCGCAGGGGGCGGGTACCAGGGAATCAGCCCGACTATTCTTCTAGCGCACAAGAACTGCAACATCGCCGTGGGCGGAGGAGGAATCGTGAGCGGGATGAGTCCGAAGGGCTTCTTCGATGAAGAAGGAGCCGAGGTAATCATCGAAGCCACGCGGAAGTTCAAGGCCGTTCCCCCCGGCCGGGTGGAAATTCATTACGACTCCACGGGATTCTTCAAGGCCGTCTTTCAGACGGAGGAAGGGGTGCTGGATGGGTTGAAGGAATACATGAAATACCTTCCCGCCTACGACCCCAAATTCTTCCGCGTGGCCGAGCCCAAAGAGCCGAAGTTCTCGCCCGAAGAGATCAACCGCCTGGTCCCCTTCAACCAGAAGATGGCCTACAATTTCGAGGAAGTTCTGGCGAGGCTCACCGATAACAGCGAGCACATGGAGTTTCGGCCCGCCTACGGCCCGGAGGTGTACGCCGGCCTGGCCAAGGTGGACGGGTTCCTGGTCGGCATTATGGGGAACAAGCAGGGAATCTTGCCCAAAGGCTACCCGGAGTATGCCCCCTACCCGGGGGTGGGCGGCAAATTCTATCGCCAGGGCCTCATCAAGTTCAACGAGTTCGTCACCCAGTGCGGAAGGGACCGGGTCCCCATCATCTGGTTCCAGGACACCACCGGAATCGACGTGGGCGACCTGGCCGAGAAGGCGGAGCTGCTGGGCCTGGGGCAATCCCTGATTTACTCCATCGAGCAGTCCAGCCTGCCCATGATGTGCGTGATCCTGAGGAAGGGAACGGCGGCCGCCCATTACATCATGGGGGGGCCCCAGGCGAACAACAACAATATTTTCACCCTCGGGACACCGACCAGCGAGATCTATGTGATGCACGGGGAAACGGCCGCGGTCGCCTCCTTCGCCCGCAGACTGGTAAAGGAGAAGGATTCGAACCGGCCCTTGAAACCGGTCATTGACAGGATGAACGCTCTAGCCCAGGATTATTACAACAAGTCGAGGCCCATCTATTGTGCAAAGACGGGATTCGTGGATGAGGTGGTTCCCCTGCCGGAAATCCGGAAGTATATGGTGGCCTTCGCAGGGGCCGCTTACCAGAACCCCCGTTCCATCTGTCCCCACCACCACCTCATGCTTCCCCGGCTGATCAAGGGATGAAAAAAAGGCCCGCCGCCCGGCGGGCCTTTTCTGTTGGACCTAGGGTTCTTCGGCAGCGAATCATACCACGACGGTTCTTCCCCCTTTTCCCATGGAAATTCCCAACACCAAGTATTCCAGGTCTTCGGCCCCGGTGTTTTTCATTTCGTGGACCTCTCGCGGCGGGATGATCACGGCTTCTCCTTCCGCTAGGGAGGCCTCTTTTCCATTGAGCAGGATTTTGGCTTGCCCCTTCAAGATCAGGAAGACCTCTTCCATATCCTCATGGTAATGAGCCCGAAACGCTTTCCCTGGCTCCATCCGGCACCAATTCACCATCTGCACCCAACCCTCCAATAAATCCGCTTTTTGCAAAAGAACCTTTTTCCAGACCGATGGGGACTGGGTGGATTCATGACTGGCAGGAATCCATTCGAAATCTTTAAGGCGAAAGATCTTCATGGCTAACCTCGATGATTGAAAAGGATGGGAAATCGGTGCGGATGTCTTCAGTCTAATCTGAATCGGCATCTTTTGGCAATTCGGGCTCTGGTCCTTTGATTTCCCATCCGCCGTTCCGAACTCCGCATTTCCCTGGTCCTCTTTTGGGGTTGACATTTTCCGAGCCGCGGGGATAAATAGGAGGGAGTCGGGAGACCCCGCGAAGCGCGGTCACGTTCTTAAAGTTTTTTATGGAGAGGGTTTTGTAAAAAGCAAAATTTCCCCTCCCCTGGCGGGAGGGGATGAAGGGGCGGGGGGTGGATGAACCTTTGAAATCCCTCTGTTCATCCCCCCCCACCAAAATCTGCCCCATCAAGGGAGAGGGAGTTTTGGGGGCTTTTTGCGGGATCGTCCGCAAAGGAAAATAGAAACGACGGGGGGATCCGCAGAATGGACAAAATGATCATCACCGTGGGAGTCACCGGGTCGCGGATCAGCCGGAAGCAAACTCCCTACATTCCCATCCTTCCGGAAGAGATCGCGCGATCGGGCATCGAGGCGGTGAAGGCCGGGGCCTCGATCCTGCATATTCACGTACGGGATCCCCAGACCGGCCTGGGAACACAGGACTACGCCATCTTCAAAGAGGTCGTTGACCGGGTGCGCAGCGAGGTGGATTGCGTATTTTGCCTTACCACCAGCGGAATTCCGGGACGGAATCTGGCCATCGAACAGAGGCTGACGCCCCTGGCCCTGAAACCGGAGTTGGTTTCCTATGACGCGGGATCGATCAACATGGGGGAGCATGTTTTTCTGAACCCGCCGGAGTTTCTGGAAGCCCTGGCCAAAGGGTGTCTGGAAACGGGGGTCAAACCGGAGTTGGAGATTTTCGAGGTGGGCATGGTTTATACTTGCCTAAAGTATTTTGAAAAAGGCCTGCTCAAGGCGCCCCTTCATTTTCAATTTGTCCTGGGAACCCCGGCGGGAATGCCGGCAACCGCCAAATCCCTCCTTTATCTGACGGAGATCATTCCCGCGGGTTCAACCTGGTCGGTCATCGGAATCGGGCCGGGCCAGCTGCCCCTGGCGGTAATGGGAATGGCCATGGGGGGGCATGTGCGGGTAGGCCTGGAGGATAACATTTATTATTCCCGGGGACGGCTGGCCCAGAGCAATGCCGAACTGGTGGAAAGAGTGGTCAGGATTGCCCGGGAATACGGCCGGGAAATCGCCACGGCCCAGGAGGCTCGGAAGATTCTGAGCCTGGCCTAGGCCGGAGCGGGGGCGTGCGCCGGGCGTCCCTGCAATCTCTTGGGCGTGAGAGCCCGGCAATTCATTTTTCCCCGATTGAATTCCGAAAATTTGCAGGTATCTCTTCTGAATCATTGGTTCCTTTATTCCGAATTCCCCATTCCAAGTTTGCTTCGGTTGACAATCTTGGAATAGATGTGGGAAACTGGTCCATACCCTCCGGCTCCGTCAAGAAAAAGCAAAGGCTGTTTCCTTAGTTCACTTCACCTTGAGGAGGAACCGATGAGGATCACCCTCCGCGTCATTCTGTCAATTTTTGTCGTAATCAGCGCGATTGTCCTCCTGTTTACCTTCCTGCAGGTGGAACAGGAGAAGGAGAGAATGACCCTTGATCTGGAGCGGCGGGCCTCCATTCTGGGGGAGAGCTTAAAAGAAAGTATCGAGCCCCTGGTGGCCAAAGGCCAGACCTCCTCCATCCAGAAGATCGTGAACAAGTTCGGCAACCGGGAAAGACTGGCAGGGGTCGCCATCTACGACGCCAAGGGCCATATGGCCGCGGCCAGCGCCCAACTCCCCCCCCATCTAAAAACCCCCCCGGCTCTCGCCGCCAACGCCATGAAGACCGGCCTGGAGGAGGGAAATTTCCTTCCCCTCGGGGAGAAGGAGATGTACCTCCATGCCCTTCCCCTCTACCATGAAGAGAAGCTCGCCGGGGCCATGGTGATGGTCTATGAAACCAAACAGATCAAAGACCGGGTGGCCCACATCTGGGAGAATAATTTCATCCGCCTGCTGGTGAGCGCTCTTTTCATCTCCCTTACCACCCTTCTGGTGATTCGCTGGAGCATGGTCCACCCCATCGCCCGGATGGCCGAATGGATGAAGACCCTGCGGACCGAAAAGGGTGGAGTTACCCTGCCGCCCCCTTCCGGAAAAGTCTTCGAACCCCTGGCCCGGGAAGCCACCCGGATGGTAAAAAGCATTTCCGAGGCCCGTTCCGCCGCCGAGCAAGAGGCCCGGCTGCGGCGGAAAGCCGAGTCTCTATGGACCCCGGTGAGGCTCCGCGAACACGTGCGTACCCTCTTGCAGGGAAGGCCTCTCTTCGTGATTTCCAACCGGGAGCCCTACGTTCATGAAAGGCGCGGCAAAAAGATCGAATGCGTCGTCCCCGCCAGCGGCCTGGTGACGGCTCTGGAGCCGATCCTTCAGTCTTGCGGGGGAACCTGGCTGGCCCACGGAAGCGGGGACGCCGACCGGGAGGTGGTCGACGAAGGGGATAAGATCCGGGTGCCCCCGGAAGACCCCCAGTACTTGCTGAAAAGGGTGTGGCTTACCAAGGAAGAGGAGGAGGGGTATTACTACGGATTCTCCAACGAAGGCCTCTGGCCCCTGTGTCACATCGCCCATACTCGCCCCGTCTTCAGGGCCGAAGACTGGAATTTCTATGAAGCGGTCAACCAGAAATTCGCCCAGGCGACCCTGGCGGAATTAGAAAACACCCAGGACCCCTGGATTCTGGTCCAGGATTACCATTTCGCCCTTTTCCCGCGGATGATCAAGGAAAAGAGGCCCGATGCCCGGGTGGCCCTTTTCTGGCACATCCCCTGGCCGAACCCCGAGTCCTTCGGCATCTGTCCCTGGCAGAGGGAGATCCTTCACGGGATGCTGGGGGCCGACCTCATCGGCTTTCATGTCCAGTTCCATTGCAACAACTTTCTGGAAACCGTGGACCGGGCCCTGGAGTCGAGGATCGATTGGGAAAATTTCACCGCGGAACGGGAAAACCATCTAACCCAGGTGAAGCCTTTCCCCATCAGCATCGCCGCCCCCCAGCCCTCCCCCGCCTTCCGGTCGCTCAATGGAGGCCTCAAAAAAACGCTTCTGCGGGAATTGGGCATCCGGGGGCAATACCTCGGCGTGGGGGTGGACCGGATCGATTACACCAAGGGGCTTAGGGAGCGTTTCCTGGCCATCGAGCGGTTCCTGGAAAAATATCCGATCTATCAAGGGGTGTTCACTTTCGTGGAATTGGGGGCCCCCAGTCGGACCCACATCAAGGAATACCGCGATTTAACCGCCCTGCTGGAGTCGGAAGCCGAAAGGATCAACTGGCGCTTCCAGACCAAGGAATGGAGGCCCATCGTATTCCTGAAACGGCACCACAGCCACCGGGAAATCGCCCCCTTCTACGAGGCCGCCGACTTATGCCTGGTGACCTCGCTCCATGACGGGATGAACCTGGTGGCCAAGGAGTTCATCGGGGCCAAATGGGACGAATCGGGGGTCCTGATTCTCAGCCAGTTCACCGGGGCCGCGCGGGAGCTCCGGGATGCCCTGGTGGTGAACCCCTATGACACGGAGCAGATGGCCGAGGCCATCCGCCTGGCCCTGGAGATGGACCCGGCGGAAAAACGGGCGCGCATGCGAAGGATGAGAGAGGCGGTGCAGGAAAAAAACATTTACCGCTGGGCGGGGGATTTGATTTCCAGCCTCAGTCAAATCCGCCTGTCTTCGGCCCCGCCCCTGGGAATCAGCGCCCCCTATTCTCCCTCAAGGCCCATGATTCTCCCGGGAGATGGTTGATCACGAAGTTCGCACCCGGGAGGATTTCTTTGTCCGGCAGGGTATGGCAATAGGCCCCGGCGGGAACCAAAGTCCCTGGTTTCCAATCCTGCCAGTCCGGCGCGAGAAACCGCCCGGTGCGGGCGCTCGGGCGGGCATCGGGGGAATCTTCCGGCACCGCCCAACCGCCCACAGAAACCTTGACAAAAAAATGAACCGTCTGTAGGATGGGTTTATTTTTTAAAACAGGCAAGGGAAGGGGGGATGAAAAGAGGCGGCTAAGAAGAACAGGTTGGCGGGCGAAAACCCATCATAACAAGGAAAGGAGAAGAACATGAAACGCCTTTTTCTTTATTCTCTGCTGGGAGTCATGATCGCGGCCTTTGCCGCGGGGGCCGCCTACGGCCAAGCTAAAAAGGAAGCCTTTAAATACGAGGACAAAATCGGGATCATCAAGCTGAAACCCGGAGAGCCCATCCACATCGCCTGCTGGATGGTGATTGCCGGGCCCGATGCCTCTTTGGGCACGGATACCAAGCGCGGGGTAGAGATCGCCATAGACGACAAAGGGGGAAAACTCCTGGGTCATCCCATCAAGCTGACCGCCCAGGACACGGGCTGCAACGCCGAGGGCGGACAAGCGGCGGCGACCAAGATCGCGGCAGACCCCACCGTGGTGGCCGCGGTCGGGTCGAACTGCTCCAGCGAGGCCCGCCCCGGCGCGCCGATTCTCTGGAAGGCGGGCATCGCCACCGTTTCTCCCTCCAACACGGCTCCCTACCTGACCGACCCGAAGCGGGGACCGGATTATGACGGCTATCTCCGCACCGCCCATAACGACAAGGTTCAGGGGGCGGTGGCCGCGGAGTTCGCCATCAAGCAACTGAAAGTGAAAAAGGCCGCGACCATCCATGATGGAAGCGTGTACGCGGAACAACTGCAGGCCGTTTTCGCCGAGACCTTCAAGAAAATGGGGGGCACCATCACCTTCCAGGAAGCCGTTGCCCCCACGGATACGGACATGCGGCCGGTTCTGACCAAGATCGCCACGGGCCAGCCGGAATTCCTTTACTATCCGATTTTCATCGCGGCGGGCGGCCACATCACCCGCCAGGTGAAGGAAGTAAAGGGATTGGAAAAAACGGCCCTGATGGGGGCGGACGGAATTTTTTCCACCGACTTTTACAAGGCCGCGGGAGATACGGCCGTAGGAATGTACCATTCGAGTCCCGATTTCTCCGCCTTCGGGGCCGGCTATAAGGCTTTTTTGGACAAGCACCAGAAAAAATACGGGGAAAAGCCCATCGCCCCGTTCCACGCCCACGGATATGACGCGGCCATGATGATCTTTGCGGCCATACAGAAAGTGGGCAAAAAGGGACCGGATGGGACCCTGTACATCGGGCGGCAGAAACTCCGCGACGCTCTGTATGCAACGAAAGGGATGAAAGGGCTGACCGGGACCATCTCCTGCGATAAATACGGAGACTGCGCGGACCCGAGGATCGCCGTTTACAAGACCACGGAAGAAAACGTGAAGAAACTGGTGATGCCCGATAAGCCCTTCTGGGCGCCCATGGCCGCCGCTCCGGCCGCAAAGCCGGCGGCCCCGAAGGCCCCGGCGAAGAAGTAGCCCCAAGATCTCTTCAACCAGCGACGATGAGCCGGGAAGGGAAAAAGACCCGGCTCATCCGCCTGGGTCATATTTTCGTAATGGACGAACCCCTAAAAAAGAAAATCCTTCCTCCCCTTGGGGGAAGGGATTATGGGGAAGGGGCTTGATAGGCCTTTCAAATCATTCCATCTATCGCCCCCACCCGGATCCTCCCCCCGTCCAGGGGGAGAGCCTATCGATGCTTTTTTGCGAGACCATCCTAAATGTTCATGCGGCAGCAATGGAAAGAAAGAATTAACCCGACCGATGTCCTCATGTGGCTGATCGGGGGGAGCATTCTCCTGCTCATCCTCTGGGGGTCGGCCGCAACCCTGGGGGCCGGCCGGTACAGCGCCCATCACTGGTTCGATTTCCTGGTCTTCGGCCTGGCCCAGGGGAGCATCTACGCCCTGATCGCCATGGGCTACACCATGGTTTACGGGATTTTGCGGATGATCAACTTCGCCCACAGCGAAGTCTTCATGAGCGGTCCCTACACGGCGTATTTTGTGGCCGCGGCCTTTTACTCCTCCGGCCTTTTGGATCAACATCCGATCCTGTGCCTGGCGGCCATTTTCCTGGTTTCCATGGCCACTTCCACCCTGGTCGCGGTCCTCCTGGAGCGGATCGCCTACCGCCCCCTGCGGAATGCCCCGCGATTGGTTCCCCTGATTACCGCCATCGGCGCCTCTTTCTTTCTCCAGTACACCTTCCGGGGGCTTTACGGCTCGGGGTTCCAGGCCTACCCGGTCGTGAAAATCCTTGAAGGGCAATGGACGTTCGGGGACTTCCGGATCCTGAAATTTCAGGCCGTCGTGATCATCTCCGCGGCCGTCATGATGGCCGCCCTTTACGGCTTCGTCCAGAAAAGCAAGATGGGAAAGGCCATTCGGGCGGTATCGGAGGACAAGGAGGCCGCCTCGCTCATGGGAATCAGCATCGACCGGATGATCGTGACCACCTTCGTGATCGGCGGGATTTCGGCCGGAGCGGCGGGAGTCCTCTACGCGCTCATGTTCAAGCAGGTTCATTTCTTTATGGGTTTCATCCCGGGTATCAAAGCCTTCACCGCCGCGGTGCTGGGGGGAATCGGCAATATCCCCGGGGCCATGCTGGGGGGGATCTTCCTGGGCTTGATCGAATCGGTGGGCCCCAGCCTGTTCCTGGATGGCCTCGGCATTGTGGCCCCGTATCAACTGAAGGATGCCATTGCCTTCACCATGCTCGTATTGGTTTTGATCTTCAGGCCGACCGGTCTCTTGGGGGAACGGCTGGCCGTCAAAAAGGCCTGAGCGGGAAAACACCCGAAAAGGAATCGGATGAAGCAAGGTCCTAGCCTTTGGGAGAATGGCATCCGGATGGGCCTGATCTTCGGCGCCGTGGGGGTTCTTCTGGCCCTGATCGGAATGGTGGAGGCCTTCAGCCAACGGGGCGTGATCAGCGAGGTCCTCTCCATGGGCCATGCCCTCTTTCTTCTGGTCCCCGTGTTTGGCGGCTACTCGGCGACGCGGCGCGCCACCCGGATGGAATCGACGTACCCCCTTCTAAACAGCCTTCTGGCGGGGCTCGTGGCGGCGGGAGTCCTGTCTCTTTTGGTCACTCTGGGGAACCTGGTCAACCTCCGTAAGATTTTCATCAACGCCTCCCCCGCCCTGTACCGCATGCTCACCCTGGATATGGGGGTCGAAGGAGGTCCCTTTCCCCTCCTTTTATGCGGGGCTTTGGGCGGCCTCCTGGCCGGCCTTTTTTTTCTGTCCCCTCCCTTGGCTCGACGGGTCCTGGGAACCTCCCTGGCTTGTACCGTCGCCGTAGGCGTCCTACAGGACCTGCTCCGCCCTACATTCGCCCTCTGGGGACCCTTATCGGCCCTGAACGATTGGCTTTATGCGGCAAACGGGCTGACGCATTGGGGGGCGGCCTCCTTGTTTGCGGGGATTGCCCTCATCATGTACCTCTGGGCCAGGAAGGGAGAAGCCCTGCGAACGGCCTTCCGGCAAACCTCCCCGGCCAAGCAGCGGTCCCTTCGCCTGGCGGGATGGGCGCTCCTGGCCGTGCTTCTTTTCGTGCTTCCCCAGGTCCTGGGCCTGTTCCTGAGCGAGGTCTTGACCATCGTGGGGCTCTACGTCCTCCTCGGCCTGGGGCTGAACATCGTCGTGGGCTACGCCGGCCTCCTGGACCTGGGGTACGTGGCCTTTTTCGCCATCGGCTCTTACACGGTGGCGATTCTGACTTCCCCTGAACTGGGGTTCTTCCAGCTTTCCTTCTGGGAGGCCCTCCCCTTCGCCATCCTGCTGGGGGTCATTTTCGGGGTGCTCCTGGGAATCCCGGTGCTCAAGATGCGGGGCGATTACCTGGCCATCGCCACCTTGGGCTTCGGAGAGATCATCCGGATTCTCGTTCTATCGGATTTTTTACGGCCCTGGCTGGGAGGGGCTCAGGGGGTGGGCAAGATTCCCAAGGCCTCCCTGGGGGCGATCGAATTCGGGACCCCCCAGCAGCTCTATTACCTGATTCTCGCGGGCTGTCTTTTGGTCGGGTTCATCTCCTGGCGGCTGCGGGATTCCCGCCTGGGGCGGGCCTGGATGGCTGTTCGGGAGGACGAAGATGTGGCCCAGGCCATGGGGATCAACCTCGTGGCCACCAAGTTGCTGTCCTTTGCCACGGGGGCCGGCTTTTCCGCTCTGAGCGGGGCCATCTTTGCCAGCAAGCTCGGCTCGATCTATCCCCATAGCTTCAATGTCATGATTTCCATCAATATCCTTTGCGTGATCATCGTGGGTGGCATGGGGAGCATCCCCGGGGTCATCGTGGGCGCAGTAGCCTTGGTGGGCCTGCCTGAACTCCTGCGGGAGTTCGCCGAGTACCGGCTTCTGGTTTACGGAGCGGCCCTGGTAGCGATGATGCTTCTTCGGCCGGAGGGCCTGTGGCCGGAGGCGGTGCGGCGACGGGAACTGCACGAGGAAGAACCGACGGACATACCGCCGGACTCCCCCTCCGGGGCGGAAGCGGGAAACCGGGGGAAAGGGAAGGTATCTATTTGAACGGGCTCGTCCGATGGACACCCGGGGAAAAAAGTATGGCCGCGGGAATAGAAAAAAATCATTCCATTCTGACCTCCCGGAAGGCCACCAAGAAGTTCGGCGGCCTGGTCGCCGTCCAGGAACTGGATTTAGAGGTCAAGGAAAGGAGCATCCACAGCATCATCGGCCCCAACGGAGCGGGAAAAACCACCTTCTTCAACTGTGTAACTGGTTTCTACAAAGCCGAAGAGGGGGAGATCTTTTTCGACAACCATCTGCTGATCGGGCTTCTTCCCGATCAGATTGTCCGCCTGGGCATTACCCGCACTTACCAGAATATCCGCCTCTTTCCCAACCTCACGGCGATGGAAAACATCCTGGTCGGGCTCCACGGCCACCTCAAAGCGGGTTTTTTCGGCATTGTGGCGGGGACTCCGGGGACCCGAAGGGAGGAGAAGGAGGCGGCCGAGGAGGCGCGGAAAATCCTCCGTTTCGTCAACCTGGCCGGAAAGGGGGACTTCCTGGCCAAGAACCTCCCCTACGGGGACCAGCGAAGGCTGGAAATCGCCCGGGCCCTGGCCACCCGGCCGAAACTCCTCCTCCTGGATGAGCCCACGGCGGGCATGAACCCCCGGGAGACCCAGGAGATGATGGATTTTATCCGCCACCTGCGGGATGAACTGGGCATTACCATTTTGCTGATCGAACACCAGATGCGGGTGGTGATGGGCATTTCGGAAACCGTGACCGTGCTGGATTACGGGAAGAAAATCGCCGAAGGCACGCCCGATGAAATCCGGAATAACCCGGTGGTCATCGAAGCCTACCTGGGGAAGGGGGGCGCCTCTCACTAGGCATCCATATGCCCATTCTTTCGGTTGAAAACGTCCATGCCTATTACGGGCACATTCATGCACTGAAGAACGTCTCCCTGGTTGTCGAGAAGGGAGAGGTCGTTACCCTGATCGGGGGCAACGGGGCGGGCAAGAGCACGACCCTGAAAACCATCAGCGGTTTGCTGCGGCCGCGGCAGGGATCCATCCGCTTCGAGGGAGAGGAGCTGACGAAGTACCCTCCCCACGAAATCGTCGAAAAAGGGGTTGTCCAGGTCCCCGAAGGGCGGAGAATTTTCGGCCGCCTCACGGTGTTATAGAACTTGGAGATGGGCGCGTTTTCCGTCAACAACCCCAAGGTCGTCGCCGCGAACCTGCAAAGAGTCTTTTCCCTGTTTCCCCGGCTGGAAGAGCGAAGCCGCCAGGTGGCCGGCACCCTGAGCGGAGGGGAGCAGCAGATGCTGGCCACCGGCCGGGCGCTCATGTCCAACCCCCGGGTCCTCCTGCTGGACGAACCCTCCATGGGCCTGGCGCCGGTCCTGGTGGACAGCATCTTCGATACCATCCGGCAACTTCATGAAACCGGGACGACCATCCTCCTGGTGGAACAGAACGCCCGCATGGCCCTGCAGGTGGCCGACCGGGGCTATGTCCTCCAGACCGGGACGATCCTTCTCAGCGATGCCGCCGAGAGCCTGCGGAAAAATGAAATGGTTCGCTCGGCCTATCTGGGGGAAGCGAAGGCATGAATGCGGAATGCGGAATTCGGAATGCGGAGTGAAAATCTCCCTCTTTCCCCCTTTTCCCAAGGGGGAAAACCGAAGCTGCCAACTCGGATCCCACCAAAAACTCTCCTCCCCTTTGAAAAAGGGGGGCCGGGAGGGATTTCTGAGACGACCTTTTCAAAACACGAAAGTCTTACAAAAAGCCAAATTTTAAACCATTTGGGTTTCTTGCCCAACCCCAGATCATCCTCAGCCGCTCCCTCTTTTTTTTATCCGCGGAAAAAGGTATATTGGGATAGCCGTAACACTTTGGCTTTTTGAAAAAGATACCTTTTGCCCTCTCAAACGATCCCCCAGAAATCCCCCCTGCCCCCCTTTGCAAAGGGGGGTTGGGGGGGATTTCAGCGATGGCTAACTTATTCGGGATGGCTGGGTATGATTTTCAAATAACATAACTAAATTGATACGGATTACCGATTTTGTAGATCGCTCGTGAATATAGGCCTGGAAGGAGAGAAGGAACCAGGAGCCGCCGTCTATGAGCGTCTATGCCATCCCCGCAGCGTTAGCCTTCGCCATCAACCTCACCCTCTGCCTGATTGTCTTCTATGACCATCCCAAAGGGGTGGTGAACCGGGTCTTCACCCTGCTCATCCTTTCCTTCGTGGCCTGGAACGCGGGCGAGCTGATCATGATCAACAGCGACCTCCATTCCGTGGCCCTGGTGGGGGTCAAGGTCATATTCATCGGGGTCTTTCTCTTCCCCGTTTTTTTCCTCCATTTTTCCTATGTCTTTCCCCAGAAGCTGACCCGGTTCTTCGACGGCCGGCGCAGCCTTGTCCTGTATGCGGGCCCCGTGGCGCTGCTGGTGCCCTTCATCCTTCTGCTGGAGGTGGACATCGGGCGGGTGGTGCAGATCGGGTCCATCTTTTATTACGTCTTCACCTTCCACGGGCGCCTGGAGTCCCAGCTTCTGGCCCTGATCCTGGCCCTGATCGGGCTGGGGTACTTCGCCTGGGGGGTGGTGAATTTCATCCTTTCCTACCGCCAAACGAAGATCGCCCGCCAGCGGCTGCAGATCCTCTATATCCTGGTGGGGATCATCTCCATGTTCGTCATCGGGCTTATCCTGCACGTGATGAACTATCTCTTCCACCTGGGCTATTCCTTCTTCTTCGTGGCCAGCCTGTACTCACTCCTCATCAGCTTCTTTTTCGCCCTGGCGATCGTGAAATACCGCCTGGTGGACATCCATTTCATCATCCGGGGCGGGATCCTGTATTCGCTCCTCTCCGGGCTGGTTTTGGTCATTTACATCCTCTTCGTCAAGAACGTATGCGACATCGTGGCGAGGAAGCTGGAGACCACGTCCCTTCTAGTGGAAGCCACAATGGTGCTGGTGCTGGTCTTCCTCCTGCGGCCGCTGGAGAGGAAGGTGGAGGAGTTCATCGACCGGTTCTTCTACCGGGAAAGGTATCTCTTCCGCCTGAAATTCTTCGAGTTCACCCGCACGCTTCTCAATATTCTTGACCTTCAGACTTTGCTCGGGGCGACCGTGAACTTCATTTCCCAGGCCCTGCTCCTCGACCGGGTGGGAATCTGGATCCTGGAGAGCGAATCCAACTGTTACCGGCTCTTCAGCCACAAAGGGCTTCCCCGGGAGCGCTCCTTCCCGGTGGATAGCCCTTTCATTGCCTACCTGAAAAAGTCCGAGAGGGCGGTGGAACTGGAAATGGTCAAGAATATACGCGCCCTCCAGCCCGAAGTCCAGGAGATGAACGAAGCCCGCCTTTCCCTCGTGCTTCCGCTGGAATGGGAGGAGGGGCTCCTGGGATTCATCCTTTTGGGGGACAAGAAAGGCGAAAAGAACTTCACCATCATGGAGATCGAAGCCCTGGAGGCCCTGGCTCCGGCCGTGGCCATGGCCATCTCCAGGGCGCGACTCTACCAGGACCTGAAGAAGAAAGACTGGCAGGTAATGCAGTCGGAGAAGTTGGCGGCCCTGGGGGAGATGGCGGCCTCCTTCGTCCATGGGATCCGCAATCCCCTGGGAATCATCCTGGGTTCGGCGTAGACGCTCAAAAAAGGGGTGGCCCAGCCGGTCCAGTCGGAAATGATCCAGTTCATCGGCGAGGAGTCGGAGCGGATCAACCGCATGCTCACCAACTTCCTCGAATTCGCCAAACCCAAACCGCCCGCCTTCCAGGAGGTGGACCTGAAAGAGGTCCTGGACCGGACCCTGGACTGGATCTCCATCCCCGCGCGCAAGCAGCGAGTCGAAGTCCGGAAAGAGTACCCGGAAGGGAAGGTCCTCATTCGCGTGGACCCGGAGCAGGTCCGGGAGGCCGTCGTGAACCTGGAGATGAACGCCCTGGAGGCGATGCCCGGAGGGGGGACGCTGCGGATTTCCCTGAGCCAGAACGAGGACCGGGACGTGACCATCCGCCTGAGCGACACGGGGGGAGGAATCCCTCCCGGAATGGAAAACAAAATATTCGACCCTTTTTTCACCACCAAGGAGGGGGGAACGGGCCTGGGGCTTTCCATCGTCCACTCGGTGGTGAAGAACCATGGAGGAACCATCGCGGTGACGAGCAACAACGGGGAAGGAACGACCTTCACCCTGAACCTGCCCTACCCCAAAGCGGTCATGGGCTGCTTCGGCCCGGTGGGGCCTGTGAACGACAGAGGGCAGGGTAAGGGGGGTAAAGGGTGAAGAGAGGGATTCGGGGACGGTATTGTGAATAAAGGGTTTTGTTCGAAAAGTACTTGATTCATCGCCCGGGCGTTCAAAAAAAGAAAGCCTGAAATGGGGCAAGAAATCTTGTTTGGTCAACGCCTCTCTGAAATCCCCCCCCACCCCCCCTTTGATAAAAGGGGGGCAGGGGGGATTTCCGGCAGGACCGGGATCTTAAGGAAAATCCCGGCTGCGGGGCGAGACTTTGGCCATTGACGAAGGATTCCCTAAAATTCATTGATCATGTACTTTTCGAACAAAGCCCAACAATGGATTTCAAGATACGGCTTATCGGCGCTGGGAAGTGATGAGAGGCCCGTGTTTTTCCACGGACCGTGAAGATGGGGATTAGAATATTATTCTGGAGGCTTGCCATGGGGGACCTATTCGATGAGGTCCAAAAACTGAAATCGGAGGGGAAAAAGGGGGCTCTGGCGACGATCATAGGAACCAAGGGTTCGACCCCGCGCGAGGTGGGAGCCAAGATGCTCATCCGCGAAGACGGGACCCTCCTGGGGACCATCGGGGGAGGCTGTCTGGAAGCCGAGGTTTGGCAAGCGGCCATGAATATTATCAAGGAACAGAAGCCGCGAACCATCCATTTTGACCTGACCGGAAAGCAAGCCGAAGAAGGCGGAATGATCTGCGGAGGGGTCATGGATATCTACATCGAACCGATTCTTCCCGCGGAACGGGTCTTTGTCTTCGGAGGAGGGCATATCTCTCTTTTCGTGGTTAAGATGGCCAAGATGGTGGGATTCGAGGTCTCGGTCATCGACGATCGCCCCCAGTTTGCCAACCCGGAGAGATTCCCCGAGGCGAATGAGGTTCTGGCCGAGGAATTTTTCCTTGCCTTTCCGAAATTAAAGGTCAATCCGTCCAGCTACGTGGTCATCGTCACCCGCGGACATGCCTACGACCAGGAAGTCTTAGAATGGGCCGTGGGAACAAAGGCCCGCTACATCGGGATGATCGGCAGCCGAAGGAAGATTCAGACGGTTTATGAAAGCCTGGTGGCCAAAGGAATTTCCCGGGAAAAATTGGAGGCTGTTCATGCCCCCATCGGGCTGGACATCGGCGCTCTTACTCCGGAGGAGATTGCCGTGGCCATTGTGGCCGAGATGATCCAGAAGAGAAGAAAGACCGGGAAGGGAAAGGCATATTCCTGTCTGCCTGAATCGGAGAAGGCAAGCAAGCCGCGGAAAGAGTTCGATCTACCCGATTTGAAAGAATGAACATGTTTTTTTCGGCCATCGTTCTCGCTGCCGGTGAATCCAAGCGAATGGGCAGGACCAAGCAACTGCTCGACGTGGGCGGAAAACCCCTTCTGCAGCACATCCTGGATGGAATTCATAAAACGGAGGTGGATGAAGTCATCCTTGTGCTGGGCCACGAGGCCGAGAGGATTCGGGAAACGATCGATACCTCCCGGCTCAAAGTGGTTTTAAACCCTGATTACCCGAAGGGAATGATTACCTCCATCCAAAGGGGTTTGCAGGCTCTTGACGACCGATCCGAAGCTTTTTTCATCGTATTGGCGGACCAGCCCGGGATCGAGCCGAGGGTTTACAACTCCCTCATCCGGGAGTTCCGGAACCGCTTTCCCGGAAAAACGATTTTCCTCCCCGCTTACAAGGGAAGGAGGGGCCACCCGGCCCTCTTCAGCGTGAAGCATCGATGCGAAGCATTCCGAATCGAAGGGGATCGGGGATTCCGGGAGGTACTGGAAAGGGTCCCGCAGGAAGTCTTTCTGGTTGAATTGGAAAGCGAATCCATTATCCACGACCTCGACACTCCTGAACAGTACCAAAATTTCATGGGCAAAATACCCGAGGAACCCGTTTGACTTTAGCGGACGCTTTTCAACTGAAAGACCCGGAAATCATCAGCCTGGTGGGCGGAGGTGGGAAAACCACTTTGATGTTTTCCTGGGGACGGGAAATGGCTGAACGCCAGCGGGGCGTAATCCTTACTACGACCACAAAAATCTGGGAGCCCCAACCTTCCGCGGATTTTCTTTCCTTTGTTTCCCGGGACTTTTCAACGCTGCGAGAGTGGATCCTGGGTCATCTCCCCTCTTCCCCCTGCCTACTCGTGGCCCGGGCAAGGTTGGAGAATGGGAAATTGGACGGGATTCCCCCCGCGTGGATTGAGGAAATTGAAAAGATTCCGGGCGTAACCTGCATCCTTGCGGAAGCGGATGGAGCCAAGGGTTATTCCCTAAAAGCGCCGAGAGAGGGAGAACCGGTGGTCCCCCTGAATACCACTCTTCTGGTGCCGGTCGTAGGAATCGACGCCCTGGGATGCACGCTGGATGAAAATCACGTATTTCGTTGGAGAGGGGCCATGGAAATCCTCCAGAAGCCCGAAGGAACCATTCTAGATGAAGAAATGATTGCCCGCCTCCTGGCGGCAACCCTAGAGAAATGCCCGGAAAAGGCTCGAGGGATTCCTTATATCAACAAAATCGACTCGCCCTACGAACTGGAAAGGGGCCGCAAATTGGGGCAGGCTCTCCTCAATCTTCCCGGTCAGGAGATAAAAAGAGTGATCCTCGGCCAGGCTCAGAAGGTTCCCGTCGTAAAGGAAGTGATTTCCCGCCCCCTGAGCGCATAGCAGGGTTCCCCCGACGATTCGGCTTCTTCACCTCGCTCTGGCCGATTTGACCAGTCTCGTGGGGGGGCCGATGCTCCTTGTTATGTTGGCCCATCCCGGCAGGGGCCCCATTATTGGATCGGTGCGCCTATCGCTTCGTTCTGTACCGAACCATCCAGTAATAGTCGAATGGCGTTACCCGGACATCATTGGCATGGGGCTTCAAGATGGTGCGCAGACCCAACGACGAAGGGAAATTTTTCAAGACCTCGTGTTTCGTTCCGTCCTGCAGTTGTCTGATCTGATAAGTGTTCCCGTTTTCGTCTCTCCGTGAAATGGGCGTGCTGCTACCTTCTACATAAGCGTTGTCGATCATGACAACCATCGCATCCTTTGACAAAGCCGCGTGGAAGCAGGTGATAAATGCGCCAATTTTCTGGACGGGGATGTGCGACCACCAGAACCCGTGGAATCCGGCGGAGCAGCCGGCTTCAACCCCTGCCAACGAATAGGCGCTCGATTCCAGAAACGTAACCCAACACGGTCCGTAATCCTTCCGGCGGGCGATGTCCAGCACCTCCGGGTTGATATCCGTAGCCACGATGCTTCTTGCCGACTTGGCAATGAACTGCGTCCAGTACCCCGTACCGCACGCCACCTCCAAAACGTCCTGCCCGGCAAATGCGGAACTCAGCAAATCGGCGAGTCTTCTGAGATCGGCCTGCCGCTCCGGCTTCTGGTACACCCGCTCGTATTCTGACGCCCGCCGAGCGTAGTAGTCGGCCATCGCCTTGTCGATTTCCTGTTTCATATTCACCGCCGTGGCTTATTCCGGTGCACGCCGTAACGAATGAAATGACCTAAGGCCGAAAGGCAGCGGGCCGGGTGGAAGAAGAGAGGAATACCCGCCTTTTCCAGACCGGCGAAGCCAGTGCGGGCCATGTTTCCCACGGGCCAGCAGAAAATCAAAGGTTTGGGAAGAGTTGGATGGATGGCGGCAATTTTATCCGCCACTTTCAGGGTTCGGTCGGAGGTGGAGACGGTGAAGTTCATCAACAAAATGTCGAAATTTTCATCCTCCGCAAATGTCGTTATATATCGGGCGATGACCTCCGGGTCGTTCATGAACTGAGTGGTGATGTCCATGGGATTGGCGATGGGGGCCACGGCCGGAACCACGTCGTGCAGTTGCTCCAGGGTCCGAGGTGATGGGACGGGCATGGAAAGATGATGATCCGAAGCAAGGTCAGCCAGCAGGGCGCCGCTTCCTCCTGAAGTTGTGAGAATTGCCAGGCGGTTTCCTGCAGGGGGAGCGTAGGAAGCAAATAGGTGAGCCACTTCGAAGAGCTCATCCACATCGAAAACCCGGCTAATCCCCCTTTGGCGGAAGAGCGCCTCATAGAGAGAATCCGACCCGGACATGGCCCCGGTGTGGGAAGCGGCCGCCTGCCGACCTTTTTCCGATCGCCCGACTTTCAAGGCTACGATCGGCTTACCTGCTTGCCAGGCCCGCGCTGCAACCTGGCTGAATTTATGAGGGTCCTTCAGGTCCTCCAGAAGCAGGGCAATGGACTTCGTCTTCTCGTCTTCCAGTAAAAATTCCAAAAAATCCGAAATTTCCAGGTCCAGCTCGTTTCCGGAGGAAATAAAATAACTCAGTCCGATGGACCGGTCGTAGGTCCGGGTGAGGATGCAGTTCCCCACCCCTCCGCTTTGGGTGATCAGCCCGATCGCCCCCGGAAGCAGGGAGTCGATTTCCAGTCCGCTGGTAAAGGAAGTGGCCACTCGATCATGGGTATTGACGATCCCGATGCAGTTGGGGCCTACCATCCGAATTCCAACACTCCGGACAAATCGTCGAAGTTCCTCCTGCTCCTTTCTTCCCCCTTCCCCCATCTCCGCATAGCCTGCGCTGAAAAGGATGACAAAAGGCACCTTTTTTTCTGCGCAATCTCTCAGGGCCTGGAAAACCAGAGCCCGGGGGATTCCGATCAGCGCCAGGTCCAAGGGCTCGGGTATATCCTTCAGGGTGGGATAGCAGCGAAGAGCGGCGATTTCCCGGTACTTGGGGTTGACTGGGAATATCTTTCCCGGATACTTGTGCTGGCGAAGAAACTTGATGGGCAATCCGCCGATGCGGGTTAGATCATCCGAGGCCCCAACGATGGCAATCGAGCGGGGATTGAACAAAAGGGTCAAATTTTTTGCATTTTCCTCTTTTTTCCTCTCAAACATTCTTTTTCCCCTCTAATTTATCGCGGTTCCTGGGGCGTTGGAGTCCCGGTTCTTTGATTCCCGATGATGTATTCCCTATCCGGCAAAGTCAAGCCGAAAATACTTCGGACCCAAACCGGACCGCTGCCTGTTTTTCCTCACGGGAAAAGCTCCCGGCAACAAGGCCCGGCCAAATCCCTTTTGACGAGGTGGTTTTCCTGTGTTATTTTGAGAAAAAAAGGTATCAGCTATCAGCAGTCAGCGAAAAAAATAGAAAAAGAGAGAAAAAGGATTTTTGCTAATAGCTGATTGCTGAAAGCTTCTTTATGCGCGTTCTCCTCATCTCTCCCAATATCGAAATGCTGCCGGACCCCGTCGCCCCCCTGGGTTTGGCTTTTCTTTCTTCAGCCCTGAAATCGTGCGGCCAAGAGGTTTGTTGTCTGGACCTTTGTTTTGAAGAGGACGTGGAGCAGGCGCTCGAAAGCGCAATCTCCAGGTTTGCTCCCCAGGCAATCGGCCTTTCCCTCCGCAACATCGACAACGTTGCTTATCCGGAATCCGTTTCTTACCTTCCTTTCTTTAAAAAGGTAATCGAACGATGCCGGCGATTTTCTTCCTCTCCCATTTTTTTGGGCGGATCGGGTTTTACCCTCATGCCGGAGAGGATCCTGAGCTTCCTGGAGGCGGACGGGGGGATCGCGGGGGAGGGAGAAGAGGCTTTTCCCAAAGTTCTGAGCGGGATGTTGGATTCATCTTTTCCCCGGATCGAGGGATTCATCTCCAGGGAAAGCAAAGAATTGTCCGGCCCTTCCTGGGTTCAAAACCTTGATTCCCTTTCCTCTCCGGATTGGACGTGCATGGACCTGAAGGCCTATTTTGCCAAGGGAGGCATGGGCAACCTCCAGACCAAGAGAGGGTGCCCCTTTTCCTGCATCTATTGTACCTATCCTCTGATCGAAGGAACGGCGGTCCGGCTTCGTTCACCCCGGAGGGTGGCCGATGAAGCTGAAGCCTTGCTCCACCAGGGTGTGCGGAATATTTTCATCGTGGACAATATTTTCAATTTTCCGGAGAGCCATGCGCGAGCTGTCTGTGAAGCTTTCATCGAAAGAGGGCTCTCTCTTCAGTGGAGCTGTTATGCAAACCCGGCTTTTTTCAGCCGCTCCCTCGCAAAGGTCATGAAACAGGCCGGGTGCACGGGGGTGGAATTCGGCACGGATTCCGGCTCTCCGCCGGTACTGGCCCGATTGGGAAAGAACTTCACCCCGGAGGACATCCGCCGAGGCAGCCTTTACGCCCGCGAGGCGGGGTTGGAAGTCTGTCACAGTCTCTCCCTGGGAGCGCCCGGAGATACGGATGAAACCCTGGAGGAAACTTTTCGGCTCATGGAGGAGATTGCTCCAACGGCGGTGATCGCCATGGTGGGCCTCCGGATTTTCCCCGGCACCGGCCTGGCCCGCCAGGCCGAAGCCGAAGGCCTTCTGTCGCCGGACACCGACTTCCTCGACCCCGTGTTCTACATCGCGCCGGCGGTGCGGGACCGCCTGGTGGATATTGTCCGCCATCGCTCTTCTCTTTCCCCCAACTGGATTTTTCCGGGTCTGAGCATCAATGTCTCCCTCCGCCTCCAGTCCAAGCTGCGCAAATTCGGGGTTAAAGGCCCTCTGTGGGAACACATGAAGATCCTGCGCGGACGGACGATATCAACCGGAGAACCCCATGCCTGATGTCGCGTTCCTCTTTCCGGGCCAAGGGTCTCAACGGGTCGGCATGGTTCAAGAGCTGGCCTCCTACCCGGAAGCCTTGGAGAGCTTTCAGCGAGCCAGCCAGGCTCTGGACTTTGACCTGCTGGAACTCTGTCTTCGAGGTCCGGAGGAAGAGCTCTCCCTCGATTTCAATGCCCAGGTGGCCGTCCATGTAACCAACTGTGCCTATGCCTCCATCCTCAAGAGGTTGAGCTTTGTACCCCAAATGGCCAGCGGCTTCAGCCTGGGAATTTTTTCCGCCCTGGTGGCCGCCGAATCGCTCACCTTCGATCAGGGTCTGGAAGGGGTGATCATCGCCGCGGAAAAAATGTCCGAGGAAGGGCTCAGGCAGAAGGGGGCCATGGCAGCGGTCATCGGCCTTTCGGTGAAGGAAGTCCAGCAAGCCTGCCGAGAGGCGTCCCAAGTTTACTTGGCTTCGGTTAACAACACCCAGCAGTTGGTCATCTCGGGGCAGGAAGAAGGCGTGGAGAAGGCGATCCGGCTCTGCATCGAGCGGGGGGCGTTGCTGGTCAAGCGGCTGCCCATCGGCTGGGCCATCCATACCCCATTGATGGAAAGGGCCTCGCAGGCTTTTGCTCAGGCGATTCAGGGATGGGAAGTTACCGTTCCTCAAATTCCGGTCCTTAGTTACCTGACAGGGGAGCTTTTGAGAACCCCGGAGGAAATCAAAGAAGAGTTGAGTATCCAGTTCTCCCGGCCCAATCATTGGCATCGAGTCTTGCTCCGGATGGTCGATCATGGGATCGATACTTTTGTGGAAGTTGGACCGGGGAATGTGCTTACCCAGATGGTCAGGTGGGTCAATCGCAGGGCCAAGGCGATCACGGCAGAAGAGATCCTGAAAGAGGGACTTTCGAATGCGGAACTCGGAATGCGGAATGCGGAATAAAGGATCGGGAACGCAAACGCGAATAAACCCAAGCATGGAAATCTCAAATGTAAAAAAATATCAACATGATGGCGTAACATGAATGGCGTTGGGAATTTGGAGATCAGGGTTCATCGGGTAAATGGGGCGGTTTTCAATTCCGCATTCCGCATTTCGAATTCCGCATTTTTAGGCTTGGAGTGATCGATGGACTTCCATGAACGGGTGGTTCTGGTCACCGGCGGTTCCAAGGGAATCGGGCGGGCCATCTCCCGGGCCTTCAGTCGCATGGGGGCCCGGGTGGTTGTGAATTTCGGCCATGACGAGGAGGCCGCTCGGCAGGTGGAAAGGGAGAGTCAGGAAGCCGGAGGAAAAGCCATAGCCTGGAAGGCGGATATCAGCCTGAAAGAGGATGTGGACCGTATGTTTAAGGAGATGCTCGACCGCTTCGGTCGCCTGGATGTGCTGGTGAACAACGCCGGAGTTCTTCGGGATACTTATTTGATGCTCATGTCGGATAAGGACTGGGACCGGGTCATCGAAACCAACCTCAGGGGCACTTTTTATTGCTGCCGGGCGGCACTCCGTCCTATGATCGCGAAAAGAAGGGGAAGGATCATCAATATGGTATCGCCCAGCGCCATCACCGGAAGGGCGGGGCAAACCAATTATTCAGCCTCGAAAGGCGGGGTCATCAGCCTGACCAAATCCCTGGCCCGGGAAGTGGCTCCCTTCGGAATTCTAGTCAATGCGGTCTCTCCCGGAATCATTCAGACGGAAATGATCGAAAAATTGGACGACAAAGTGAGAAAGGAATTTTTGGGTCTTATTCCCATGAAACGGTTCGGCAGACCGGAAGAGGTGGCCTCCCTGGTCCTTTTTCTGGCTTCCGAAGAGGCCTCTTACATTACCGGGCAGGTCATATGCGTGGATGGGGGAATGGTATAAGATAAATCGAGCAGCGGTCACTTATTAGATTTTGCCCAGAATAAAGAATCATTTTGGGCTGATTGCTGAAAGCTGATCGCTCTTTTTGGAAAGGACCTTGAATGGCTGAAGATTTGGTTCTAGAGCTCAAGAATTTGATCATTAGCACCCTGAAGCTGGAGGATGTGACTCCGGGGGATATCGAGGATGACTCCCCCCTCTTCGGCGAGGGCCTGGGGCTCGATTCGATCGACGCCCTGGAGCTGGTTGTGGCTCTGGAAAAGACCTACGGAGTTTTCATCCCCGATTCCGAGGTGGGGAAGAAGGTTTTCCGGTCGGTGAATGCCCTGGCGGAATTTGTGAAAGCGCATAGGGCATGATGGAATGGGGGGGCGATCGGCCGGTCGCCCCTACGGTGCTGCCTTTATGAAATATGATGAAACCGAAATCCGGGTCCGATTCCACGAGGTAGATTCTTGGGGGATCGTCTGGCACGGTCACTACATAGCCTGGTTCGAAGTGGGTCGAAGCGCTCTTTTGAGCAAGTTCCAGCTTTCCCCCCAGGATTTCACCCGCCTGGGTTATATAGCTCCCGTTATCGACCTGAAGTGTTCCTACAAAGAACCCGCCCGCTTGGGAGACGAAATCATTATCCGCACTACGGTCTTGAAGCCCACCAAAGCCGCCCTAACCTTTCAATTCCAGGCAATCCGGAAAAGAGACTCGAAACTCCTGGTCACCGGAGAAGAAACCCAGGTCCTCCAAGCCCTGGACGGAAGATTGCTCTACCATATCCCTCCCGAATTGCAACCCAATCTCCTTAACCTGTTCGATTATTTGAAATTACCGGTTTCTGCACTCTAAGCATACATCTTGGGCAAGAAAGGATGATTCCTCATTTTTGCCCTTGACTTGGTATTTTTATTTATTTGAAAATAAGGCTGGAGATGGATTTCCCGATCCGACTTTTGAATGTAAAGCATGGGATTTATATGCCTTTTCAAATTTTATCCCGAGTGGGTACCAATGGGAAAGGAGGGGATTTCCGTCACTATTGAATCAATCCATTCTCATCTTGAATGGAAAACGGCCAGGAATTCAGGAAGCACGAAGCCTATCAATTCTTCCAAAAGGAGGGCATGAAAATGAGGGTTCATAGGATTATTTTCTTCGCCCTTATGGGGCTGTTGATCACGTTGCATGCTACCGTGGCCCGGAATGAGGGGGCGGGGGACGACCAAAGGAATCCTTCCCTCGCCTTCAGGGAAGCTCTTCTTCCTCCTGCTGCCGAAAAGAATAAGACCATTGCCCATGATGAAACCAAGACCGATCCTGCTTTCAAGATGGCCCAAACGGCACAGCCCAGAAGAATCCGGGTTACCGCGCCAAACGGCGGCGAGGTATGGGAAAAGGGAAAAACTTTTACCATTCGTTGGACGAGCTCGGGAAACATCCCCGAGGTCCGGATTGGGCTGAAATGGGGGCCTGGAGTTGGGGTATGGATCCCGATTGCGGATCGAGTTCCCAATTCCGGGGAATATTCCTACACGATTCCGGAAACCCTGACCCAGGAAGGTCGGGAGTTCCAGGTTATTGTTATGACCCCCGACGGCCTGATATCGGATTCCAGTGATAGCCCCTTTACGATCCAGGCCGCGAAGGAAGCATCCGGACCTGTTTCGGCGGAGAAACAGCCCAGAGCGGCCGGAATACTTGCGTCGTTAGTAGAGATCGCTCGCCCCCGCCTGGGGAATCCGCTCATTCTAACTTCCCAGGACCTGAGACGCTTCGAAATCACCGTTTCTGGAAGGCTCAGGTGGCTGGGAGATAAACCCGAGCCGGAAATCCCCATCCCAACGCCGGCCCAGGTGGCAGAGCGGCTGCGGCGATATCCCCCCAGAATCGCGGTAAGGGGCAAGGAGATCACCCTCAATATCCTCAGCGTAGGCGAAGTTTTTCGCCATCCGAAATTCGAAAACGGCGCAAAGGGCTACGCCTCGGGAACTTTCGCCGAAACCGGGCCTGAGCAACAATACGATGCGCGCTACCGATGGGACGCCCGCATTCAGGTCGGGATGGGGGAAGACCAGATTCAAGAGGTGAAAACCTCCGTGGGATGGCCCGCTTTTTTAGAACTCCGAATCGTGGGGGACCCCGACACGGGATGGAATATTTTCAACCCCCATGCCGTTTATGTGCACGAAAGCTTAAGTCAGTCCAACGAGTTTACTATTCTGCACATCACCGATACCCATATTGCCAGGAGGAATGATCAGATCCCTGAAATCTTGTGCCAGGTTCGCAATGAGAGTGAATGCAAGACCCTCGCCTCGAGGTACATCAACTTCAATGACAACCTCCGGGCCTTCATCAAGCTGGCGAATGCCAGAGTGAGGGCCGGAGAAAAGATCCTCGTCGTTTTAACAGGGGACATCACAGATTACTATTTTGACGGCTGGTGGGATGGCAAGTTTATTTGCGGACAGGGAGATTTTGCCAAAGACCGGCGAGAGGATGCCACGGGGCATTCCTGGCGCTATTCGAATTTCAACAAATTCTACGAAATCATCCTGGGACTGGACGGCAAGGGGGAAGAGCTTCTGTGCCCGATTTTCACGGTCCTTGGAAATCACGACTACTTGGCGAACGAGGTGCCTTTATCCTTGAAAATACATCTTAATGTCCTGTGGGCAGAATATATGCTCCATCGTCGATATTCGAATGAGCGTTATGGTCTTTTGGAAGGGGAAGGCCGTGAATATGACTGCTGGGCTTTTCCCCGCGATGGAGGAAAACACAAGAAAATCTCGGAACGTAAGACGTTTAAGGAAAAGATCAACACCGATGGCTGGGTACCAAGCCTGGACCAAGACTGGTCCTATTGGCTGGCCAAGCCTAAACCGCGGGGATTAAGTCAATATCTTGCCACAATCAACTATGATACGGACTTTAAAATTAAGATCGGCAATCATCAGCTGCTGTTCTTGAATACGGGCGCAGACCGGTATCCCCGGCAGGAGGAATTTGTCGGAATAGAAGGCAAAGAGGATGAAGACAGAGATTATATCCAGGACGGGCCGCACAACCGGGGAATCGTGGAGGATCAAATACGACTCGCTCATCGAGCCTTGGAAAACGCTCCGGAGCACGGAATGGTTCTGGTATTCACCCATGCTCCTCTAATCGGGTTGGAGAAGGGCGAAACCGAAGGGATCCAAGTCTTATTCGAGCAGGAACACGAAAAAGACCCCCGTGCGGCAATTCCTTGGCTGACAAATCTGTATAAAAATTACAAAAAGAATTTCGCTGACCTGGTGGCCGATGGTTTCTCCTTTACGAAAACAAAGCATTTTAAATCCGGGAAACGGGATCCGCTGCTAAACTTTTATTGCGCGGATGGAAATAGCCTCAGCTTCTTGAATAAAATCAACCGCCTAAGCGGGACGTCCGTAAAAACACCCGTTCTTGTGTTTTCCGGTCATACCCACAAAGTGCATGAGTTTAGAATCGAAAAAATCCGAGAAACCGAGCGACCCGAGGATACCAATTTTTATTATTTCACGGACGACTATTCGGGAAAATTTTTTAGGGCCACTACGGATGGGGGGCAGCTTTTCTTGAGGCATTTGTGGCTCCGGGCAAACAGCCCGCTTCTTTTCACTTCTGGGGCGGTGAAAGGCGAAAAACCCCAGTTCCGGGAAATAAAAATCTCGGGCGGCTCGATTGCCAGCCTGGAGATGAAAGAGATAACCAACGTCGACAAGACGGCTAATTTTACGCCCGGTTGCCGATCGGTAGCCCTGCGGGCCAACAACGGCCAATATGTGTGTGCGGTGGGCGGCGGTGGAGGAGAGGTGGTAGCCAATCGGGACCAAATTAAAGAATGGGAGACTTTCGAACTAATCCAACTGGAGGGCGGAAAGGTGGCCCTGCGGGCCAACAACGGCCAATATCTATCGGCAGCGGGTGGCGGCGGAGGAAAGGTACTGGCCAATCAGCTTCACATCAAGGACTGGGAGATTTTCGAAATGATTGGAGCGGGTCCGAATCAGGTGGCCCTGCGCACTCATAACGGGAAATATGTATGTGCCGAAGGGGGCGGCGGCCGGGAGCTCGCGGCCAATCGTTCAACGATCGGGCCATGGGAGACCTTTACGCTGGTCGAAATGGAAAAGGCCGGACAGATTACCCTCCAATCCTTCAACTACCCCGACCGCTATATTCGGCACCGAAATTTCCTGGGAGAGGTAACCGTCGTGGGCACCGAGATGGATCAAAGGGATGCCGCCTTTCGGATCATCCCGGGGCTCGCGGAGCAACAATATCCCTCCTTGCAAAAAGAGTACGTCTCCTTCCAATCCGTGAATTACCCGGGGTATTATTTCCGGGTCCAGGATGGCATGATCAAACTGGATAAGTATAGGGATGAAGACCTGTTCAAGAAAGACGCCACCTTCCGGTTGGTCCCCGGGCTGGCGGATCGCGCCTGGTCATCCTTCGAATCCCTCAAATCCCCCGGGCATTATATAAGGCATAGAAATTTAAAATTGTACCTGGAAAAAGGGGATGACGAACTGTTCAGGAAAGACGCCACTTTTAAGGTCCTAACTCCTTCTTGGAAGTAGAGAAGGGCGTTTCGCCCCCCTGGGCCTATGCGATGGAGTCGTTTTCTCCCTTTTTACCCACTCGATTGGGAGAAGACCCATATTTAAACGATCCGGCAAAAAGTCCCAGAAAAAAGGGCGCGGTCAGAAATGGCTCCGCCCTTTTTTTATTTCCCAAGCAAAACCATCGATTGGGGCTATTTTCCCGCGCGCAGGAACTTATCCAGCTCCTGGTTAAAAAGGGAGGGATGCTCGATCATGGGGGAGTGGCCGCTGTTGGGAAAAAGGACCAGGGTGGAGGAGCGGACTTCTTTGTGGAGGAAGGAGGCATCCTGGGGAGGAACAACCGGGTCCTTCGCACCCCAGAGGATGAGCGTCGGCTGGCGAATCGAACCCAATTTGGGGCGGATGTCGAAATCAATGATGTCGGCGGTCATCTGGACCGAGGGAGTCATGGGCACAAGGGGTTTTCCGGTAAGGGGCATTTTGAGGGATTCAAAGAATTCCCGGGCCGTCTGGGGCTTTTGTTGCTTGATAAAATCGTCTGCCATGGCCCGGAATTCATTCTTCAGGAAGGCTTCCACGTTTTCCCAGCGGGTCTCGGGCCCCATGATCTTCTTAGACATGGCGTAACCGAGGAATTCCGATTTGTCCCCGATCCCCACGGCGTCGGCAACGATCAACTTCTTGACCCGCGAATTGGGCCGGGAGGCCAAATTCAGGGCTACCAGTCCTCCCATCGAATGGGCCACCAGGTTCACCGGGTCGATCTTTTGTTCTTGGATGAACTTCTCCACCACATCGGTCAACCATTCTATGGAATATTCCACCTCGGGTTTATCCGAATCCCCGAAGCCGGGAAAATCCAATGCCATCACCCGGTGGGTGGCGGCAAAGGCCGGAAGGTTGGCGGACCAGTCTTTCCAGGACCCCCCCAATCCATGAAGGAACAGGAGCGGAGGGCCTTTCCCCGCTTCCACGAAATGGACATTGACCCCGGAGAGGGATATTCTCTTCGAAGGGATGGAAAGATATCCGGAAGCCCCCTGCCCAAAAGCCGAATGAGTCAGGCCGAGCAGTCCGATGACGGACAACACCCAAGGGAGGAAAAGAAAACGCTTCATCGGCTTATTCAGGCGGTCCGGGAAAAAGAAATGAGAATCTGGCCCCCGGCGATCTTTCCCCCTTCCACGAGCGCCGTGGAGTTGAATCGGTAGATGGAGGCCAGGCTCTGGCTAAGTTCCACCGTCAGAGTGACCTGCTCCCCCACGGCCGGAAAGCGCAGGAATTGAAAGTCGGAGACTCCGGCGAAGAGGCCGATGAACCGGCTGTTGGGGTTTTCCTCCCGAGCCTTGCAGCCCAGGACGATCCCCCCCACCTGGGCCAGGGACTCCAGGAGCATAACCGGAGGGTAGTCCGCCCCCGCGTTCAGGAACCACTCGTTGCCGGTCACGTTTTTGATCCCCACTCCCCGCTTGCCCGGCTCCATCTCTACGATCCGGTCCACCAAAAGAAAGGGATAACGGTGCGGAAGGATGCTCTGGATCACACGGTTTTCCATCATATCTCAAACCCCACTTCCCGAAAGCTGACCCGAAGCACGAGGTTGGCTTCGGCGGCCGTTTCTTCGGCCACATGGGCTTGGCCCTTGAATTTCCAGGTCTCCCCTTCCCTGCCCGCAAGCTGGACGCGAAAATCCACCCGGTCTCCCGGAAGGACGGCCTTCTTGAACCTCACCCGGTCTACCTTTTCCAAAAAACAGCTCAGGCGTCCCCGGGCGAAGGATTCGGCAACCAGGAAGATGGCGCTCTGCGCCATCCCCTCGAGGGTCAGGACCCCGGGAAGGATCGGCTCTTCCGGAAAATGGCCGGCCAAATAGAACTCATTGGCCGTGACCCATTTTGCGGTATGAATGGATTTTTCTTTTTCCACCGATATGATCCGGTCCACCATTAGGGTGGGAAAAGGGTGGGAAAGGCGCTGTAGAAGCTCTTCCTTCTGCCTTCGCTCAGCCAACGGGTCTGTATTTTCCTTAGTGATGGGACACCTCCCAACCGAAATAGTCGGAAACAGGGCCATTTTATCACACTTTTGAAGCCGGACAAACGGGGTTATGATGTGTTTTTTTTCGGAAGGACTCCGCTTTGAAGGGCATCAGGAAAGGGGGCCCCACGAAGGGAAAATCGGGTTTGAATTTTGGTGAATGTTTAGCTAGTTAAAAAGGCTTCCCCCAAAATCCCTCCCGGCCTCGCTTTTTTCAAAGGGAAAGGGACTTTTTTGAATGATTCAGAGGAATGAAAGCGGATTTCCCCTTTGGAAAAAGGGGGATCAAGGGGGATTTCTAGGCTTCCTCATATATTGGGATCTCTTTTCCCCTGTGGCTAAACAGTTACGAAGTTTGGAAATCTTTCGCTGACATACTTACAGAAAATCATCCTTATCGGATAGGGGCGACCCGCCGGGTTGTCCTTATCCCCAAACCCGCAACCCCTGTTTCTATCCCAACCACCTTTTCCGGCGTTTGTAATGCTTGACTTCCCGGTAGCTCTTGCGCTGCCCCACGCCGCTCAAACCCAGGTAAAATTCCTTGATATCCTCGTTATCCTTCAGTTTGGGAGTGGGCCCGTCGAGCACTACCTTCCCGTTCTCCATGACGTACCCGTACTCGGCCACGGAAAGCGCGGCCACCGCGTTCTGCTCCACCAGGAGAATGGAGCTCTTCTCCTCCGCGTTGATTCGCCGGGCGATCTTGAAAATCTCCCTGACTAGGACCGGGCTGAGCCCCAAGGACGGCTCGTCCAGGAGCATCACCTTGGGCCGGGCCATGAGGCCCCGTCCCATGACCAGCATCTGCCGCTCCCCTCCCGAGAGGTACCCGCTGGTCCTATTGCTGAGGTCGTTCAGGCGCGGAAAGTACTCGTAAACCCGATGGAGATCCCGCTTCACGGCCAAGCTGTCGCCGCGGGCGTAGGCCCCCACGAGGAGGTTCTCCTCTACGGTGAGGTGTTCGAAAAGCCGGTGTCCCTCCATGACCTGAACGATGCCCAGGCGGACAATCTCCTCCGGGTCCAGGCGGTCGATCCGCCGGCCCTCGAATTCAATGCTCCCGTCGGTGACCTCTCCCTCTTCGGTGCGAAGAATCCCGGAAATGGCCTTCAGGGTGGTCGTCTTGCCCGCCCCGTTGGCCCCCAGAAGAGCCACGATCTTTCCCGGGGCCACCTCCAAGGAGACACCTTTGAGCACCAGAATTACATCGCTGTAGATCACTTCGATGTTGTTCAACCGAAGCATGGGGCCCTTTCTGCTTCCATCATTTGCCCGGTGGGTGAAACTCTATCTTGGACAGTGCAGTCCTTCCCGACTCAACCCCGGTAACCCGGAAGGTGTAAACCCCATGGGGAATGGGTTTGAAGGACTTGGGATCGGGGGCCAGAGTCGGACTGATATCCCCCCGCAGGAAAGTCATGATCTTGGTCGGGGGAGTGACATCGGCCGTGAACTCCCCTTTTTCATCGGCATATCCGAAAGCTACCCCCACCGGGTCCCCCGGCTTCACCGCCGGGATCTCCAGTCCGGGAGGAACGTCCATCTCCACCACAACCATCTCCTTCGGCTGGTATCCCGACCCGGTAAAATAGATGCGTGTCCGAAGGATGACGAGCATGTCTGGAAGTGTGGTTGGGAGCGCCACCCTTACGACTGGGGGTTCAGGCGCCGGGGGAACCCGCAGCGGGCTGATGGTCCAGTCCTGGGATGGGGGTGCCGACTGGCAGGCTCCCAGAAGCGCCATGGCCAGCGCGACAAATACGAGAAAATGCCATTTCCTCATTTTCTTCCCCTCCTTATTTTAGAATGGTGAATTCCTAAAATGTATGCAGGGAGACCGCATCGGGGGCTTTTATCCAATCCGTGATCGGGACCGCCCGGGCGCCTTTTACCTGATAGAACTTGACCTCCAGACTGCCCCGTCGCGATGTAGAGCTGTAAGCGTTGGGCCCGGTGATCCCCTGCCTCTTGAACCCGGTGAGCTTTTGATACGCTTTGAACATGGCTTCCCCGTCAAGTTTTTCGTATCCCCCATCCTTGAGGGCCATCTTAAGAGCTTCTTCGAAGTCCATCCCCCAAACCGTTCCGAAGATGTAGCTTTCATTCAAATCGGCGATGGGTTTTCCCCGATATTTGGTCCACAAGGCCGATAAGGGGTGCTTTTTGGCCTCTTCACCCCTTAAATAGTAGGAGGTAATGACCGTCCCCTCCAAGGGTTCCGGGTGGGCGCGAATGCCCACGGGTTCTGTCGGCCCCCAATAGTCGTTGACCATCTGGATGCTTTTGGTCAGGCCGAGCTTGTGGGCATCCCGGACGATATTCGTGGGGGTGGGGTCCACTCCGCCGGCAAAGATATAGTTGGCCCCGGCACTGGCCAGGCGGGTGAGGTAGACCGTATGATCCAGGGCTCCGGGGGGGAAGAATTCGGGTTTCAACAGGGGCACTCTCAATTTCTCGGCATACTCCTTTCCCCCGCGGAGGAACTCTTTCCCGTAGGGGCTGTCCCAGCTGATAAACCCAATCTTCGGCATTCCCGTTTTACCCTTGGCTTTCCAGTCACTGACCATCCATTCCAATGCGGCGGCAAAGGAGTCCTGGTAAGCAGGCCCCCAGATGAAGATCCTTCCCAACTTGGCCTGAAACTCCCCGTCCCCGGGGACGAGCTGAACGAGTTTATCCTTCGTCGCCAGGGGGGCGACCGCCTTCCCGATGGGAGTCCCGATGGCATTGACCACCAGCAGCTTAGCCTCGGTCCGGTATCGTTTGTACGCCGAAACTCCCCGGGCCACGTCATACCGGGTATCCACCCCGATGAATTTGACCTTGATCCCTTCCACCCCTCCCCGGGCATTCAACTCCTTGAAATAGTCCTCCACCCCCATGTCGGCGGGTACGTTGAGCCCGGCAATGGCCCCGGTATAGTCCGCCAAACTCAAGTAGGCGACCGTTTTTTCCTGGGCCAAAGAATCGCCATGGGTCCACCCGAAAAAAATGCATAAAGCCAGGACAACCAGAAAGAATCCTCCTCCTGCTCTCTTCATAATGCCCTCCTTTCTAAATCTACAGGTTGTAGGGCGGTTCGCGCCCCGCCCCTACCGCCGGGTTTG
>JACAEW010000325.1 GCA_013388675.1 Syntrophaceae bacterium | reverse complement strand
TTTTTATTGGTGAGCCGTGCAGGGATCGAACCTGCGACCACCTGATTAAAAGTCAGGTGCTCTACCGACTGAGCTAACGGCTCCTATCCATGAAAAGACAGAATTCAGAAGTCCGCATATAAGATAGTTTTTCTCCTGGATTCTGGCTCCTGGCTGCTGGATTCTTTTTTTAATTCTAAACGCATTTTCAGCGGCGGGCAAGGGTTTTTATGGACGTCCGGGTCCCTGCCGGAAGGGGTTGCGGCGCAGAATCGTTTCGTCCCGCTTTTCCCCCACCGAGACCAGGGTGACTTCGGTTTCGGTCAGCTCCTCGATCCGCCGGACGTAATCCCGGGCCTTAAGGGGAAGGTCCTCGAAAGTCCGGGCTTTCCTCAGTTCCGCCTTCCAACCCGGATGGTCTTCATAGACGGGTTCGGATTCTTTCAAGACCGGGATGGATGAGGGAACCTCCTCGATCCTCCGGCCGCGGTGCCGATAGGCGGTGCAGATGCGGATGGTCTCGAACTCGCTGAGCACGTCCATCTTGGTCAGGGCAATTCCGGTGATCCCGCTCAGCCGGATCGCGTCCTTGAGCAAGGGAATGTCCAGCCACCCGCAGCGGCGGGGTCTTCCCGTGGTAGCGCCGAATTCCCGCCCCCGTTGCCGGATTTTCTCGCCGACGGCATCGTTCAGCTCGGTGGGGAAGGGACCTCCGCCCACCCGGGTAGTATAAGCCTTTGAAACGCCGATCACTTCGTTGATCCTGGTAGGCCCTACCCCGGCTCCGGTGCAGGCGCCCCCGGCTATCGTATTGGAGGAGGTCACGAAAGGATAAGTCCCGTGGTCCACGTCCAGGTGCGTTCCCTGGGCTCCTTCGAAGAGAATCGGGCGGCCCTGTTTGATCTGCCTGTCCACAAAGACCGAGATGTTGGCGGCGAATTTTTTCAGGCGCTGGCCATAGCCGCGGTATTCCTGGAACATGGCGTCCAGGTCAAATCCCTGGTCTTGCAGACAGGTATCCAGGTAACGGTTTTTCATGGGGAGGATCGTTTCCAATTTTCCCCGGAAAATCTGATCGTCCAGCAGGTCCCCGAAGCGGATTCCTTCCCGGGCCACTTTGTCTTCATAGGCGGGCCCGATCCCCCGGCCGGTGGTTCCGATCTTGCCCTCTCCCTTCATCCGCTCCCGGGCCAAGTCGATTCTCCGGTGGTAGGGCATGATCAGGTGGGCGTCTTCGCTGATCAGGAGCTGGCGGTCGTCCAGGAAATGGCCCCGCTTTCTAAGCTCATCGATCTCCTGCAGGAGAACCTGGGGGTCGACCACGACCCCGTTGCCGATCACGCAGGTTTTTTCCCGGTAGAGAGCCCCCGATGGAATCAGGTGAAGGACGATCGTCTCGTCTCCCACGACCACGGTGTGCCCCGCATTGTTCCCGCCCTGGACGCGGACCACCACGTCGGCGAATTCGGTCAGCAGATCGACGATCTTCCCTTTGCCTTCGTCCCCCCACTGCATTCCGACGATCACGATGTTGGACATAAAAATCCTTTTAAAAAATGGGTAATGGGTAATGGGTTATAGGTCATGGGTAATAGGTTATGGGTCATGGGTAGGGTTTATAAAATCTCTTACCTATAACCTATGACCTATTACCTCGTACCTATTGCTTTTTGCTTCTAAATTTTATTAAACTTCCCAGCATCTTCCCTAGCGATGCGCATTTTTCATCCAATCGGCGAAAGGTGGCTTCGTCGATATAGCCGATTGCGAAGGCGATTTCTAATTGAGTTTGGAGTTCGGCCAATGAACCTTTGGCCATATAAAAAAACCTGACGGCTTCTCTGTTGGTGCCCCGCTCATCCCCTTCCGCAATGTTGCTCGGAAAACTTACGCCTGCCCGGCGAATCTGATCCTTAAGCGAAAAATCTCTCTCAAAGGCCCCCTTCTGAGTTATCTTATAAAGATCAACAGCCAAATCTTTCCCTTCCTGCCAAACCTTTAATCCCCTGAACCCCCTCATGATATCCCCCCTTGACTTTTTACCCATGACCCATGACCCATTACCCATAACCTATAACCCATTACCCATGACCTAAGATTTCTATCGCTGCCTTTACTCCCGCTCCCAATTCGAACTTGTGTCCGAGCTCCTGCAAGGTCATTTCCACTGCGGCGATGCAGGCGAGGATGTCGGACTGGTCGATGTATCCCATGTGGGCCAGGCGGAAGATCCTGCCTTTGGCCCGGTCCTGGCCTCCGGCGATGGTGAGGTTATGCTTGTCCCGGAGAATTTTCACCACCTTCTGACCGTCGATTCCCGGCGGGGTCATGACCGCGGTGACCGCGTCCGAGCAGGCTTGGGGGGCGTAGAGCCGGAGACCCAGGGCGGTCATGGCGGCGCGGGTGGCTCTGGCCAGGCGGGCGTGGCGGGCGAAGATGTTTTCCAGTCCTTCCTTGCGGATCAATCGCAGGGATTCGGCCAGGCCCACCACCAGGGAGATGGCGGGGGTGTAGGCGCTCTGGTTCTTGACCAGATTCTTCAGCTCTTTTTTAAAATCGAAATAGAACCGGGGAAGGGTGGAACACTCCACAAACTGCCAGGCCTTGTCGCTGAGGGCCGCAAAGGCCAGGCCGGGGGGGAGCATGAGGGCTTTTTGAGAGCCGCAGAGCACCACGTCCAGCTTCCATTCGTCCATGGGAAGTTCAACTGCACCCACATGGGAGATTCCATCCACCACCAGGATCGTTCCCGGGCAGCGGGAGACGACGGCCGCGATTTGACTGACCGGGTGGAGAACCCCGGTGGAGGTTTCCGTGGCCTGGACAAAGACCGCTCTGATCGAGGGTTCTTCTTTCAGGGTTTTTTCGATCGCCGCCGGATCCACGGCCTGCCCCCACTCAACGGGAAGGACAATGGGTTTCACCCCGTAGGCCCTGCAAATGCTCGAAAACCGCTCTCCGAATTTGCCCCCTTCCACGACAAGTGCTTTGTCGCCGGCGGAGAGCGTATTGGTTACCGCCCCTTCCATGGCCCCGGTGCCGGAGGAGGCGAAGATGAGGACTTCGCTTTTGGTCTGAAAAAGATATTTCAGTCCTTCCCGCGCCTCTTGCAGAATCCCTTCATAAAAAGGGGTGCGGTGGTGAATGATGGGCCGGGCCAGTGCCAGGAGCACCTCCGGCGGAATCGGGGTGGGGCCGGGGGCCAGGAGAAAGTGTTTTTTCATCGGATGTTCAGAACCTTTTTTAGGCGTTTAACGTCGACCGAATACCGGCATGCTGCTGCGAAGAAAATTTTCCGAGCATTCGCGATAAATTCCCCCTCTCGCCCCTTTTTCAAAGGGGGGTTGGGGGGGGATTCCCGGTTTTTCCCTGCCTACAAAATTCGCAACCATTTTGCGCGCGATTTCATTGGTCATGAGAAATTCGGCAAAGCATTTTTTCATACCAAAATCGACCCGGGATGTCAAGGCGAAAGAAGAAATTGCGGAATGCGGATTGCGGAATGCGGAATTTTTGGGGGCACGATTTCCCGCGAAGTGCGAGACGCGCCTGGAGACCTTGGCTGAAATAGATCATACGTCTGCCCCGGGTTTAGGGGTATTATTAAAATAAGAAAAAAAGATGAGGCGGAAAAAAGAGAAAGGAGAAGATGCCGTGAGGTGCGGAAGATTGGGGGGCGGGGTGATTTTATTTTCTTTCCTCGCGGGATGTGCGGCCATGGGGCCACTCGAGGTGAGGGAGAAGACCTACGGGGCGGACCCACCGGTCATCAGCCAGACCTTTGCCGCCAAAGAGGCAAGGACCGGGGACACCTGGAAGGTGTACCTGAAGGCCGAAGACCCCAACGGGGACATGAGGCGGATCGTCTGCACCGTGGACCAGCCGGGGATGGGAACCTACCCGGTCAGCTATATTCGGGTCAAGGAAGCCGGGCGGAAGGAGCTTGCGGGATACATCTACCTGAACATTCCGGTCCACGAGGGCCTGGATTTTGTCACCCTTACCCTCACAGTGCAAATCCAGGACATGGCCGGGCATTTGAGCCGCCCCGCGGTTTTCCCCCTGGCCGTAAATGCGCGGGCCGTCCGGGAAGCCCCCCCGCAGGGATCTTTCCCGGAAAAGGACCTGAGACCGGTGATGATCCAGCTCCGAACGCCTTACGAGGACAGCGGCAAGCACGAGAGGGATTGATGGTGAATTCTGTAGGGGCGATTCATGAATCGCCCCTACGGCTTTTTCCCGTAATGCAGGCATAAAAAAACCCCGGGGGTCATTCCCCGGGGTTTTTTGGTAGGGTACGTCTTCGCTTAGAAGGCGTAGTTCAGTTTGGTGTTGATTCCGTAAGAGGCGTCGGCATCCTTGGTCGGAGTGTCATACACGTCGCCCGGGATGAAGTAATAGATACCGATGTTGTAAACGAAGTTCTTGTAGATGTTGAGGCTGGTGATCAGGTTGATCTCGTGACCCACAAAATCCTCGTCCTTGTCGGTCCTGGACCCAACCGGGGTGTTCACGGCCTTGGTCCCTGAAGTAGCCTTGGTGAAGGGGTTCCGCTGGGTCGCGCTGTAGCTTCCGGGAGTCCCCTTGCCGGTGTCGCCGATGTACAGATAGTTGAGATTCATACGCACCCAGGCCGTGGGGCTGTACTCGAAGTTCGCCCGGCCGTACCAGAACCCGGCAAAGTTCAACTCCCGGTTGTGGGAGTAACCGATATGCGAGGCGTTCATCCACATGAATACGGTCCGGTCGTTGCCGAAGATGGACTGGCTTTCCGATCCGGTCGGGAAGGTGTAGATGTTGATCTTGTCGGAATCATCGGCATCCTGTCCCGTGGCATAGAAGCCCTCCAGCCCGAAGAACATGCCGGGGCCGATCTGATATTTAGCCGATAGCTCGGCGGCGAATCCGGAGTAATCGGAGTCATTGAGGCCAGGAGTCGTAAACTTCCTGGTTCCGCCGTTGTACACAAACTGGCCGCTGAAATTAAAGTTGCCAGGACGGAAACCGCCGCCGGCCCCGATCCACCAGGGATGATCGTCGAACTTGTTGGTTACCGCAGCCAGGTTCCCGGTGTACAGATCGTTTTTATACGCCCCGTAAGCATAAACATTGAACTGCTTCTGGACCATATCCCAGGCCAGGCCGTAGGTGTCGTTCACCCCGTAGGTGTTGCGGTTCAGGTCATTTTCCCTCCACCAGAAAGCCTGGATCTTGTGGGGGGCAAAGTTGGTGGCCAGTATGATTCCAGGAGCGTCGTTGTTCATCCAGAGCCGTCCGCCGTAAGCGAAGCCTTGAACCCCGGCCATCACCTGGAGGGGAGTGTTGGGGATCATGAAATCCAGGTAGGCGTGCTTGACTTCCAACTGCACCTGGTCGGAACGGTAAACGCCCATCTTGCCGCCGGTCACCGTGCCCGTGCCAGCTTCGCCCCAGTCCGTGCTATCGGCCTCGAAGCCGAGCACCGCCCGGACGGTCTTGGGGTCGCCGTACTGCATGTAAAAACGGTACCGCTGGCGGATCTGCCTCCACGCGGTGTCCGAATCCACGGCCAGACCGCTTCCATTTGCCCAGGCATTTCCGGTGTTAAAATCCGGTGACCTTTCCCATACGGTCTGGAACTCCATATGACCCCAGGATGAGAACTGGGCCATCGCCGGAGCGGCCAGGACCATCACCATAATCGCTGCCCCGAACAGCACTGAATACTTCTTCATTCTTTAACCTCCTTTTCGCTTGATGCTGAATTCTTGAAGTTTCAAAACCCAAATCGATGCTGCAGAAAATTATTTTCCCTCCTCACCCCCTTCCCTTTGGGAATTTCTGACGAATAAGGACTTTTCTTCGTCCCAAAATACTGATTCTTAAAAAACTTGTCAATAGAAAAATTTTATTTTATTAAATCCCCCCAACCCCCGTTTATCAAAGGGGGGCAAGCGGGGATTTACTGAATCCGGGCCACCATGAGGGAACTGCTTCCGCCGGGGGAAAGAATTCCCTCCTTGGGGAGATTGACGCCGACGACCATTTCCTCCCCCGGGATTCCGTCAAAATCTTTGACTTGGAAATCCACCACGTATCCCTGGATCAATTTTGACTTCCAGCGCTCCACGAACATGGCCCCGGTCCAGGTCAGGATCTGGATTTCCCCCAAGGTGAAGACTTTTTCCCTTTTGAAAATATCGGCCACGGGAGAGATGTTGTGGATCACGATGATTTCGTCCCCCCGCGCCTTCAGGCGGACATTCACCGAGGCAAATTCGTCCCCTTGGTATGCCCCCAAAGTTTGGATCGGCTTGATCTTGAAGGCATTGTCCACCCCGTAGTAAAGGCTGCTTCTCCAAACCTGCTTCCCCTTCGGATCGAGGACTTTCAGGCGGAAATCGGAGTCGATAAAGGCATAGAGGGTGGTGCCCCCGGACGCAAAGGGCGTGAACCCATAAAGGCTGAAAACGCCTCTGGGGGCCTCCGCCTTCCGTACGCTGCGAACGGTCCTTCCGTCCCAGCCCATCTCGTAAATCGGCCCCTCAAAGCTTTTCTCGAACCCCTTTTGCTGGCCCAGCAAAACCGGGCCTTTCCCCTCCCATTCAACGATTCTAAAAAACCAGTCGATCTCGGAAGCCACGATCCGGAAGTCTCCGTCCCGGAAGGCAATGACGAAGGAGCTCATTCGATGGCCGGGGTCATAAAGGTCTTCGGGAAAGTTGGTCACAAAAATTTCGGCCTTCCCGTCTTTATCCATGTCTCCCACATCGACGGCCAGGAACTGATCAATGTTCTTTCCCGAGAACCTTTTCAGGAGCTTGAATTCGTTCGCCTCCCAGCGGTAGATAGAGACGCTCTTGCTCTCGATGAAAACGATTTCATTCCTTCCGTCCCCGTCCACGTCTCCCATGGCCATGCCCCGGATACGAAAGGGAAACGCCTGGCTCTGGGAGAAATCTCCTACCGTAAAAACCTTTCCTGCAGCCGACGGGATAGCTGGTCCAAATACCGGCGGCAGGCCTGCCTGGGCCGGAGGCGCCGCGGGTGCAGGCGGGGCGAAAACCGGTGGCGGAACAGAGGCTGGAGCCCGCGTGGTTTCCGGCGTTTTCTCGGCCACTGCCGGCCCTGGGGAGTAACCCAAAATCTTTTCATTGACCTGGCGGGCCACCACATCCACCTGCCCGATAATCTCTTCCAGCTTTTTAGCCTGAACGAAAACCGGCGAGGCAGGCTTTTCTCCCTTCACCTCCAAAACTTTCAAGTCGAGGCTGGCGCTGTCTCCCAGCTTGGTCAGGCTTCCGAACACCACGAAATCGGCGCCCAGGGTCTCCCCCAGTTTTTGGGCGGCTTCGGAATCGATTTCTCCTGAATGCTGGGATACGGCCTTTTTCACCGCCGCCCTTTCCATCACCGAAATCCGCCCTTCGAGCTCCAACCGGGAGGAGAACATGGCATAAACACCCTCCCGGAGATATTCCAGGCTTTCAGGGCTGTGAATGGTAACGGGCAGGATGGCCACTTTGAAAGGACCTCGCGCCGGCTGAGCGGGCTGGGGCGCCTTTGGCGCCTGGGCCAGGGTCCCGGGAACAAACAGGACTCCCGCTAAAAGAAATATGAATATTTTCAAAGAACTCATTCTTCCCCGGGGAGTTCCCGGGGAAGGTAAAAAACGGTATTGCCGGTTGTAGGATTTATATTTCAAGGCCAATTTGACTCACTGATTGCCCAAATTTAGCAATTTTAGTGCCATTGGAGAAAAATCTCGGATCGTCGCGGTGGTACAAATGCTCGGTCACTTTGGCCGATGAATCTTCAACCGAAGATTTTTATAAGCATTGGAAATATTAAGAAAACTAACTTCCGGCGCAAAAAGGCAAGAAATTTTTAGGGGGGTTGGAAAAAATCCATCTTTTCCCCTGGAGATTCCCATCATGCCTGTCCGATCCTCATCCGTCTTTTTTGTATTAAAAAGGCCACAAAAAAATGATTGGGGTTGTTAATTATGCAACAAAAAAAAGACAGGTACGGGGTCATGGGTCATGGGTAAAAAGCGAAGGCCAGGGGTAATGGGTTATGGGTAATGGGGGTTAATTTGATTTATTGGCAACCGATACCCTGATCTTTTTTGAAAACAAAAACATCTATCCTACGATCTCTTATCCCTTCCCCTGTATTCGTTGCCCATGACCTATGACCTATAACCCATTACCCATGACCCATGACCCATTACCCATTACCCATTACCCATGACCCATTACCCATGACCCCTTACCCCGTTGTTACATTATTTTAAATTCTTTTCCCGGAAGCCTTACGCTGAGGACCGGGCAGGGAGCGCGGCGGACGACCTTCTCGGCGGTGCTGCCGAATAGCACGTGATCGAGACCGGTGCGCCCGTGGGTCCCGACCACGATCAGGTCCACCGCCTTTTCCTTGGCCGTGCGAAGAATTTCGAGAAAGGGGGTCCCCTGGACGATCATGCATTCGTAGCTGGAAATTCCCTTCAGGTCCTTTTCCCGCAGAGCCTGCATTTCTTTTTCCACCGCCTGGGAAATGCTCTGGCTGAATTTATCCATGGCGTCGAAGGAGATCTCCGCGTACATTCCCAGGGGATAACTCGGCTGCTGGATCACGTGGAGGACGTAGAGCTTGGCGTCGTACTTTTGGGCGAACGATTTGGCGAAGGTCAGGGCATACTTGGAGTTATCCGAGAAGTCGGTGGCATATAAAATATTTTTAATATCGGCCATGGCCTTTCCTCCTTCGTCTCTCTCGATTTTTGGGGATGGAAAAAAAGCGGCATCACCCGGAAGGAATGCATTCGGGTATCACCCCAACCCGTAATCCGGTCTTTATCTTATTCACTCCGCTGAAATTGTCAATACCGAAAATGGAGAAAAGAAAAAATTTTTCATCTTTACAAGCCGGTGGAAAATTTCATATACTCTCCCTGCCATGAGACTTCTCCTGAGAGAAGAGGAGGTTCGAAAAAGAGTCCGCCAGCTGGCCCGGA